>RGCL01000020.1 GCA_009919175.1 Betaproteobacteria bacterium
TGCCCAAGCCCCGCAAGCCGCGCCACCCCCGGAGCGCAAAGTGTCCGAGGCGTTGCTTGCCCAGGTCGCCTCCTTGCCGGCCTTGCCCGGGGTCTACCGGTTTTTCGATGCCCAGCATCAGGTGCTGTATGTGGGCAAGGCCATTCACCTCAAGCGGCGGGTGAGCAGCTATTTCCAGCGCCCCCACGAAGGCACGCGCATCGGCCACATGGTGAGCCAGATTGCCGAACTGGAAACCACCGTGGTGCGCAGCGAAGCCGAGGCCTTGCTGCTGGAAAACAACCTCATCAAGTCGCTCAAACCCAAATACAACATCCTGTTTCGGGACGACAAGAGCTACCCCTACCTCAAGATCACGCGCTCGAGCCTCGCCCCCCGCATGGTCTACTACCGCGGGGCGGTGGACCGCAAGCACGACTACTTTGGCCCTTACCCCAGCGTGTGGGCAGTGCGCGAGGCCATCTCACTGATCCAGAAAGTGTTTCGCCTGCGCACCTGCGAGGACTCTGTGTATGCCAACCGCACGCGCGCTTGCTTGCTGCATCAGATCAAGCGCTGTTCGGCTCCCTGCGTGGGCCTCATTTCGCCCGAGGACTACGCCCGCGACGTGACCCATGCCCGCGATTTGCTGTTGGGCAAAACCCAGGAGGTCATGCAAGACCTGGAGTCGCGCATGATGGCGCATGCCCAACAACTCGAATACGAGCAGGCGGCCGATTTGCGCAATCAGATCGCCGCCCTGGCCAAGGTGCAGCACCAGCAGGCTGTGGAAACCACCGATGACCGCGATGCCGATGTGATCGCCGTCAAAGTCCATGGGGGCAAGGCCTGCGTCAACCTGGCCATGGTCAGGGGCGGGCGGCATTTGGGCGACAAGCCCCATTTCCCCAGCCACGTGGAAGGCGCAACCCCCGAAGAGGTGCTCGAGGCCTTCGTCTCCCAGCATTACCTGGACCTGGAGCCGCCGCCCACGCTGGTGAGCTCCCATGCGTTGTCCGATGAGGTGGTGCAGGCGCTGGCGGCCAGCAGTGGCGTGCGTCCGCACTGCGTGCATCGACCACGCGAACACCGCAAGGTCTGGCTGGACATGGCCATGCACAACGCCGAGTTGCAGCTTGCCCGCCTGCTGGCCGAAGAAGGCTCGCAAATGGCCAGAACCCGCGCCCTCATCCAGGCGCTGGACTTGCCCATTGACGACGGCCAGGACCTGGAGCGGTTTCGCATCGAGTGCTTTGACATCTCGCACACGGCGGGTGAATCCACCCAGGCCTCGTGTGTGGTGTTCCAGAACCACCGCATGCTCAGCAGCGACTACCGGCGCTACAACATCGAGGGCATCACGCCGGGTGACGATTACGCCGCCATGCGTCAGGTGCTCGAGCGCCGGTATGGCAAGTTGGCCGCAGCAGCCAGCGAGGGCAGTGCGCCATCGCAGGGCATGCCCGATGTGGTCCTCATCGACGGCGGCAAAGGCCAGGTCGGGGTGGCGAAGGACGTGTTCGAGGCCCTGGGTCTGGACCTCTCGCGCATTGTGGGCGTGGAAAAAGGCGAGGGGCGCAAAGTGGGGCTGGAAGAACTGGTGTTTGCCGATGGCCGCCCCAAACTCAGCCTGGCGCACGATTCAGCGGCGCTCATGCTCATTGCCCAGATCCGCGACGAAGCCCACCGCTTTGCCATCACCGGCATGCGCGCCAAGCGCGCCAAGGTGAGAACCGGCGGCAGCAAACTCGAAGACATCCCCGGCGTTGGTCCCAAAAAGCGCGCCCGGCTGCTTCAGCGCTTTGGCGGTGTCAAGGGTGTGGCTCAGGCCAGCGTACAGGACTTGTGCGGCGTCGAGGGCATCTCGCCCGAATTGGCGCAGGCCATCTACCAGGCCTTGCGCTAGCGCGCGCCTTCAGCCTGGCAGGAGCACCTCCAGCAGGCGGTCCAGGCCTCCCTGATCAATGCAGACCGTCGCCTGAGCCCTGACCTTGGGCTTGGCGTGATAGGCCACCGACAAGCCACTGGCTTGCATCATGGGGATGTCGTTGGCGCCATCGCCCACGGCGATGGCCTGCTCGGGCAAACACCCTTTGACCTGGCATTGCTGCAACAGGGTGCGGCGCTTTTCTTCGCCGTCGCAAATGTCGCCCCAGTCTTGCGCCATGACTTCGCCGGTGAGCCGGTCCTTGTCAAAGGCCAGCTCATTGCTGCGCATGAAGTGCATGTTCAGGCGCTGTTGCACCACTTTGGCAAAAAAGGTGAAGCCGCCAGAAACCAGCACACTGGTGAGCCCTGCGGCGTGGCAGGCCTGGAGCAATTCAACCGCACCGGGGTTGAGCCTCAGGCGCTCGTCGAGCACGCGTTGCAGGTCTGAGCGATGAACGCCCTTGAGCAAGGCCACGCGCCTGCGCAGGCTGGTTTTGAAGTCGGGCAACTCGCCGCGCATGGCGGCCTCGGTGATGGCGGCGACCTCGGCCTTTTTGCCCACCGCATCGGCGATCTCATCGATGCATTCGATGTTGATGAGGGTGGAGTCCATGTCAAAGGCAATGAGCTTGAAGTCGCTCAGCCGCAAGGGCAACGCGGCGGCCTGCGGGCCTTGAACCACCAGGCCGGGGGCAAATTCATGGGGAGCAGTCATGCGCGCATTCTCGGGGCTTCAGTGGACGGTGGAGGAGGAAGGGGTTGGCGCATCGGGGGTGGCACGGGGCGCGGTCAGATGCTGCAAGACCTCGCGCACAGCCTGCACCCTGGACTTCACTTCGGGCAAGGCGCGGTTGATGCGCAGCTTGTCGTTGCCCGCGAGCTGGATGTGCTTGCTTTGCTGGACCATGTGGATGATGCGCAGGGCATCAATGGGGGCATTAGCCTTGAAGGCGATGAGGATCATGCCCGGTGTGGCGTCGATCTTGAGCACCCCCAGAGGTTGAGCTAAGAGGCGCAGCCGGTGCACATTCAACAAGGCCTCGGTGGCGGGCGGCAAGAGGCCAAAGCGGTCGATCAGCTCCTCGATCATGTCGTCGAGCTGACGGGCGGTCTGGGCGCTGGCCAGGCGTTTGTAAAACGACAGGCGCACATGCACATCGGGGCAGAAGGTCTCGGGAATGAGGGCGGGCGCGTGCAGGTTGATCTCGGTCGTGGCCTGCAAGGGGCTGAGCAAATCAGGTTCCTCGCCGCGCTTGAGGGCTTGGACGGCCTGGTCCAGCATGTCGTGGTAGAGCTGATAGCCCACTTGCATGATGCCCCCGCTTTGCTGCTCGCCCAGCACCTCGCCCACGCCACGGATTTCCATGTCGTGCATGGCCAGGTAAAAGCCCGATCCCAGCTCTTCCATGCTGGTGATGGCATCGAGCCTTTGCTGCGCTTGCTTGGTGAGCGACTGCACATCGGGGACGAGCAAATAGGCATAGGCTTGGTGGTGGCTGCGACCCACCCGACCGCGCAGTTGGTGCAGCTGGGCCAGACCAAATTTGTCGGCTCGTGCAATCAGGATGGTGTTGGCCGTGGGCACATCGATGCCAGTTTCAATGATGGTGGAGCACAGCAGCACATTGAACTTTTGCGCCACGAATTGACGCATGACCCGCTCCAGGTCCCGCTCGGGCATTTGCCCGTGGGCGACGGCAATGCGCGCCTCGGGGATGAGAGCCTGGAGGCGTTCGCGCCGGTTCTCAATGGTGTCGACTTCGTTGTGCAGGAAGTAACACTGCCCGCCGCGCTTGAGCTCGCGCAGCACGGCTTCGCGGATCACACCGTTGTCTTCGCCACGCACAAAGGTCTTGATGGCCAGCCGACGCTGGGGGGCCGTGGCAATGACGCTCAGGTCGCGCAAGCCCTCCATGGCCATGCCCAGCGTGCGCGGAATGGGAGTGGCCGTGAGGGTGAGCACGTCGACCTCAGCCCGGAAGGCCTTGATGGCCTCCTTGTGCCTCACACCAAAGCGATGCTCTTCGTCGATGATGAGCAGACCCAGGTTGTGAAACGACACCGAGGGACTCAGGAGCTTATGGGTGCCCACCACGATGTCGATCTGCCCTTGAGCCAGACCCTCCATGGCAGCCTTGATTTCCTTGGGCGTGCGAAAGCGGCTCATCTCGGCGATGCGCACAGGCCAGCGGGCAAAGCGATCGACCAGCGTCTGGTGGTGTTGCTCAGCCAGCAAGGTGGTGGGAGCGAGCAAGGCCACTTGTCGCCCGCCCATCACCGCGATGAAGGCGGCGCGCAAGGCCACCTCGGTTTTGCCAAAACCCACATCGCCGCAGACCAGACGGTCCATGGGGCGGGGGCTGATCATGTCCTGCACCACCGCATGGATGGCGGCGCGCTGATCGGGTGTTTCCTCAAAGCCAAAGTCGTTGCTGAAGGCTTCGTAGTCCTTGGGTGAATAGCGAAATGCATGGCCTTCGCGGGTCGAGCGGCGCGCATAGACATTGAGCAGCTCGGCAGCGGTGTCGCGAACTTGCTCGGCAGCCTTTCGCTTGGCCTTGTCCCATTGACCCGAGCCCAGCCGGTGCAAGGGCGCGTCCTCGGGGTTGACCCCGGCATAGCGGCTGATGAGGTGCAACTGGCTCACGGGCACATAAAGACTGGCGTCATCGGCATAGACCAGGTGCAAGAACTCCTGGGGCTCCTCCTCACCCTCCGAGGCCACCGACAGGTGGATCAAGCCCCGATAGCGGCCAATGCCATGGCTGGCGTGCACCACGGGGTCGCCCAGTTGCAGCTCCGACAAGTCGCGGATCATGGACGCGACATCGCTTTGGGTCTCTTGCTGTCGGCGACGCCGGCTGCCGGGGGCCATGGCAAACAGCTCGGACTCGGTGAGCACCGTGAGCTGGAGCTCGACGTCCTCAAAGCCCGCCAACAACGGCCCCACCGTCAGGGCGGCGCGCTCGCTGCCCTGGGCAAACGGCACCCAGCCGTCGACCGTGGGGAAGTCCAGGCCGTGGCTGGCGAGCAAGTCGTGCAGGCTTTGGCGACGACCCATGCTTTCAGCCACGACGAGGGTGCGCCTGGGGGAGGACTTCACATGACCCCGCAAGGCCTGGGCTGGGTCGGACAGGTTTTTGTCCAGCGACAAGTGGGCAGGGCTGTGCCAGCGCTCGCGGGCGAGGTCCGTGGCCTGCGGCGAAACCGGTCGCAAGGCCAGCTGGGCATGGGCTTGCAGCCTCACGTAAAACTGCTCCTGGGTCAGGAACAGGTGTTCGGGCGGCAGCACCGGACGGTCCGGGTCACCCTGGCTGAGTCGATGGCGATCCTGGGTGTCTTGCCAAAACCGCTGGAACACCGGCTCGAGCTCACCGTGCAAGACCACTTCGGCCTGGCTTCCGATGTAATCGAACACCGTGGCGGTCTCGTCGAAGAACAAGGGCAGGTAGTACTCGATGCCCGCTGTGGCCAGCCCCGCACCCATGTCCTTGTACAGGCGCGATTGCGTGGGGTCGCCCGGCATGTGCTCGCGCCAGCGCTTGCGAAAGGCCTGCCGCGAGGCCTCGTCCATGGGGTATTCACGCCCGGGCAACAGGCGGACCGACTGCACCGGATAGAGGCTGCGCTGGGTGTCGGGGTCAAAGGTGCGGATGGCATCGATCAGGTCGTCAAACAAATCGATGCGAAAGGGCAGGTTGGAGCCCATGGGGAAGAGGTCGATGAGCCCTCCCCGGATGGTGTATTCACCCGGACTCATGACCTGGCCCACATGCTGGTAACCCGCCAGGGTCAGCTGGTCTTTGAGGTCTTGCTCGCGCAGTTGCTGCTGGACCTGAAAGGAAAAGGTGTAGGCCGCGAGGAAGGAGGGCGGCGCGAGTCGGTACAGGGCGGTGGTGGCGGGCACCAGCACCACATCGACTTCGCCTTGCTGGATGCGCCACAAGGTGGCCAGGCGCTCGCTGATGAGGTCCTGGTGCGGTGAAAACACGTCGTAGGGCAGGGTCTCCCAATCGGGGAAGAGGGCGCAGCGCAGCTGGGGCGCAAAAAACGCCATCTCATCGAGCAAGCGTTGGGCATCTTGTGCGTCGGCGCAGACGATGGCCACACAAGACGGTGTGGACGCCGGGCTTGCACGTTGCGCCACCCATTGCGCCAGCCACAGCGAGTCCGCGCCAGGCCTGGGGCATGGCAACGCAAAGCGTTGTCCAGGGGTGAGGTGGGGAAATTTCATGGTTCAGAAACGACTTCACCCCCGATGACGGCATCGGGGGGGTGGTGAATTCTAGAATGGGGCTCCATTGCAAGTCCCTCAACCGCCCATTCCCATGTCCCAACCCTTACAGCCCGTGTGCGTGGTGCCCTGTGCCGGCAGTGGCCAGCGCGCCCGCACCGCCTTGCCTAAGCAATATCAGCCTGTGGCGGGTGAGCCCATGGTGATGCACACGCTCAAGGCCTTGTCGCAAGTCCAGCAGCTGGCCAGCATCCATGTCATCGTGACGCCGGGCGATGCCGTGCTGCAGGGGCATTTGTCGCGCGCGGCCTGGGATGTTTCTCGCATTCGCGTCCTTGCCGCTGGGGGTGCCACGCGCGCACTCAGCGTGCAAGCGGGGCTGCAGGCCTTGCTCGAGCAGGGGCTCGATGCTCAGACCTGGGTGCTGGTGCACGATGCCGCGCGCTGCCTCATCGTCCCGGCCGATGTGCGCCGCCTCATCGAGCTGGGATGCAATGACCCCGTGGGCGCTTTGCTGGCACGCCCCATGTCCGATACCGTCAAGCGTGCCCAAACGTCGGCATCGCCCCCTCGTGTGAGCCACACCGAGGACCGCGAGGGGCTGTGGCTGGCACAGACCCCGCAGATGTTTCGCCTCGGGCAACTGGCCACGGCCTATGCCCAAGCCGGCACCGAGGTCACCGACGAGGCCAGCGCCATGCAGGCCATGGGCTTGCAGCCCTTGCTGGTGGCCTCTGAAGGCCTGAACCTCAAAGTCACCTATCCCCAGGATTTCGAATGGGCCTCGGCCTGGCTTCATCGACACACCCACAAGGACGCCTCATGAGCCCTGCATTTCGAATCGGAGAAGGTTGGGACATTCATGCCCTGGTGCCGGGTCGCCCCTTGGTGCTGGGCGGCGTGCTGATCCCTCATGACATGGGCTTGCTGGGGCACTCCGATGCCGATGCCTTGCTGCACGCCATCACCGATGCGGTCCTGGGAGCTGCTGGCCTGGGCGACATTGGGCATCACTTTCCCGACCATGACCCGGCCTTCAAAGGGGCTGATTCGACTCAGTTGCTGCGCGTGGCCACCGAGCGGGTCAGGCAGCAGGGCTGGGGCGTGTGCAACGTGGACTGCACCATCGTTGCCCAAGCACCCCGCATGGGACCCCACCGGGATGCCATGCGCGAGAACATTGCGCGCGCCATGGGCTTGTCGGCAGACTGTGTGAACGTCAAGGCCAAAACCGCGGAACGGCTCGGACCCGTGGGGCAATTGCAGGCCATTGAGGCCCGTGCCGTGGTCTTGGTCAGCGCCCTCGCATGAGCCTGTGCGCTGGCCTGATGGCACAGGCCATGGCGAGCGCTTCAATCCCCTTCGGGTTTGGGGTCTGAATCGGCTTGCTCGCCAGGGCGGTGAGACTCCAGCCGATGCAAGCCGTTGGTCAACTCCCTCACCATGCGCTGGTGGTCCAGACTCAGCGAATGGTATTTGTGCCACATGCAGCGGTCAGCCAGGGCGGCGCCATCGGCTGTTTCTGATGCGCTGCGATCATGGGCAGGGTAGGGGCCAAACAGCAGGTCATGCGGTGTGATCTGCAAGATCTCGCACAAGACCCTCAGGCGGCCCTGTTTGGGTATGGACACCCCATTGAGCCAGTTGCGGGCAGCGTGGGGAGTGATGCCCGAGTCCCAGTCGCGCAGGTTGAAGGCATGCGCGAGCTCGGTGGCTGAGACCTTGAGGCCAGCCTGTTTGATGGCTTGGCGCAAACGCCTGGCAAAGGCCTGGGCTTCGGTGGAACGGTGAGGTGCGTTTTTCATGGGCGTTTCCTGTGATGAACACAGCCGCATTGGAAAGACTTCACCCCCTTTTGCCTATCCCCCAAACGGGTGATTTTGCACAGGGCTAAAGACGCGACCTCACTGGGCGACCCAGCCGCCGTCCATGTTCCAGGCCACGCCACGCACGTTGTTGCCCGCAGCGGAGCAGAAGAAAAGCGCCAGCTCGCCCAATTCTTCGGGCGTGGTGAAACTCAAAGAAGGTTCTTTTTCGCTGAGCAACTGGCGCGAGGCTTCTTCAGTGGACACACCCAGTGCAGCAGCCTTGGCATCGATTTGCTTCTGAACCAGAGGGGTGAGCACCCAGCCCGGACAAATGGCATTGCAGGTCACGCCACTGGTGGCGGTTTCCAGTGCCACCACCTTGGTCAGACCCACGATGCCATGCTTGGATGCCACATAGGCAGATTTTTGAACCGAGGCCACCAGCCCGTGTGCCGAGGCGACGTTGATGATGCGACCCCAATTGGCAGCGCGCATGGCGGGCAGGGCCAAGCGGGTGGTGTGAAAAGCGCTGGTGAGGTTGATGGCAATCACCGCATCCCAGCGCTCGGTGGGGAAGGTCTCAATGGGCGAGACGTGCTGAATGCCCGCGTTGTTCACCAAGATGTCCACGCGGCCAAATCGCTGGGCTGCGCTGGCCATCATGTCTTCGATCTGCGCTGGCTGGGTCATGTCAGCCGCATGGTGGACGACTTCCACCCCGTGGGCTTTGACCTGAGCCATGGGCTCGCTCGCATCGCCAAAGCCATTGAGCACCAGGTTGGCGCCGCGCTGGGCCAATTTCAGGGCAATTCCCAGGCCAATCCCACTGGTGGAACCGGTGACCAAAGCGGTTTTGCCGTGAAGAAAACGATCTGACATGGGGAACTCCTCGATTCAATTCAATTAGCATGCTCAACCATGGGTTGAACCCAGCATTGTGCATGACCCCCCGACATGGAAACTGACAGCCCCACAACCGCCGCTTTGACCCTGATTTGCCACAAGGCCTGCAACTTTGCCGAGCCTTTGTTGCAGGATGCCCGGCTCGACTCCGGTGAGTCAGAGCTGGCACATGCCCAAGGCACAGTGGCCATCCTGCAAAGCCTCGAGGCCACCGACGACTTGCAAGCGGCCGTGTATTTGTCGGCGGCGGCCAAGTACCTCAACAAGCCCCGCGAGGTGCTGGCCAAATCCTTTGGCCCCCAATTGAGCAGCCTGGCGATGGAGGCTCACGAGCTCATGCAGTTGCAGCGTCAAACCGTGCAATTGGCCTTGGCCAACCCCAGTGGGCAAAGCCCCGCGGTTCAGACCGAGAACGTCCGACGCATGATGCTGGCTTTCTCGCGCGATGTGCGGGTGGTGCTGCTGCGCCTGGCCTCGCGCTTGCAGACCCTCAGATTCATGGGTCACATCCGCCAGCCCGTTCCGGCTTTTCTGGCCGAAGAAACCTTGAGCGTGTTTGCGCCCCTGGCCAATCGCCTGGGAATTTGGCAGATCAAGTGGGAACTGGAAGACCTGTCTTTTCGGGCTTTGCAGCCCGACCGCTATCAGGCCTTGGCCCGTTTGCTCGAGGAGCGCCGCGATGAACGCCAAGCCGTGGTGGACCAACTGTGCTCGGATTTGTCTCATCGATTGGCACAGCAAGGCTTGGCGGCCAAGGTCTATGGTCGCCCCAAGCACATCTACAGCATTCACAAAAAAATGCAGGGCAAGGACCTGGGCTTTCATCAGCTCATGGACTTGCTGGCTTTGCGCGTCATCGTGTCCGAGGTGTCGCAGTGCTATGCCGCCCTCTCCGAGGTGCATGCCCTGTGGCAGGCCATCCCCGAGGAATTCGACGACTACATTGCCCGCCCCAAGCCCAACGGTTACCAGTCGCTTCACACCGTGGTGCGCAATGCCCAGGGCCGTGCCATCGAGGTGCAAATCCGCACCCAGGCCATGCATGACCATGCCGACAGTGGCGTCGCCGCGCACTGGGCGTACAAGGAGTCGGGCAGCAAAGGCTATGTCGGCGTGATGGCCGATGGCGTTTACGACCAGCGCATTGCCCTCATGCGCCAGCTGCTGGCCTGGGAGCGTGACTTGCAGGCCTCCAATGCCGAACTCGCTGCCCAGGCCCCGCAGGACGACCGCATCTATGTGATGACCCCACAAGCCCGGATCGTGGATTTGCCCAAGGGCGCCACCGCCATTGACTTCGCTTATCACCTGCACACAGATTTGGGTCACCGTTGCCGGGGCGCACGGGTGGATGGGGTGATGCAGCCCTTGCTTACCCCCCTGCAAAGCGGCCAGACCGTGGAAATCGTCGTGGCCAAGGAGGGCGGTCCATCGCGCGACTGGCTGCATGCCGATGCGGGTTATTTGCATACCCCCCGTGCCAAGGCCAAGGTCAGGGCCTGGTTCAATGGCCTTGCCGCACAGGCCACCATGGAAAAAGGTCGCGAGGCGATTGAAAAGCTGTTGCAGCGCGAAGGCAAGACCGCCATCAAGCTCGAAGATTTGGCCATCGAACTGGGGTTCAAGGACTTTGAGCTGCTGTGCGAAGCCGTCGGCAAGGATGAGTTTTCGACGCGGCAGATCGAGACCCATTTGCGTCCGGCCGAGCCCCTGCCCGAGCCCGATGCGGTGGTCCTGCGCAAGATGTCCAGGGGCGGGTCGGCCTCGTCCAAAGCGGGGGTGCTGGTGGTGGGTGTGGATTCGCTCATGACCCAACTGGGCAAATGCTGCCGACCTGCACCGCCCGATGCCATCCTGGGCTTTGTGAGCCGAGGCAAGGGTGTCTCCATTCACCGTGCCACCTGCACCAATGTGCGTCACATGCAGCAGGCTCACCCCGAGCGCATCATTGATGTGAGCTGGGAAGCCCAGCCCTTGTCCACCACGCTTTATCCCGTGCATGTGGAGGTTCTGGCCGTGGACCGGCAGGGCTTGCTGCGCGATGTGTCAGAGGTTTTTGCGCGCGAAAAGCTCAACGTGATTGGCGTTCAAACCGCCAGCTTCAAGGAGATGGCTCGCATGGGCTTTACCGTGGAGGTACGCAACACCCAGGAGTTGTCCTTGGCCCTGCACGGCATTCAGATGGTCAATGGGGTCAAGCAAGCCAAGCGGGCCTGACGCGGGCGGGCTTGTCACTGGCCTCGGGGAAGGCCCAATGGCTACTGCTACAATTCGCACACAACAGGCGCGTAGCTCAGCTGGTTAGAGCACCACCTTGACATGGTGGGGGTCGTTGGTTCGAGTCCAATCGCGCCTACCAATTTCGGTGGGTTTCAAAGAGAAGCCACCTTGGCGAAACAGGTTGTTCAACCTCCGTCCTCGCCCACCATACCCCCGTTTCATCCATTCGCTCAACCACGCCTTTGGGATCGCCTCCCCAAAGCCTTTTGCTTCGCGAACTAGGCTCTGAGTTTGCATTTTGCAGACCACCGGCGCTGGTGCAGCAAGCCTGCGCAAGAGGGCCTTTGATAGGATGAGGCCATGAATCTGAACAACATCCAGACACTGGTACAGACCGGTCAGTTTGCAGAAGCCAAAAGGTACCTCAAGGGATTGCTTGTCAAGAACAAGGCCAACGTCAACTTGCTTTATTTGTCCGCGGTGGTGGAGGCCGAACTGGGCAACATGGAGGAGGCCTTGCAGGCCTTGACCCGAATCCTGGCCATGGATGCCAAGCATGCCTCGGCGCATTACACCAAGGCCATCTTGCTCAATCAATTGAATCGACATGCACAGGCCTTGCCGCATCACGATGCTGCTGCAGGATGGATGCCTTCCAACCCCTGGGTCTACATCAACCGTGGCAATGCCCATGCAGCCCTGGGCCACTTCGAGCAAGCCTTGCTCGACTTTGATCGGGCCATCGGACTGGATCCAAACATCGATGTCGCCTACCAAAACAAGGGAGGGGCGCTACTTGAGATGAATGCTTTCACGCAGTCGCTGGATTGCTTTGAACAGGCGCTCAGGCTCAATCCTCACAATGTCCAAGCCCTCTCGAACAAGGCGGCGTGTCTGATCAAGTTGAATCAGACGGCCCAGGCACTCGAGATCGCAGACCGTGCGATTGCCTTGCGTCCCGACTATGCCGAGGCCTGGAACAACCGGGGGCTGGCTTTGAGTCCGCTCAACCGCCTCCATGACGCATTGACCAGTTTCGGCCGGGCCATTGAATTGAGGCCCGATTACGCCCAGGCCTGGACCAATCGGGGCAATGCCCTGAATGAACTCAACCGCCATCAAGAGGCCTTGCTCTGTCAGGACAGGGCGATTGAGTTGAACCCCGGCTTCGCTGAAGCCTGGAGCAACCGAGGCAATACCTTCAATAACCTAAAAAATCATCAGGAAGCGCTTCTGAGTTATGACCGGGCGCTTGAGCTCAGCCCCAATCATGCTCAGGCGTGGAGCAATCGAGCCATTGCGCTCAACAACCTCAAGCGTCACGGAGAGGCTGCCCAAAGTTATCTCAAGGCGGCTGAGTTGGTGGAGGCGGATGACTTCTACCTGGGTAAAGCGCATCACCAAATGATGTTGGAGTGCGATTGGTCTGAGTACGAGGCCTATGTGTCCCGAATCGAAACGGGATTGGCACAAGGCCAACACACCGCGGAGCCTTTTGGGTTGATGGGCATTTCCGATTCGGAAGCCCTTCACAAAACTTGTGCGGAATTGTTTTGTCAAAAGCATTTCCCCGCCTCCGCCCAGACCAAGATTTCCCCCAAAAGCTCACATCCAAAAATCAGGCTGGCCTATCTGTGTGGCGAGTTTCGAGATCAGGCCACCTCGCACCTGATGACGGGGGTGTGGGAGTCGCATGACCGCGACCGATTCGAGGTGTTTGGATTGGACAGTGGTTGGAATGATCATTCTGAGTACCGCTCCAGGATTGAAAAGGCCATTCCAAACCTGATCGATATTTCTGAAATGTCTGACATCGAGGCGGCAGAGCTGATCGAACGAAATCACATTGATGTGCTGGTGAATCTCAATGGCTATTTTGGTCGCGCTCGTCAAAAGGTGTTCTCCCTCAAGCCCGCGCCCATCCAGGTGAATTACCTGGGCTTCCCAGGGACCATCGGGGCACCGTACATGGACTACATCATTGCCGACCGCATCGTCATCCCAGACGCTTCAAGGATCCACTATTCGGAAAAGGTGGTGCACCTGCCGTTTTCCTACCAGGCCAATGATCGCCATAAAAAAATCAGTGAGACACCCATTTCTCGCCATGAATTCGGATTGCCCGAGAACAGTTTCATTTACTGTTGCTTCAACAACAACTACAAGATCACGCCCCCTAGCTTCCGGTTATGGATGGAGATCTTGTCTCAAGTCCAGGACAGTTGCTTGTGGTTGCTGGAAGATAACCCGGTCGCCAAAGAAAACCTCAGACGCCAAGCCCAACAATTCGGCGTTGATCCCGGTCGGTTGATCTTTGCTCAGCGTGTCCCGATTCCAGAGCACATCCATCGCCATCAGTTGGCTGATCTTTTCCTGGATACGTTGCCTTACAACGCACACACCACGGCCAGCGATGCCTTGTGGGCGGGGCTACCCTTGTTGACGCTCAAGGGGCGAACCTTCCCGGGCAGGGTTGCCGCCAGTTTGTTGTCGGCACTGAATGTGCCGGAGTTGATCGTTGAGACCGAGGAAGAATTCAAGACAACGGCCATCCATGCGGCTCATGACCCCCAGTGGCTGGCGCAAATCAAATTGAAGGTTGACCAAAACCGACTCACGGCCCCGTTGTTTGACACGCCCAGAATGACGGGCTACCTTGAACAAGCCTATGTCGCTATGCATGAGCGCTTCCAGGCCGGTCAAGCGCCTGACCACATTCGCATCGATCCCTAGGCGCTGAGCAGGCTGATGTATTTTTGAAGCGCGCCCTGAACAATGGCGCCCCGACGGGACAGGATCTCTACGGCCCTGGCGGCCAAATCAAATGATTGATAACAATGGTGGGCCACCATGGCCATGTGCTTGAACTGTTGATCACTGATGGTGTCGGGTTTGAAGAAATCGCGCACATAAACCATATCGGCCTCCAGCAGCTGGTTCAAAGGCTGGGTTGGGTTGTTGTTGACCACCAAAGGAGAGATGGGCCATTGTTTCAAGGCGGCAAAACAATGGGGGACAAAACCTTGCTCGCGCAAAAACGAATCCAGTTCACCCAGCCCGGGCTGATGCTCATACAGCGTGACGAAGGAAACCTCCAGCTGGACAAAGCTGCATTGTTGAAGCTTCTTGATGCCGGATTTCAAGCAACTGAGCTCTGAGCCTTGCACATCCATCTTCAGGAAGTCGAAGTGGGGGATTTCCTCCATCTCGTCCAGCGGCTTGGTCTCGACTTGAATTTCTTTGGTGATGTGAGCGTTGGCTTTGAAGCCCGGAAACACTTCCAGCGCCAGCGGATCGGGTTTGTAAAAGCTGGTCCAACCCGAATAAGCACATTGGTAGAGCGTTTGACGAGTTCCGTCTCCGACCGCATAAGGAAAATACTGCTCCAGATGGGATTTGCTCTCATTCAATTTCTGCAGGGCTTCTTGCTGTGGTTCGAATCCAGACACTTTGCAAAGCCCAGCCTGAAGCATTCTTTTGTACGGCGGGTCCCCATCGATGGGATTGGCACCAATGTCAACGACTTGGGTCAATTGATCGAGTTGGAGCAGGGATTGGAGAGTCATGGTGCTTCTTTAAGTTAATGCTTATTATTGTACTTATGCTAACTATCCGGATCCTCCTCCTGCTCAAGGGTGGGCCGGTCACTGACTGGCCGTCTCACCCCAGTTTGTCCCGGGTTGGCTCAAATTCAGTCTTCTTAAGTATTCTTTTGTTGTGAATTTCCCCGCCAATTCAGGGAATTTCCCTATTATTTTGGTCTGACCATTGAATTGACAGACCATAAATCGACAGGGATGATCGACCTCCATGTTCGAAATCAATCCCATTTCTGTCCCCAAAGCAGCCACCGTCCTGGCCAATGCCTTGCGTGAACAAATCCTGGATGGGCGCATCGCCGAAGGGCAGACCTTGCCCAACGAGCGGGACTTGGCCTCGCGTGCTGGCCTGTCGCGTTCATCCGTGCGGGAAGCCCTGCGCATGCTGGAGACCGAAGGCCTGGTGGTCACCCGGCCAGGTCGTGCTGGCGGTGCAGAGGTGGTGAGGCCAGACATTTCCATGATCCAGCGGTCCATGGAAACCTTCATCCGCGGCAAAGGCATTCGTCTGGAGTCGGTGCTGCAAGCGCGCGAAGCGGTGGAGCCCCAGGCGGCTCGACTCGCGGCGCAGTTCTGGACCGATGAGGACTGGGCAGCCTTGTCCGAAAGCCATGAACGCTTGATTCAGGAACAAGGCGACCTGCCACGCTTTCTCAAGGCCAATTTCGATTGGCACCAGGCGGTGGTCAAGGCCAGTCAGAACGAGTTGTTGATTGCTTTCATCACCTCGATTGCCCAGCCGCTTTATGCGGCCACCGATTTGAGGGGCTTTAACTCCATGGAAGTCCGCCATGCCGTGTGCGTTGCCCATGGCAAGGTCATGGATGCCTTGCGTGCACGCGATGCGGATGCCGCCTGGCGCCGCATGGGGCGCCATGTGGGGGCTTATCACGAGAGCGTGCAACAACGCACGCGGGACGATGAGCAAGCCGAGCAGGCCTTGCTGGTGGCCGGTGAGCCGCCGCCCGAATCGACTCAATCGGGGACATGAACCATGAAGACTCAAGCCTCGTTCATGTCTGTTTTTTTTCATTTCATTTCAACCCATTGAAAAAGACCTCGACAGATTAAAGAGGTCAACACAAGGAGACAAGTTCATGGCGGGGATCGTTGGGATCGATGTAGGCGGGACATTCACCGACCTTTATTTTTCGGGCGATGGGGAACGTCCCCATCAGATTTTGAAAGTGCCTTCGACGCCGCACGACCCTTCGGTGGGTTTGCTCCATGCACTCGATAAGGCGGGGATCAAGCCTGACGAACTCGAAGCCCTGCTGCATGGCACAACCATTGCCACCAACGCGGTCATCGAGCGCAAAGGTGCGCGTTGCGCCCTGGTCACCACCAAGGGTTTTCGCGATGTGCTGGAACTCGGGCGCAGGGACAGGCCGCAAATGTATGGCCTCGAGGGCGTGCATGAGCCGCTGATTGCGCGCGACTTGCGCTTTGAGGTCACCCAGCGCATGGACCACGAAGGGCGTGAACTCGTTGCCCTGGACGAGGCCGAGTTGCGTGCCTTGGGCGAGGCCCTCAAGTCGCTGAAGGTGGAGTCCATCGTCATCGCCTACATGCATGCCTATGCCAACCCTGCGCATGAGGAACGCTCGCGCGACATCCTCAAGGCCATCCACCCCGAATGGGAAATCGTGACGGCCACCTCGGTGGTGCGCGAATACTATGAATTCGAGCGCACCAGCACGGCAGCGGTTCAAGGCTATTTGCAGCCCCTGGTGGCACGCTATGCACGCAACCTCGCAGGCAAGCTCAAAGACTGGGGCTATGACCGCGAGGTGGCCATCATGCAGTCCAATGGTGGTGTTGCTCCCTTGCGGCAGCTTGCCGAGCGCGCTGCCTACATCGTGCGCTCGGGTCCCGCCGCCGGTGTCACGGCAGCGGCTCGCATTGCTCAAGAGGCCGGTTTCACGCATGTGATCACCGGCGACATGGGCGGAACCAGCTTTGATGTGGCCGCTGTGGTCAATGGCAAGCCCGACGTGGCTGAGCTCACCAACCTGGACTTTCGCATTCCCTTGCGCTTGCCCATGATCGATGTCCACACCATTGGTGCGGGCGGCGGCAGCATCGCCTACCTCGATCGCGGTGGCATGTTGCAAGTGGGGCCGCGCAGTGCAGGCGCAGTGCCTGGTCCAGTGGCTTACCGGCGTGGCGGCACTGAGCCCACGGTGACCGATGCCAACGTGGTGTTGGGTCGCATCAACCCCGAAAGCCGCATGAATGGCGATGGCAACACCCTCGATGTCGAAGGCGCGCGCCGTGCGGTGTCCGATTTGGGAGCCAAGCTTGGGCTGAGCATGGAACAAACCGCCGAGGCCATCCTGGCCGTGGTGAACCAGCGCATGGCGGGTCGCATCCGATTGATGTCCATCGAGCGAGGCCTGGACCCCCGCGATTTCGCGCTGGTGGCCTTTGGTGGTGCAGGGCCTTTGCATGGCGGTGCACTGATTCGCGAGGTGGGGGTCAGCACCATGCTGGTGCCCCTTTACCCTGGCGTGTTGTGTGCACTGGGCTGTGTGTATGCCGACTTGCGCTACGACCTCTCTCAAACCCTGGAAAAGCGGGTCGATCGCCTCGAAGCAGGCGAGCTCACAGCCATCCTCAAGGGGCAGCGCGAGCAAGGCATGGCGCACCTCACCAACAGCCAAGTGCCCATCGACCACCACGACATTTCGCACATGGCCGACATGGCCTATTCGGGGCAAATCCACACGCTGGCCGTTCCCATCGAGTCCCAGTGGGATGCCAAGCAATTGTCCGAGGCCTTCAACCAGGCTTATCGGGAAAAGTTTGGCAACGTGCTCGAAGGCATCGCTGCGGTGATCGTGAACCTGCGCACCGTGGTGGTGGGCACGCGTTCTGCCGTGGCCTTGCCCAAGACCACAGCCGCCATGAGCAGTGGCAGCCCCAAGCCCCAGAAAACCCGCCCCGTGCATTTCGGCAAGGCCTGGTACGACACGCCCGTGCTGCAGCGGGACGACTTCAAGCCCGGCATGTCCCTGGATGGGCCGGCCATCATCGAACAAAGTGACACCACAACGGTCATCGAACCCGACATGCACCTGACTGTGGATCGTCAAGGCAACTTGCTTGTGAAGGTGAAATAAATGGATCCATTGACATTGGCCGTTGTGCGCGGCAGCCTGGAACAGATTGCAGACGAGATGGACTTGCACCTGATTCACGCCGCCATATCTCCCATCATTTCCGAGACCAATGACTGTGCCAACGGCATTTTTCATCCGGTCACGGGTGAAACCATTGCCCAGGGGCGCTACGGCTTGCCGGTGTTCCTGGCCTACATGCAGTTCTCGGTCCAGAAGGTCATTGAACTGGCCAACGCCGAAGGCGGCTTCAAGCCCGGTGACATGTGGATCATGAACGACACCTACCTTGGCGGCAGCCATTTGCAGGACGTGCAACTCGTGGCGCCGGTGTTCGTGCAAGGCGAATTGTTCGCCGTCATGGCCACCACGGGTCACTGGATGGACATTGGTGGCAATGTGCCCGGCGGCTGGGGACCCAGAGCCACCGAGATTCACCAGGAAGGCATCGTCATCCCGCCGGTGAAGCTCTATGAAGAAGGGCGGCTGAACAAAGCCCTGGTGGCCATGTTCCGTGCCAATGTGCGCTTGCCCGACGACATCGCTGGCGATCTGGCCGCCATGAGCAATGTGTTCAGTGTGGGGTCGCGTGGCATCGAGGCCCTGGTCAAGCGTTATGGCCGCGACACCCTGACCGATTGCCTCAACGAAATGATTGCCTACTCCGAGCGGCAAATGCGCTCGTACATCTCCGAGTTGCCAGACGGCACCTACACCTTTGAAGATGCCATCGACAACGACGGCCTGGATGCGCGGCCATTGCCCGTCAAGCTCAAGGTGACGATCTCGGGCGACCACATGCACTTTGATTTCTCGGGCTCGGCCTTGACCGCCAAGGGACCGATGAACATGTCCAAAAACACCACGGTGTCGTCGTGTTTCGTGGCCATCAAGCACCTCTTCCCGGATGTCCCGGTCAACGGCGGCACCTTCAGACCCATCAGCATTGAAGTCCCACCGGGCACGGTCTTGTCAGCCGAATACCCCGCGCCCTGTGGTGGCTACCTCGAGCCCATGGGCCGGGTCATCGATGTGGTGTTTGGCGCGCTCTCCCAGGCCATGCCCGATCGTGCACCGGCTGCCTTCTTCGGCACCATTGGGGTGGTGGCCATCAGCGGCACGCATCCCAAGCGCCGCAACTACTTTGTGGGGGTCTTCCCATACCCTGGCGGCTATGGTGCAACGCGTGCCAGCGATGGCCTCATCAACGGCACGCCACCCCAGTCCATGGCCAACTTCATGTCGCTGGAAATGTCCGAGCACCGCTTCCCGCTGCGCTTTGATCACTTCCGCGTGCGTGAGGACTCGGGGGGCGCAGGCTGGCACCGCGGCGGATGCGGCACCGAATACGGCTTCACCGTCTGGAGCGACACCACGGTGTCGGTGCTGGGCGACCGTGCCGAGCATGCGCCCTTTGGCATTTGCGGCGGCCAAAGTGCCAAGGCCAACGAGGTGAGCTTTGTGACCTCGGGCAAAGCCTGGCGGCCCGAGTGGCACAGCAAACAGGACAAGCAGTTGCTGGCCAGTGGCGACGCCTTGCGGGCCGCCTCACCCGGCGGCGGCGGTTATGGCAACCCTCTGACGCGTGACTTGGCCGCGGTGGAGCGTGATTTGAATCGCGGCTACATCTCACGCCAGGTGGCCGAGACGGTCTATGGCGTGGTGATCGCCAAGGAAACCCCCATCGTCCCCGGACAAAGCCAGTTTGCATTGGACGAGTCTGCTTCTGTTCAACGTCGCCGTGCCCTGGGCGCGGCCTGATTCTGGCCATAGAGGAGTTTTTGATGTCGACAGCTTTGGATGCCAGTGGAAGTTGGGAACTGCCGGAAGAACTGCGCATGTTGCGCGACACCATCCGCCGCTTCATGGCCGAGGAAGTCCGGCCTGCGGAGGACCAACTCGACCACGATGCCTACACCTTGGAGCCGGGGCCTTTGCAGGCGCTTCAGGCCAAGGCCAAGTCGGTCGGGTTGTGGTTGTTTGAGACACCTGCTGAGCATGGCGGTGCGGGCTTGAGCCTGCTGGGTCAGTGCGTGGCGGCAGAAGAAGCCTCCAAATGCCGCATGGGCATGTACATCGCTGGAGCGGGTGCATTTGGCTTTGATCCTCCCAATGTGATCTGGAAAGGCACGGCACACCAGCAACGCTTTGCCCGCAAGGATGTGGCCAACGGGACCAAGGCCTTTGTGGCCATCAGCGAACCGGGTGGCGGTTCTGATCCGGGTCGTGCCATCCAGACCCGCGCCGTGAGAAAGGGCGATCGCTATGTGATCAACGGCACCAAGATCTGGATCTCGGGTGCGGGCATGGCCGACTGGGGCATTGTGTTTGCCCGCACAGGCGACACGCCTGGGCGAGGCGGCATCACCAGCTTTGTGGTTGACAAGAGCCGTCCTGGCATTCGCCTCTCCAAGATCCCCGTCATCCGTTCCTATGCGCCTTACGAGGTGCACTTCGAAGACTACGAAGTGCCCATCGAAGACCGCCTGGGCGAGGAGGGGCAGGGCTTTTCGCTGGCCGAGGAATGGCTGGTCCATGCCCGTCCGCCTTACGCCGCTGCCACGATTGGCATTGCGCAAGCGGCGCTGGACATTGCCACCGACTGGGTGCGACAGCGCAAGACCTTTGGCCAGCATCTGGCCGACCGGCAGGCCATTCAATGGATGATTGCCGACTCGGAAATCGAATTGCGCGCAGCACGCCTCATGGTGTATCAGGCCGCCTGGAATGCCGACCTTGGCCGTGACATCAAGGTCGATGCCTCGGCGTGCAAGGTCTATGGCACCGAGGTGGCTGGGCGCGTGATCGACCGCTGCATCCAGATGTTGGGCGGCATGGGCGTGGCCCAGGAACTGCCCCTGGAGCGCTGGTATCGCGAGGCGCGCATCCGTCGCATTGGCGAAGGCCCCTCCGAGGTGCATCGCATGGTGGTGGCTCGCGCCATCCTGGGATCCAGAAGGGACTGACGCCATGGCACTGGACTTTGAAGTTTCACCCGACGGCATTGCGCTCATCACCCTCAACCGCCCCGAGCGCCTCAATGCGATGGATGCCGAGCACTATCAATGGTTGTCCCAGGCCTGGTGCAAGGTCCGTGACGATGCCAACATCCGTGTGGCCATCATCACCGGGGCGGGTCAGCGTGCTTTCACCACGGGCGCAGACATCAAGAGTTTTTTGACGGCGCCGCCCTCCCTGTCGGACATGTGGCTCACCCAGCGTGATCAGTTGCTCAACCGGGGGCTGGAGGTCTGGAAGCCGGTCATCGCTGCGGTCAATGGACTTTGCCTGGGCGGGGGCATGACCTTGCTGCTGGCCACCGACATCCGCATCGCCGCCACGCATGCCAGCTTCAGCCTGGCCGAGGTCAAGCGCGGGGTCATTCCCGGCAATGGTGGCACCCAGCGTGTGCTCGATCAACTGCCTTATGCCATCGGCATGGAAATGCTGCTCACCGGCGAGGCCATGGATGCCCAAGCGGCGCAACGCTGGGGTCTGGTCAACCGCGTGGTGGCGCCCGAGGACTTGTTGTCCACGGCCTATGCCTATGCCCGCAAGATCGCCGCCAATGCGCCGCTGGCGGTTCAGGCCGCCAAGGAATTGGCGCTGCGCGCCCGCGATGTGGACTTGCACACGGGCTTGCGCATCGAGGCCGTCATCAACCGCATGCTCATGCAGACCGAAGACGCCAAGGAAGGGCCGGCTGCATTTGCGGAAAAACGCCCACCGCAGTTCAAGGGGAAGTGACATGACACGGCCTCTTCCCTTGCAGGGCATCACGGTGGTCGACCTCGGTCAGATCTACAACGGCCCCTATTGCAGCTTCTTGCTGGCCATGGCGGGTGCGCGGGTCATCAAGATCGAAACCCCGGGGGGTGAACACCTGCGAAAGCGCAGCGTGGTGGCTGGAGCCGCCTTGCCCTTTGCCATGCTCAATTCCAACAAGTCCTTTGCCACCCTCAACCTCAAGACCGAGCGTGGCCGTGATTTGCTGCGCAAGATGGTGGGGCGTGCCGACATCCTGGTGGAGAACTTTGCGCCAGGCGTGATGGACAGGCTGGGCGTGGGCTATGAATCCCTCTCGCGCATCAACCCGAGGCTGGTTTATGGGGCGGGATCGGGCTATGGCCGATCAGGTCCGAAAAAGGATTTCCCCGCCATGGACCTCACGGTGCAGGCCATGGCCGGCATCATGCATGTCACGGGTTTCCCGGATCGCCCACCGGTCAAGGCCGGTCCGGCCATTGGCGACTTCATGGGGGGCGTTCACTTGTATGGCGGCATCGTCACCGCCCTCTACGAAGCGCAGAAAACTGGCCAAGGTCGCCTGGTCGAAGTCTCCATGCAAGAGGCGGTCTATGCGTCGCTGGCTTCCAACCTGGGGCTGCACTTCAGCATGGGCAACGACGTGCCACCCCGCACGGGCAACCGCCACGGCGGCATGGCTGAGGCACCCTACAACGTCTATCCCACTCGCGATGGTTACATCGCCATCATCTGCGTAGGCGAGGTGCACTGGAAGTCCCTGTGCACGGCCATGCAGCGCGAGGACCTGGTGGCCGATCCGCGCTTTGCCAACCTCAAGCTGCGCGTGGCGCACATGGACGAGATCGATGCGCTGGTGAGTGGCTTCACCGCCCAATACACCAAGGAAGACCTCTTTGCGCTCCTCATGAAGCATCGCGTCGCTTGCGCGCCCGTGCGCAGCCTCGACGAGGTGATCAACGACGAGCACATGCACGAACGCCGTGCCTTGCAGTGGGTGGATCACCCGCTCTACGGCCGCGTGTGTTTGCCCAATTCCCCCATGCGTTATGACGCCTCCGAGCCCTTGCACCTCAAGCCCAGTGGCGAGTTGGGTCGCGACAACGAAGCGGTCTATTGCGAGTGGCTGGGATTGTCCAGCGCCGACTATGCACAACTCGTGGCCGAGGAGGTGATCTGAGATGAAGCACGCACTCAGCGGCAAAATGGTCATCGCCGGCATCGGCCAGACCGCCTTTGGCAAGCTCGCGGGCAGAGATACCGTGTCCCTGAATGTGGAGGCCATCAGCCAGGCTCTGGGCGATGCCGGGGTGGACAAGGCCGCCGTGGATGCGCTCTACGTCAAAGCCCCCACCTCGCGCTTTGAAATGATGTATGCCCAAAAGTTGGCCGAGGCTTTGGGCATCCAGCCGCGCATTGGCGGGATCTGGGACCACGGGGGTGCGAGCAACATCAGCATGATCAGTCAGGCGGTGATGGCCATCGATGCCGGTCAGTGCGAGATCGCCATCGTGGCCCTGGCCGACAACCCGGCCACGGGCACCCGACAAGCCTACGAAAAAGCCTGGGGCGATGACGCCGTGTTTGGCTGGTTTGGCACCCCGGCGGGTTACGCCATGATTGCCCAGCGTCACATGCAGCAGTGGGGCACCACCAGCGATCAGCTCGGTGCCATTGCGGTGGCGTGTCGCCGCCATGCTGCGGCCAACCCCAAGGCCCAATTGCGCAAGCCCCTGACTCTGGATCAGTATCGCGAGTCACGCTGGATCGTGGAGCCTTTGCGTCGCGACGACTGCTGCCTTGTGTCCGACGGCGCTGCTGCTGTCATCGTGATGAGTGCCAAAAAGGCCGCGCAGTTGGGCGCTCACCGGGCGGTGCCCATCCTGGGATTCGGGCAGGGACAAACGTCTTGGGACGTGGCCTTGCGCCCCGACCTCACCACCACCGCCGCTGCCATCTCGGCCAAGACCGCATTTGCCATGGCCTCGCTCACGCCCGCTGACATGGATGTGGCGCAACTCTATGACTGCTTCACCATTTGCCCGCTCATGACCCTGGAGGACTATGGTTTTTGTGCCAAAGGGCAGGGCGGCTCTTTTGTCCAGGGCGGCAACATCGAACTTGGCGGACAACTGCCCTTGAACACCTCGGGTGGCCTGCTGTCTGAAACCGGCATGCCGGGATTGCAACTGGTGCTCGAGGGCGTGCGCCAGATGCGCGCTGAGTCGGTCAACCAGGTCAAAGGCGCGCGACGTTGCGTGGTGAGTAACCAGGGCGGCATCATGCACACCCACTCGACCCTGATTCTGGGAGAACCGCAATGAGCGCCACGCCAATGGATGCAGCGGGCGCTGAGCCCGTGGCTTTTCCCCAGCCCGAATCCTCCGACATCGGCACGCCGTTTTGGGCCTCGCTCAAGCAAGGCAAGCTGAGTTTTCAGCGCTGCCAATCCTGCGGCAAGGCCTGGTTGCCTGCGCGCCATCAGTGCCCAGGCTGCTTGTCGCCCAATTGGCAGCGGGAAGAGTCCAAAGGCCAGGCCAGGCTCATCAGCTGGGTGGTCTATCACGTGGCGTATCACCCAGCCTTCGCAAATCGCCTGCCCTACACCGTGGCGGTGGTCGAGCTCGATGAAGGTCCGCGCATGATCACCAACCTCATCCACACCGAGGCACACAGCCTGCAGCTGGACCAACGCCTCTGGCTGGTCATCGAGGATGAGCAAGGCGTGGCAGTCCCCCGGTTTGAACCTCACCCCCCAGGGGCAGGCATGACAGCAAAGGCCCAGGCATGAGCACATCACACTGGACAGACAAAGCCGCTGTGGTCACCGGCGCAGCCCGCGGGCAGGGGGCCAGTTTTGCCCTGGGGTTGATCGAACAAGGCGCGCGCGTCCTGGCCGTGGATGCCTTGCCCCCCGACAACGCAGCGTGGCACTCGCTCAAAACCGCTGCGGCTGGCCATGCGGGGCAGCTCGATACCCTGGTGGCCGATGTGTCCACCCCGGCATGCTGGCAACAGGTCAAGGCCTGGCTCCAGGACATCGATCAAACACCTTGGGCTTTGGTCAACAACGCGGGCATCACCGGGCAGCGCGCCACCGTCACTCGCACGGATTTGGCCGATTGGGAACGGGTGATGTCGGTCAACCTCACCGGGTCCATGCTTGGCATTCAGACGGTGGCACCCCTCATGCCGCGTGGTGGCGCCATCGTCAACATCGGCTCCACGGTGGGCATGACCGGCTATCACGCTGCCGCCTACAGCTGCAGCAAGTGGGCCATGCGGGGGCTCACGCGCAGCGCCGCGCTGGAGCTCGCGCCGCGGGGTGTGCGCGTCAATTGCGTGTGTCCAGGTGTGATCGACACCGAGATGATTCGCAACAACCCCAATCTGGTCAAAGCGCTGGCGCACATCATCCCCATGCAACACATGGCTGGCGCGCAGCACATCGCAGAGGTGGTCATGTTTTTGTTGAGCCCCCAGTCGTCCTACCTCACCGGCGCCGATTTGCCGGTGGATGGTGGCATCACTGGTGGCGGGATTTACTGGCCTGTGGGTTTGGCCACAGGCGCGCTGGGTCAGGGGACAGATCCATCGTGAGTTTCGAGCGTTCCATTCCATCACCATCAACCAGGAGGAGACAGCCATGAAAAACAGAAGACAGTTTGTGAAGGCCGCATTGCTCAGCGCAGGCTTGGCCGTGTGCGCATCTGCATTTGCACAAAAAGCCCCGATCCGCATCGGTGCCCTCAACCCCTACAGTGGTCCCCTGGCCCTGTATGGCACCGAGGTCACCCGCGGCTACGAGTTGGCCGTGGACCGCATCAATTCATCGGGCGGCTTGCTCGGTGGGCGCATGATCGAGTTGGTGCGCGGCGACGTGACCAACCCCCAGCAAGGCATTGCCACCGTGGAGCAACTGGTCACCCGTGACAAGGTGGACCTCTTCATCGGAACCTACATCAGCGCGATTTCCCTCACTGCCAGCGATGCCGCCTTGCGCTACAACAAGCTGTACTGGGAAACCAACGCCGTGGCCCAGCAGCTCACCGAGCGGGGTCTGCCCAATTTCGTGCGCAGCGGCCCCGATGGCTCCGCCTTTGCCAACACCTCATCGGCTGCGGTCAAGGAAATGATTGCACCCGCGCTCAAGAAAGATGTGCGCGACCTCAAGGTGTGGATCGAGAGCGAAGACTCCATTTATGGCAGCACCATCGCCCAGGCACAAAAGCGCATCCTGGAAGCCTTTGGCGCCAAGGTGGTGGGCGTGGGTTCACACTCGGCGCGCACCATCGATTTGAACGACACGGTCTTGCGCATCAAGCAAGCAGGTCCCGATGTGGTGATCCAGACCGGTTATGTGCCCGATGGCAACTTGCTGTTGCGCACCTTGCGTGACCAGGGTGTCAAGCCCGGTGCCATCCTGATGGTTGGCACAGGCGACACCGCCGAGACCTTGCAAGCCTTGGGCGAGGCCTACATGAACGGCATCGTGGTGGTGGGCTATCCCAGGAACGACATCACCGAAAGCTACGGACCGGGCAGCAAGGCCTATTTGGAGGCCTACCGGGCCAAGTTCAAAGCCGATCCGATTGCCCCCCAAAGCATGAACGCCTTCAGCGGCATGATGATGCTGGCCGAGGCCATTCAGGCTTCAGGCAGCGTGGAGCCCGAGAAGGTCCGCGAGGCAGCCAGCAAGATGGACAAGCCTGAGAACTCCTACCCATCGGGCTATGGCGTTCGTTTTGACAAAAACTTCCAGAACCAGCGCGCCCAGTTCACGGGCTCGCAATGGCAGTCGGGCAAGCTGGTGACGGTGTATCCCGCCAAGGCTGTTCAGTCTGGCGTGAGCCTGCGTCCCTTGGGCCGTCCCTGATTCACCACGGGGTGCAAGTGAGTACCTGGATCGCGTGGGCATTGCAGTGGGAGCGAGGTGCATCCTCGCCACACCATGGCCGTGACCCGCGCCATCCAGGGCACCTTCACCTTCTCGTGCGCCGTCGCACAGACTGAGAGCGATACATGGACCAACTCCTCAACGTACTGGTATTTGGCATTTTGCTGGGCGGGATTTATGGCCTGGTCAGCATTGGTTTGAACCTCATCTTTGGGGTGATTCGCATCGTCAACTTTGCCCAGGGCGAGTTGGTGATGTTTGGCATGTACGCCACGTATGCGGCCTACACCTGGTGGGGCATCAGCCCCTATGTGTCGGTGTTTGCAGTGGCGCCGCTCATTGGCCTGCTGGGGGTGGCCATCCAGCGCCTGGTGATCCAGCCCTTGCAACATGAATCCAACATGCAGATCTTCGCCACCTTTGGCCTGCTCATGCTGTTTCAAAACCTCATGCTGGCGCTCACGCGCGGTGAGGCTTTGAGCGTGGGCGGCGACATCGGTGCGGTGACCCTGGATGCGGGAGACCTCAAGATCAGCGCCGTGCGTCTGGTCACGCTGGTGGCCACCACGCTGATTACCGTGGGGCTGCATCTGTTTTTGTCACGCACCATGGCGGGCAAATCCATCCGCGCGGTCACGCAGGACAAGCGGGCAGCACGGGTCATGGGCATCAATGTGGAAAAAACGTTTTTGCTCACCTTTGGCATTGGCGCTGCGCTCACCGGCATGGCCGGTGCCTTGCTCACCCCGATTTATTCCATCACGCCAGGTGTTGGCGGCAACTTCATCCTCGCGGCCTTTGCCGTGGTGGTGCTGGGCGGCCTGGGCAGCGTCTGGGGTGCCTACCTCGGCGGCCTGATCGTGGGCGTGGTGGAGGCTTTGGCGGGTTACTACATCGATCCGGTGCTGCGCAGCGCGGTGTGGTTCCTGATTTTCCTGATTGTCTTGATCGTGCGTCCGGCCGGCTTGCTTGGCCAGGTGGGTGCGGAGGAGGTTGGATTCCGTGAGCAACATTGATCAATCAAGCCCTTCGTCTGGGGCAACGCCTCGCGTGAACATCGACGCGGTGGTGGAGTCGGCTGGCAAAGCCTGGCTCAAATACCTGGGCGGCATGGCCTTGGCACTGCTTCCCTTGCTGCTGCTGAGTCAGGACCCGCACTGGCTCAACATCATTGCCTTCACCTACCTCATGGGTGGGCTGGCCGCCGCATGGAACATCATTGGTGGCTTTGGGGGGCAATTCTCATTGGGCCATGGTGTGTTTTTTGCCATTGGTGCCTACGGCACGGCCATCCTGGTGATGCGCTACGAACTCTCCCCCTGGCTGGTCATGCTGCCGGTGGCCGTTCTGGCGGCACTCGTTGCCATGCTCATTTCTTGGCCTACCTTTCGCCTGCGTGGACCATTTTTTGCGATTGCCACCCTGGCGTTCAACGAAGTGGCCTTTGTGCTGGCCAACCACATGGAGTCGCTCACGGGTGGACCGCGTGGCCTCATGCTGCCCTACAAGGCCGGATTCGCCCAAATGATCTTCAAGGATCGCTGGCAATACGCCGTGCTGATGTTCGTCTTTGTGGCGCTGGTGATTGGCATTTGCGTGGCCTTGCGTCGCAGCCGTCTGGGTTACTACTTGCTGGCGGTGCGCGAGGACGAGGATGCGGCGCGTGCGGCGGGCATCAATGTCTTGTCTGTGAAATTGCGCGGCATGGCCATCTCGGCGGCCTTGACGGCCATGGGCGGGACTTTGTTCACCATGTATTTGCGCTTCATTGATCCGCCCACCTTGTTCACATTGCAGGAGGTGGGGGTGAAGTTCGCCTTGCTCACCCTGATTGGAGGCATTGGGACGATTGCCGGCCCTATCCTGGGCGCGGTGCTCATCATTCCGTTTGAGAACTGGCTGCGCGGCGCTTTTGCCGAATCCTTGCCTGGCATGAGCCTGGCCATCCTGGGTGGCCTGATGGTCTTGGCCGCCCTCTTCATGAAGCGCGGTGTCATGGGCTTGATCCAGGACGCGTTGAGCGCCATCCGTTCAAAAAGGGGGCAGCCGTGAGCAAGGTCATGCTGGAAGTTTCCTCGGTCAGCAAGCAATTTGGCGGCTTGCGTGCAGTCGACCAGGTGTCCCTCACCGTGCGTGAGGGCGAGATCGTGAGCATCATTGGTCCCAATGGTGCTGGCAAAACCACGTTTTTCAATTTACTCACCGGTCAGCTCGCGCCCACCGAAGGCGAGGTGCGTTTCCTGGGTGAACGGGTCAACGAATTGCCGCCGCATGCCCGCGCCCAGCGCGGCATGGGACGGACCTTTCAGATCGCCAAGCCCCTCATTGCCCTGACCGCGCTGGAGAACGTGATGATTGGCGCCTTCATGCGCCACCGCGCGCTCAACGATGCCAGGGACCATGCCATGGCCGTGCTCGAGCGCGTGCGCATGGCCCACCTGGCACCGCGCCGCGCAGGTGACCTCACCTTGTCCGAGCGTCGACGTCTGGAGGTGGCGCGCGCATTGGCGCTGGAGCCGCGCATCGTCTTGCTCGACGAGGTGATGGCGGGGCTCAATCAGGCCGAGGTGAGCCATGAAATCGAGTTGCTGCAACAACTCAATGCCCAGGGCATGACCTTTCTCATCATTGAGCACAACCTCAAGGTGGTGCGGGCTTTTTCCGACCAGGTGGTGGTGCTGGACCGTGGACGCCAGATTGCCATGGGCACGGCAGACGTGATCCTCAATTCGCCCGAGGTCATCCAGGCCTATCTGGGCACAGGGCATGCCGGCAAAGGAATTGAGATGCCCATGCAGGACAACGCAGGAGAGCAGGCATGAGTGAACCCCTATTGAGTGTGCGCAGCCTGTCTTCAGGGTATGGCCATGTGCTCGCACTGGACAACATCCAGCTCGAGGTGAACGAGGGCGAAATCTTTTCGGTGGTGGGCGCCAATGGCGCTGGCAAAACCACCTTGTTGCTGACCCTGTGCGGCCACATCAAGGCCTTTGCCGGCGAGGTGCGTTTCGATGGTCAGGACTTCAGCCGCATTGCTGCCCATGATGCCGCCTGGCGTGGCATGGTCATGGTGCCCGAAGGCGGGCGTCTATTCCCATTCATGACGGTGATGGAAAACCTCGAACTCGGTGCTTTCCACCACGAGGCCAGAAAGCGCATGTCGCAGACCCTGGATGAGGTCTTGAGCCTCTTTCCGGTGCTGGCTGACCGTCGCGACCAGCTTGCTGGCCGCCTCTCGGGGGGGGAGCGCCAGATGTGTGCCGTCGGCCGTGCCCTCATGTCCTTGCCGCGCATGCTCATGCTCGATGAGCCCTCGCTGGGTTTGGCGCCCATCATGGTGGATCGCCTGTTCGACAAGGTCCAAAGCCTGGTTCAGAACAAAGGCCTCACGGTCTTGCTGGTGGAGCAAAACGTGGGCAACGCCTTGCGCCTGTGCCAGCGGGGTTGCGTGCTGGATCACGGTCGCTTGGTCAAGGTGAGCACAGGTGCCGAGCTATTGCGTGACCCCGAGGTGCAACGCACCTACATGGGAGTTTGAGCATGACATCGCTGGCCTGTCGACTGGGGTCAGGCGCAGGGTTTGCGGGCGACCGCGTGGACGCGGCCGTGCGCATGGTGGCGGCGGGCGAGGTCGATGCCATTGCCCTGGAATGCCTGGCCGAGCGCACCTTGTTGCCCGCCCTCAAGATGAGGGCAGCGGACCCCAACGCGGGCTATGACCCCCGATTGCGCCGACGCTTGAAACCCTTGCTGCCCGTGGCGCATGCCCAGGGCTGCAAGGTGTTGAGCAACCTTGGACAGGCCAATCCCGTGGCTGCAGGTCAGGCCATTGCGCGCCTGGCCAGCGAGGAGGGCGTGGGTGGCTTGAGGGTGGCCGCCATCCATGGCGACGATGTGATGGCGCTGGCTGACGAGATTGCCTGGGATCGCCCCATCGACGGGCGCTTGGTGGGTGCCCATGCCTACTTGGGTGCCATGCCCCTGGCGCAAGCCCTGGATTTGGGAGCCGATGTGGTGGTGACGGGGCGAGTGGCCGACTCGGCGCTCTTTGCCGCGGCCACGGTGGCGCGACTGGATGTGGGCGAGGCGGCCTTTGCGGGCGCTCTCACCGTGGGGCATCTGCTCGAGTGCTCAGGGCAGTTGAGCGGTGGCAACTTCGAGCCCATTGGCGGGCAACTGCTGAGCGCAGCCGACTATGCGGGTCTGGGTTTTCCCCTCGCGCACGTGATGAGCGATGGCAGTGCCGTGGTCAGCCTTGCGCGGGGTGAGCCGGGGCGCATCGATCCCCAGACCTGCACATTGCAGTTGCTCTACGAAGTGCACGATCCTTCGCGCTATGCCACCCCAGATCTGGTTCTGGATTTCTCGGCGGTGTCGTTCGAGACCGTGGGTCCCAATCAGGTGCGGGTGAGTGGTGCGCGCTCGCATGGCGCACCGCCCACACTCAAAGTGGCGGGTTATCTGGAGCGCCCTGGCGTGGTGGCCGACATGGAGATTGGATTTGCGGGCACGCGTGCCCTGGAGCGCGCCCAGCGTGCCGCCGATGTGCTTCGCCTGAGGCTGGGCGATTGGGCGGCGAGCGACCTCCAGATCGACCTGGTGGGCGTCAACGCTGTGCTCAAAAGTGGAGCGCTGCCGCTGCAAGCGCCGCCGGCCGAATTGCGGGTCCATGTCTCGGCGCGCTGCGCGGACCTGGACGCCGCGCAAATCGTGGAAGACGAGGTCTATGCACTGACCTTGTCAGGCCCTGCGGGTGGGTGCTGCGTGCGCAGCGAGCGGCGCGCGCGCATCGAGGTGCTCGATGGCTACATCCCGGCCAGCCGGGTGCGCACGACGATTGAATGGAGCACATCATGAAGGTTCGTGTGGGCGATCTGGCCGTGGGCAGGGCAGGGGACAAAGGCGACGTGCTGGATCTCACGCTGGTGGCCGTGGACCAGGCGGCCTATGAACGCCTGGTTCACTTCCTGGACGTGCCCACCCTGGAGCGGCTGCTGGCGGCCGCCGTGCCGGGTCCGGTGCAGCGCCACTTGCTGCCTGGCCTCAAGGCCCTGAAATTCGTGTTGCCCCAGGCCTTGCCCGGCGGCGTGTATGCCTCATTGCGGCCTGGCTTGCATTGGCAGAAGGCCGCCATCTGGTTGCTGCTGGACTTGTGCATCGATGGTGAAACCGTCTGCTTGCCTTCACAGATCGAAGAAAGGTTGTGACATGGGTCAATCTGCCCATCCCTCATCTCTGGGTCCCATCCGCTGGGAAGCGCTTTACGAACAGCGTGTAGAGCGGTGCTATGCCCATCGCCTTCGCAGCCTGCATGCCTTGCTGGAGACAGCCGCACAGCGCAACCCCAAAGGCGTTGCCCTGGTGCTGGAGTCTGAGCGCCTGAGCTGGCAGGACTTGCACGATCAAGCGGCGCGCCTGGCCTGGGGCATGCAAGCCCAAGGGATTGCGCGGGGAGATCGCGTGGCCATGCTGCTGGGCAACCGCATTGAATTTGTGGTGACCTTGTTTGCGGTGGCCAGGCTGGGGGCGATTGCTGTGCCCATCAACATCCGTGAACAAGCGCCGGGATTGGCCTACATGCTGCAACACTGTGGGGCAAGCCTGCTGGTGCATGAGCCAGACCTGGTGGACCGTTTGCCCAGCGCCGAGCAAGCGCCTGCGCTGCGCCACCGCTGGCAGGTGGGCGCGGCGCAAGCTGCCCAGGGCAGCACGCGCTGGAGCGATCACCTGGGCACAACTGCCGACATCACCCCCGCCACCGAGGTCGATGAACAAGACACCGCAGTGATCCTCTACACCTCGGGAACCACGGGTCGTCCCAAGGGGGCGATGCTCACGCACCTGGGCATCGTCCACTCGTCCATGCACTATGTGGAGGCCATGGGGCTCACAGAGCAGGACTGCACCATCACCGCCGTGCCGCTGAGCCATGTCACCGGTCTGGTGGCCCTGGTCACCACCTTTGCCCTGTGTGCGGGCAAGCTGATCATCCAGCCCGCCTTCAAGGCCAGCGACTTTTTGCGACTGGCTGCGCAAGAACACATGACCCACAGCCTCATGGTGCCCGCCATGTACAAGCTCTGCCTCATCGATGCGAGCTTCAACCCCACTGCACTCAAGGCCTGGCGCATTGGCGGCTATGGCGGGGCACCCATGCCCGTGCAGGTCATCGAGGACCTGGCCAAGAGCCTGCCCTGGCTGGCGTTGATGAACTGCTATGGCTCAACAGAGACCACCTCGCCGTCAACCCTGATGCCCAAGGGGGACCAGTCGCGGCCCGACAGCGTGGGCAAGCCCTTGCCCTGCGTGCAAATGAGTGTGATGGATGACGAAGGCCGTGAGTTGCCCTGGGGCGAGATGGGCGAAATCTGGATCAAGGGTCCCATGGTGGTGCCCGGCTACTGGAACAACCCCGAGGCCAGCGCAGAGGCCATTGTGGGAGGCTGGTGGCGCTCGGGCGATTTGGGCACCATGGATCAGGATGGCTATGTGCGCGTGCTCGATCGCAAAAAGGACATGATCAACCGGGGTGGTTACAAGATCTACACCATCGAAGTGGAAAACGCCCTGTACGAACACCCGTCCGTGCAAGAAGCTGCCGTGGTGGCCAAGCCCTGCCCGGTGCTGGGCGAGCGGGTTCATGCCTGGGTTTGCTTGCGCGAGCCGGTGGACGAAGCCACCCTCAAGGCGCATTGCGCAGCACGCTTGTCGGACTACAAAGTCCCCGAGACTTATTCGCTGCAAGACACCCCCTTGCCCCGCAACGCCAACGGCAAGCTGCTCAAGCGTGAGATGCGCGATCGTGTGCTGGCGCCAGACAGCACACCAACCCCGTCACAAGGAGGTCGCTCATGATGACGCTCAAAGGTCGCGTTGCCCTGGTCACGGGCGGCGCTGGTGGCATTGGCAGCGGCATTTGTCAGGCACTGGCTGAGCAGGGCGCCACGGTCCTGGTGGGCTGGCATGGCTCTGAACAAGCTGCGCTCACACTGATCGACACCCTGCCGCGTGCCGAGCTGCCTCACCGGGCCGTGCGCGTGCCGGTGACGCAAACCCAGGCCTTGCAGGAATTGGCCCTGTCGCTGGCCGAGTCGCCTGGGCGTTTGGACATCCTGGTCAATTGCCATGGCACCACCCGGTTTGTGCCCGCGCCCGACCTCGATGCGCTCGACGATGACTTGGCTGATCTGGTCTTGGCCACCCATTTGCGGGGCAGCTTTGCCACGGTGCGGGCTTTCCATCGACTCCTGAAGCAATCGGGTGACGGTCTGGTCGTCAACATTTCCTCGATTGCTGCCGAGCTGGGTGTGGGCAGCAACATCATGTATTGCGCGGCCAAGGCAGGGGTCAACAGCCTGACCCGTTCCCTGGCCTTGGCCTTGGCACCAGCGGTGCGCGTGGTGGCGTTGTCACCGGGGTTGGTGGAAACGCAGGCCGCGCAAGCCTTTGATCCGGCCTTCAAGGCCATGCATGTCGAGCGCACTCCCTTGCGCCGCCTGGCCACGCCGCTGGACCTGGGTCATTCGGTGGTGGCGCTGGCCACACAACTCACTGCCGTGACCGGCGTTGTGATTCCCGTTGACGGAGGGCGAGTGCTGTCATGAGCCCCGGCGGTTTGAACCTGGATTTCGAGGCCAGTGCCCTGGATGGCTGGATTCGCCATCAGGTCGGGGGGCTCAGCGGCGACATGCTGCTCGAGCCCATTGGTGGCGGCCAGTCCAATCCCACTTTCTTTGTGAGTTATGGCCAGCGGCAGATGGTGTTGCGCAAGCAGCCACCGGGTCCGGTGTTGCCCTCAGCCCATGCGGTGGATCGCGAACACCGGGTGATGGCAGCGCTCAAGGACAGTGCCGTGCCGGTGCCCGAGATGCTGGCGTACTGTGACGACCGCAGCGTGATTGGAACGCCCTTTTATTTGATGTCGCGTGTTCAAGGCCGTGTGTTTGGCGATTGCGCCTTGCCCGGCGTGGACCCCCAGCACAGGCGGCAGATGTATTTGGCCATGGCCGAGATGTTGGCCAAGCTGCACCAGGTCGATTGGCAAGGGCGGGGCCTGGGTGACTATGGCCGAGCGGGTGACTACTTCGCGCGCCAGGTGCGGCGATGGACGCAGCAATGGGCGCAGTCGCGCGTGCACGATGTGCCGCAAATCGACCGGTTGGCGCAATGGCTGCTCGATCATGCGCCCGACGATGCCACCACCACCTTGGTGCACGGCGACTTTCGCATGGGCAACCTGATGTTTCATCCCACCGAGCCCAGGGTGGTGGCGGTGCTCGACTGGGAACTCTCAACGCTGGGTCATCCCTTGTCGGACCTGGCGTTCAGCACCTTGTCCTGGCACCTCTCGCCCGACGAATACATGGGCATGAAGGGTTTGGATGGTCCTGAATCGGGCATTCCCGAGTTGCAGGCCTATTTGGCGCACTATGTGGACTGCGGCGGTTGCCCCCAAGCCCTCACACCTTTTCACACGGCCATGTCGTTGTTTCGCCTGGCTGTGATTTTCGAAGGCATTGCGGCGCGCGCCCGACAGGGCAATGCGATTGCCGACAACGCCGAACAAGTGGGTCGCCTGTCGCTGGCTTTTGCCAAGCGGGGGGTGGCCTTGATGGGCGGCTGACCCCGCCTGCACACCGATGAACAGGAGCACCCCATGAATCCAACCCGCAGATCCACCCTTGAACGCCTGGCGCTGTTGGGCTTGGGCGCGACCGCCTGGCCTAGCCAGTCCAGCGCTCAGAGCTGGCCCGTGCGCCCCGTGCGGCTGGTGGTGCCGTTTCCCGCTGGCTCTGGCACCGATGTGGCGGCGCGGGTGGTGGGTCAGCATCTGAGCACCACCCTGGGCCAGTCCTTCGTGGTCGACAACAAGCTGGGCGCTGGGGGGTCCATCGGGGCCATGGAGGTGGTGCGGGCTGCGCCCGATGGCTACACCTTGTTTTTTGGTTCCAGCTCCTCGTTGGCGGCGAATGTGGCCTTGCTCAAGTCCATGCCCTACGACCCAGCCAAAGACCTCGCGCCCATTGCCGGCGTGGCCGATAGCGTGACCGCACTCATCGTGCGCGCGAATCATCCGCACCAGACGCTGGCGAGCTTTGTGGCGCATGTCAAACAAAACCCGGGCAAGCTCAACGCCAGTTATGGTTCCTCCAGCACCCAGATGGCTTTGGCCATGCTGCTCAAGGTGGCCGATCTGAATGTGGTGGGTGTGCCCTACAAGGGAACGCCGCTGGCAGTTCAGGATTTGCTGGCTGGCAATGTGGACTTCACCTTTGCCGATCTGGGCACGGTGCTGGGGCACATCAAGGCAGGCACCCTCAAAGGCCTGGCCATCACCACACCCAAACGAAGCCCCATGGTGGATTGGCCTCCGATTGCCGAGACCTGGCCAGCCTACGAGGACATCACCGGCTGGATTGCGCTGGCTGGTCCGGCGGGTTTGCCCAGGGACATTGCTGAGAAGCTCAGTGCGGCGGTGCAGCAGGCTTTGCAAACCCAGGAGGTGCGCACGCGCCTGGCCAGCTTTGGCCTATCGTCCATGCCCATGTCACCTGATCAGCTCAAGGCCTTCATCCCGGCCGAGGTGACCAAGTGGACGCGTTTGGCCCGATTGGCCAACATCCAGCCTGAGTGACCCCGTCAGCGCCCTCGTGCTGATCATCAAGGAGGCCGACATGCATCACCCCCCCATCCAGCTCAGCCACCCCGAGGTCGGTGTGGCCTTGATTCAGTTCAACCGCGCCGATCGCATGAATGCCCTGGATGTGCCCGCGCTGGATGCCGCCCATGCCTTGCTCGATGAAGTCCTGGCCGATCGGGGCACCCGCGTCATCGTCCTCACAGGCAAGGGCAAAGGGTTTTGCGCTGGCCTGGACCTCAAGTCCATGCTCGACGAACACGGCCAGGTGAACTGGAGCGTGGAGGAGGCCATGTCGCTGCAAAAGAAGTTTGCAGGCTTGGTTCAGCGCTTGCGCGAGACCGATGTGCCTGTGATTGCCGCGGTCCAAGGTGTGGCCGTGGGGGCAGGCATGGCCTTGTCCCTGGCGGCCGATGTGCGTTTTGGCACGCCGCAGACGGCCTTCCATGTGGGGGCGGTCAAGATTGGCATTTCTGCGGGGGAGTGCGGCATCAGCTATCACCTGCCTCGACTCGTGGGTGCGGGCAGGGCCTTTGAGCTGATGCTCACGGGTCGCCCGGTGCTGGCGCAGGAGGCCTTGAGCATGGGGCTGGTGAGCGATCTGGTCCCTGAACCTGAGTTGATGGAACGGGCCATGGCGTGTGCGAGGTCCATCTTGGCCTTGGCGCCCTATTCGGTCACACAAACCAAGCGCATCATGTGGCGCAACCTGGATGCGCCTGACCTGGCCAGCGCCCTGGAGCTGGAAAACCAGGTTCAGGTCCTGGGGCTGATGACCGATGATTTTTCTGAGGCCGTGCAGGCCTTTGTCCACAAGCGCCCTGCGCGTTTTTCAACGCCCTGATGACACCCTTACAAAGGCCTGAACATGAACTCATCCCCTGTGACACTGCCACCCCGATGCGACGATGTGCAAGCCTTGCAAGCCTGTGTGGGTCAAGAGGTCTATGTGAGCGAGGTCTTGCGCATTGAACAGTCGCGCATCGACCAGTTTGCCCAGGCCACGGGGGACTTTCAGTGGATCCATGTGGATGTGGAGCGTGCCAAACGGGAGTCCCCTTTTGGCGGGACCATTGCCCATGGGTTTTTGAGCCTGTCTCTGCTGGGCAAGTTTTACGAAGACTTCCTGCCCGCACTCATGCCCTTTGCGGGCTTTGGCCTGAACTACGGACTCAACCGGGTACGGTTCATGTCGCCTGTGCCCAGTGGCAGCGAGATGAGGGCACGTTTCAGGCTCGACAAGGTCGAGCCCGTGCAAGGCGCGATCCAACTGGTGTTCATCGCCACGCTGGACATCGTGGGTCACAGCAAGCCGGCGTGTGTGGCCGAATCGGTGGTGCGCCGCCAGGTGTAGGCCTTGTTGCTGAATTTGCCTTACAGTGGTTCGAAGCTGCCCAGCGGGGTGAACACAAGGGGGACGGGATGCAAATTCAGCAACACCGGGTTCAGGTCGGTGCCATTCACTTGCAGGTGCGCGAGGTAGGCCAGGGTCCTGCTGTCCTTTTTTGTCACGGCTTTCCGGAATGCGGCCTGTCATGGCGCGCGCAAATGCTGGCTGTGGCCCAGGCCGGCTATCGGGCGATTGCCCCCGACCAGCGAGGCTACGGTGGATCGGATGTGCCCGAGGCGGTGGAGGACTACAGCCTTTTGCACCTGGTGGGCGACATGGTCGGTTTGCTCGATGCCCTCAAGGTCGACCAGGCCGTGGTGGTGGGGCATGACTGGGGCGCGCCCGTAGCCTGGCATTGCGCCTTGCTGCGCCCCGACCGATTCCGTGCGGTGGTGGCCTTGAGCGTGCCCTTTTTCCCCAGAGGCTCCACGCCGCCGGTGGCATCCATGCCCAGGACCGAGACCCACGAGTTCTATCAGCTCTACTTCCAGCGGCCTGGTCAGGCCGAGGCCGAACTGTCCAGGGATGTGCGCGCCACCCTTTTGCGGGCGGCTTGGCACATGTCTGGCCAGGGTCCCCAACCCGACTTGGCTGCGCTCACCATGGTTGCCAAGGGCAAGACCTGGCTGGCGCACCACGAGGTGCCAGCTCAGGCGCCAGCCTGGCTGGATCTGGCTGACTTTGAAGTGTTCGTGCAGTCTTTCGAGCGCACGGGCTTCACGGGTGCACTGAACTGGTATCGCAACCTGGATCGCAACTGGGCGCTGATGGCCGCGTTTCAGGGGCGCGTGGTGTCCGTCCCGGCCATGTACCTGATTGGCGATCGCGATTTGCTGTTGGGCTTTCCCATCATGGAATGGCTGCTGCCGCGCCTCAAGCAATGGGTGCCCTTGTTGCAGCACCAGGAGCGCATCCCAGACTGCGGCCACTGGATACAGCGTGAGAAGGCGCAAGAGGTCAACGACCGGCTGCTCAAATTCCTGGCCACCCTGGATGCCATCTGAATCCATGGACAATCCATGCTTCTTTGCTTTCCATTGCATTCAGCATGACCAACGCGGTTGCCCCTAAAGTCGGTTTTGTCAGTTTGGGCTGTCCCAAGGCGCTGACCGACTCCGAACTCATCCTCACACGCTTGAGTGCCGAGGGTTATCAGACCTCCAAGACGCATCAGGACGCCGATCTGGTCATCGTCAACACCTGCGGCTTCATTGACAGTGCGGTTCAAGAAAGTCTGGACGCCATCGCCGAAGCGCTGGATCAAAACGGGCGCGTCATCGTCACTGGCTGTCTGGGCGCTCGAAAAAATCCCGAGGGGGGAGATTTGGTCAAGGCCATGCACCCCAAGGTGCTGGCGGTCACCGGACCCCATGCCACCGACGAAGTCATGCAGGCCGTGCACACGCACTTGCCCAAACCTCACCAGCCTTTTCTGGATTTGATTCCTTCTCCCGTGGGGGTCAAGCTCACCCCCAAGCACTATGCCTACTTGAAGATCAGTGAAGGCTGTAACCACCGCTGCACGTTTTGCATCATCCCGTCCCTGCGTGGTGACCTGGTCTCACGCCCGGTGGGCGACGTGCTCAACGAGGCCAAGGCCTTGTTCGAGCAAGGCGTCAAGGAGTTGCTGGTGGTCAGCCAGGACACCTCGGCCTATGGCGTGGACACCCGGTACCGGACCGGATTTTGGAATGGCCGTCCTGTCAAAACTCAAGCCTTGCCCCTGCTTGAGGCCCTGGCCGAGTTGGCCGATGTGCATGGCGCTTGGATCCGTTTGCACTACGTCTACCCCTATCCCTCGGTCGACGACTGGATGCCGCTGTTGTCCAGCGGTCGGGTTTTGCCTTATTTGGACATCCCGTTCCAGCACAGTCACCCCGATGTGCTCAGGCGCATGAAACGGCCTGCCAGTGGCGAGAAAAACATGGAGCGCATCCAGAAGTGGCGCGAGGCGTGTCCGGAGTTGGTGATCCGCAGCACCTTCATTGCCGGCTTTCCTGGTGAAACCGAGGCTGAGTTTGAGCACCTGCTCGATTTTTTGAGGCAGGCACACATCGACAGGGTGGGCTCTTTTGCCTATAGCCCGGTTGAAGGGGCGACGGCCAATGAATTGCCCGGTGCTTTGCCCGAAGCAGAGCGTCAGGCGCGCAAGGCGGCGCTGATGGCCGTGGCCGAATCGGTCTCGATTGCCAAGCTGCGTCGGCGGATCGGTGACACGATCCAGGTGCTGGTGGATGAGGCCAGCTTTGCCGGACGCCAGGGCGGCGTGGGGCGCAGTTATGCCGAGGCACCCGAGATCGATGGGGTGGTCCAGTTGCTGCCGCCAGAGCGCATCAGCACGCGTTATCGGGTGGGGGATTTTGTTCGCGCCCGAGTGGTGGACACGCGGGGCCATGACTTGATCGCCCAACCCTGATGAGGGTTTGGACGGGTCAATGCGTGAGAAGGGGATGCAATAAGATGGTGCCCAAGAGAGGACTCGAACCTCCACGCCTCTCGGCGCTAGTACCTGAAACTAGTGCGTCTACCAATTCCGCCACCTGGGCATTTCAGTACGGAGAATTCTATCAATAAAAAGGAACGCACCAGCGCCACGGTGCTGGAAGAGTTTGTGGGACGCGTCCTGGGACATCGCGATGGACATGGTTTTGTGCAGCGCGAAGACGGACAGCCCGATGTTTATTTGCCCTTGAACGAGATGCGTGCGGTCTTGCACGCTGACAAGGTGCGCGTTCGCATTCAACGCTTGGATCGCCGGGGCAGGCCCGAGGGCAAGGTGCTCGAAATTCTGGAGCGACCCGATCAGCCCATCATTGGTCGCTTGCTGCAAGAGAGTGGTGTCTTCCTGGTTGCGCCAGAGGACCGGCGCTTTGGCCAGGACATCCTCATTCCCAAGGGCATGTTGGGGGGTGCAGAGTTGGGTCAGGTGGTGGTGGCTCGCCTCACCGAAGCGCCCAGCCTCTTTGCCCAGCCTGTGGGTCGGGTGGTCGAAGTCCTGGGGGGGTTGGACGACCCCGGCATGGAAATCGAGATTGCGGTTCGCAAATATGGCGTTCCCCATCGTTTCTCAGATGACTGCCTCAACTTAGCCAAGGCTTTGCCGGAGGAGCTGCGCCCCAGCGATTACAAAGATCGGGTGGATTTGCGCGATGTGCCCCTGGTCACCATCGATGGCGAGGACGCACGCGACTTTGACGATGCGGTTTTCGCCGTGCCCACCCAGTTCAAGCGCAAGAAAGCCTGGCGTTTGCTGGTGGCCATTGCCGATGTCAGCCACTATGTGGAGACGGGCTCGGCGATCGATGTGGATGCCTATGACCGGGCAACCAGCGTCTACTTTCCCCGGCGCGTCATCCCCATGCTGCCCGAGAAGCTCTCGAATGGCTTGTGCTCCCTCAAGCCAGCGGTCGATCGGCTCTGCATGGTCTGCGACATGGTCATTGATCTGGAAGGCGAGATCCAGGCCTATCAGTTCTATCCGGCAGTGATGCACAGCCATGCCCGCCTCACTTACACCGAGGTTGCCACCATCCTGGCCAACACCAATGGGCCTCAGGCTCAAAAATATGCCGATGTGCTGGAGCCTTTGCTCAACTTGCATGGCCTCTACCGTTGCCTGGTCAAGGCACGCCAGCGGCGCGGCGCGGTGGACTTTGAAACCACGGAAACCAAAATCATCAGCGATGACAACGGACGCATTCAGCGCATCGTGCCTTCGGTGAGGAACGATGCCCACAAACTCATCGAAGAGGCCATGCTGGCCGCCAATGTGTGCAGCGCGGAGTTCATCCAGACCCACAAGCACCTGGCGCTCTATCGTGTGCACGAAGGCCCTACACCAGAAAAGCGTGAGGCCTTGCGTCAATTCCTGAGGGCCTTGGGCATTGCCATGCCTTTGAGCGAGGAGCCGCTGCCCAGTGAATTCCAGGCCATTGCCGAGGCCACGCGCGACCGCCCCGACGCGCAGCAAATCCACACCATGCTGCTGAGGTCCATGCAGCAGGCGATTTATTCGCCGCACAACAGTGGGCATTTCGGTCTGGCTTATGCGGCTTACACGCATTTCACGAGTCCGATTCGCCGCTACCCCGACTTGCTGGTGCACCGGGTGATCAAGGGCATTCTCAAGGGCAAGGCTTATGTCTTGCCCGAGTTGCCCACCCCCACCGAGCCCCTGAGCAAGCGCCGCATGCCAGTTGCCCCCAAGGCCGATGCTCAGTCGGGCTTGAGCAAAACCGATCTCAAACGGGTGGTGGGCTGGGAAGCTGCGGGCTTGCATTGCAGCATCAATGAGCGCCGAGCAGATGAGGCGAGCAAGGATGTGGAGTCCTGGCTCAAGTGCCAATACATGCGCGAGCACCTGGGCGAGGAGTTCGATGGCACGGTGACCGCCATCGCCTCCATGGGTTTGTTTGTGACCCTGGATTCCCTTTATGTCGAAGGCCTGGTGCACATCACCGAGCTGGGCGACGAATACTTCCGCCTCGATGAGATTCGACAGGAATTGCGGGGTGATCGCACTGGCATTCGCTATGCCATGGGCACGCCCGTGCGGGTGCAGGTCAGTCGTGTGGACTTGGATGCCCGCAAGATCGATTTTCGCTTGGTCAATGGTGAGTCCAAAGGCCGCAAGGTCGCTTCACCCCGGTCCGGCCAGAGCATGTCCCAAGGGGGCGGTGCGGATGCAGTGGCTCCTTTGCACCAGGAGACCCGAGGCCGCGCTGGGGCCAAGCCCTGGGCCAAATCCAAGCGGCGCTCGGCATCCTCCGGCGCGACAGAGAAAAGTCCGCGACGCGACGCACGGTCTGCGGGCAAGGCCAATGCCAGTGGTAAAAAACCGGCTGGCAAGAAATCCAAACATCGCCGTTAAGTCAACCTCATGAAAAGGAGAAATCATGTCTGAATCCAAAGTGGCCATCGTGACTGGAGCGGGCTCTGGTGTGGGTCAAGCCGCCGCCCTGGCCCTGCTGGCAGATGGTTGGCATGTGGCGCTGGCCGGTCGTCGCAGCGATGTGCTGCAAGAGACGGTCAAGCTGGCGGGCTCGCACTCGGCATCTGCCTTGGTGGTGCCCACCGATGTGTCGGATCCGGCATCGGTCA
>RGCL01000191.1 GCA_009919175.1 Betaproteobacteria bacterium
ACGGTGAGCGCTCTGGTGCTGGGCAACACGTTGCTGGCGCCCAGTGCCAGTGTGCCCGCTGACACAGTTGTGCCACCGGTGTAAGTATTGGCACCCGACAGCGTGAGCGTGCCCGCGCCGAGCTTGGTCACACTCCCAGCACCGCTGATGACGCCGCTGTAGGTGCTGTTGCCTGCCTGGTTGATGGTGAGGTTGCTGCTGGCACCACCGGTGACAATGTTGCCCGTGCCGGTGAGGCCGCCCGTCGCCAACAGGATCAGTTTGCTGGCAGATGTCCATGTCAAAGTGCTGCCGATGGTGATATTGCCGGTACCTGTGCCTGATGTACCCATGTTGGTGGTACTGACGGTGACGGTAACAGTGGCTGTGTCCAGAACGCTTTGAAGGGTGGCGGTGTTGAGGACCGATGTGGACGCGCCAGAAGTGGGGAAGAAGTCCCCCCCGCTGTAGGCTTGACCAGAGTTGGTGCCCGAACTGATTGTGATGTCCGACGGATCCAGCAACCACTGCCCGCTTACGCCTGTTCCGCTGGCTTGGGTGTTGAGCTTGAGTTGCTCACTCACCTTGAGCGTGTGGCCCGAGGTCTCCACTTGGCCGCCGTTGCCGCCTTCGTTGGCGCTTCCCGCACCTTTGGCCTCGATGCGGCCATCCACCTGCGTCACGCTGCTCGCGTTGTGCACATCGCTCCACAGCACCACCTTGCCACCATCACCTTGCTGCGTGGCATTGGCCTCGATGCTCGCGCCTGGCGCCATCGTCACCTGCATGGCTTGGCGTGTGTCGCCACTGCCTTGCCAGTCACCACCCACCAGCACCGTTCCGCCGCCCAGCGGGCCATTGGCTTCGATGCGGCTGGTACGCCATCAAGACGATCTTGCCGCCCTTCGCGGTCAGGCTCGTGGCGCTCAGCTGCCCACTGTTCTTGACCACCGAGCCTTGCAGCGTGGCGAGTGCGTGAGCTGACAGAATGATCTGCCCGCCTTCGGCCAGCACGGCGCTGCGGTTTTCCACCAAGGCTGCAACGGTTTGCGGCGTGGTGGTGATGCCGGCCAGTCCTGTTCCGCTGCTGTTGAAGTTGAGGGTGATGGCTTCGCCCGAGGCCAACGCCACCGTGCCCGCCTGGGCAATCACCACACCCTGGTTGCGCACCTCGGGTGCCAGCAAGGCAATGTAGCCCCCCAGGGCCGATTTCAGCTGACCCTCGTTGACCACGCTGCCCGTGCTGCCCTCGCGGTTGAAACTGGCCTTGCCCGCCATGAAGTCGTCAGCGTTGGTCTTGCCCGTGGTAGCGACCAAACCACCGACTTCCACCTGCGCCGT
>RGCL01000192.1 GCA_009919175.1 Betaproteobacteria bacterium
TGGCGCCGCCCGTGATTTGACCACCCAGGCCCCAGGTCCAGGCATCGTTGGGGTCGAAGTTCAGGTTGTAATAAGGTTGTGCATTGGTCCGGCCGTAGCCCAGCACGCCAAACAACGCGTCCGGTCCCACTTGTGTGCTCAGGGAGCCACCGGCGAATCCATGCGTGGCTGCCTGCAGCGACAAGGTCCATTGACCCCAAACCCAGGGGCGGGTGTGCTCATAGCCCAGACGCGCTTGCTGAAACTCCGAACCGCGCTGGTAGTGGCCGACCCACCAAGTATGTCCGGGTATGTTGGCGCGCAGGTTCAGGTCTGTGCCCGGCGTTTCACCGCTGGTCATGTAACGAGATGGTGTGAGTTTGTACACCCAGTGGGGCGCGGGTTCGTCAGCGTGCGCACAAATCGAGACACCCAGGCACATAACCCAGACCATCCAGGTCCAACCAGGGGAGGGGATGCTGGCCATCAAGTGGCGTGCAGGAGGCGTGGTCTTGGCGATGGGTGACTGCATCAGGGGTGTGACGAAGCCGTGCGCAAAATCGGGTAGAAGTTGTAGCCGGGATCATACGGCGGCAACTTGTTCATCCAGTAATCCAGCCTCGCCCGCGGGTCAGCGGCAAACACCTCATCGCGAAGCAGCTTTTCCTCAAAGGCTTGTCGCCATTGGGGCAGTTGGTTGAACACGGCCTCGCCAAACAAGGTTCGAATCATCGGGTCTTGTGCCACCATCCAACGAGCCAACTCCAGTTCGCGATGTCCCGCCATCAGGTCACTGAGTTCGTAGGCGGTATTGAACAGGCCCCACGATGACAGCGAGTCCGGTGCCGAGGGTTCGAGCAACTGAGCGACCATCCAGGCATGCGGTTGATCCATCGGGATGAACAATGATCCAGGGGGCAGGGTGACTGTATCGGCAACCCAACGACCATTCACTTGTGTGCGTGTGCGTCCTTGAAAAGGACGTGGCTCAAAGATGACATCGTCGTCCTGCACCCGCATCGACTCCACGGGAACCTGAAAGAGACGACGAGCCATGACTTGGTGTTGAATACCGTGTTGTTTCAGGTAAGGCGTCACCATGGCTGCCCAACCTGCGGGAACCAGATAGCCACCTTCTGGCAAGGTCTGCACGGCCTGGGGAATGGGTCGTAGGTGATTGAACAGGGGAATGTTCCAAGTCTGTGGCTGGGTGGTGTCGTAACGGATGCCTCGGCCAGCACTCACCGGGGCTTGGTCGTACACCTCGTACCGGTAGCCCTGCAATTCCATGCTGCCGTTGGGTTGGGCGGGGCCGATGTCCGCGGTGTTGTACCAGTCCAG
>RGCL01000193.1 GCA_009919175.1 Betaproteobacteria bacterium
TCAAGAGCGGCACCAGCAAGGCGAAGATGGAGACATAACGCACATGGGCCAGCGCCTGATAGAGCAATCCCAATACCAACATGACCTGAACGACCGGCAAGCGCAACATGCCCAGAAGGCCCATGCCAAGTAACACGTAGATCCAGACTTCCAGTGCGCCGAATCTGGTCAGATCTGTGGGACGCCATTCACTCACGTACTGCAAATGCGCGTTACCCATCAGGTGAAACAGAAATTCGTAAGCCTCCCACCCGGCCGGATTGAGCAGACTGACGAGCCCCACCACAACGGCAAACTGACCACAGGCTTTGGCCAGACGAGCTTGATCCGTTGGCGGAACGACGCTTAACGCATTGAGAAACAGGGGTACCAGTAGGGCAAAACCGAGGATGAATCCACCATGCAGGTTGACCCACAACAGCATCACGGGCAGCAGCCACCAGGCAGGCGCACGGCGCTGTTCTGCGGCGTTCAGCAGGCCGATGGTCCATAGTACGATCAATGGCCAGGTCAGCACATGTGGCCTGGCCAACAGGTGAGTTAAAAGCGCCAGATAGCTTAATGCCGTTAACCCCAGGGCATATATGGGCGGCATGCGCACCAGCATAAACCGGTTGAGTAATGCCAGGGTCGTGGCCGTACATAGGCCTGTGAGGAGCACCAACCCTGTCCAGCCACCCCACTGATAAACCAGCGCAAGAATCACCTGCGCCAACCACTCATGCGCGCGCCAGGGCTGCCCTGCCATGGTGTGCGAAAACACGTCGACCTTGGGTACCGTCTGGTGCGTGACGATCCAGTCGCCAATGCCAATGTGCATATAGGTGTCGCCATCCAGCAGCGGCCGCTCGCCGGAAAACAACACCGCCATAGTGACAAACATAAAAACCAGCCAGGGCCAGGAGACTGACAGCGAGGTAGATAAAAATGGCCAGAAGCGGTGCTTGGCGAGCATCAGGGTAAACTTTTGTAATGTCGGAAATGAATGAAACACCCAGCCATGATACTCGGGGCGTCAGCGCCCCTGAAGTTCCCCGCGCCCGAACGCAGCCCGCGCAGCGTTATATCGCGCTGTTTGCGACGACCCTGGTGTTGCTGTTTTTGTTGCTGTCCAACCAATGGGTGATACTACCGGCGCTTCCCAACTGGTACGACCAGCAACGTTTTCTGGCGCTTTTCGTGTTAGCCACCGGCCTTATCCTTTACGGATGCGCCATGCCCTGCCGGCCGCCGTTCTGGCTGATGGGTTTGATCGCCACCGCCATCGCTCTTGCCGCATTGAGCCCATGGCCGGGCTGGGCACTGGCCGAGGCTGCGGT
>RGCL01000194.1 GCA_009919175.1 Betaproteobacteria bacterium
CATCTTTGGTGGCCCTGAGGGCAAGTTCACACCGACCCAACACTTGAGCTCCAACCGATCGCGCCTGTCACAAATTCAGGACGGCAAATGGAAAATCATTTCGGACTATTACAAGCTGGATTGAGTCATTTTTCTGTTCCACTTTTAGCGTCCCATGTCTGGTCACCAGTCGGGGCTAAAGACTCAGCAGCACCTTGCCTTTGGCCACTTGCATGCCGTCGCTCACCTCCAATCGCGCAACCGTGCCATCCTTCGGCGCATGCAAGTGATGCTCCATCTTCATGGCTTCCATCACCAGTAACAGCTGACCTGCTTTCACGGTGTCACCAGCTTGCACATGCAGTCGCACCACGCGCCCATGCATCGGTGCGCTGACTTGGTTGCTGCGCAATGTTTGGGAAGACGCGGTGGCCTGCAAGCGTGCGTCTTCGACCATCCATTGCTCGCCATTGAGTTCAAGCCATAACTCGTTGCCTTGCCATGCATAAGTCAACGTCATGGGTTGGCGGTTGATGACATATGCCAAACGGCCTGGTGTGGCATGGGTCGAAGTCACGGTTTCTGCCTGAGCATCCAAGGCAAGCAGTGACAAATCGCTGATTTCAAAAACGAGTTCACCTTGGCTGACCCGCCATGCATGGGATTGCATCTGCACTTGCCATGTGTGAGATTGGCCCTCAATGCGCAGTGGAACTTGCATCGTCATGTGTCCACTGCTGTGCCAATTCCACCAAGGTGCCGGCGGCGCCGACGCCCTGTGGCGCGGCACACATGCCACCATCAGCGCGGCGATGGCATGCAGGGGCCCGCGCGGGGCTGCCTCGGGCAAGTGGTGTAACGCGGTGTGCAGCACCGTCGTGTCGAATAGCCCGCTGAGGAACACATCGCTTCTGAGCACTTGCGCCAACAACTGTTTGTTGTTGGCCAACCCCAGACACACAGTGCGGTTCAATCCGTCGGCCAATGCCATGGCTGCCAATTCACGTGTGGGCGCGTGTGCAATCAACTTGCCCAGCATGGAGTCGTAAAACGGGCTGACAGCCATGCCGCTGACCAACGCGGCGTCGCAGCGCAAGCCCGCAGGCGCTTGCCAGCAAACCAGCGTGCCGCTTTGTGGCATGTGGTTTTGCTTCGGGTCTTCTGCACACAAACGTGCTTCGATGGCATGGCCACCATTTTCAAAACGTCGCAACACATCGTCTTGCTGCAAGGTCAGCACTTCACCCATGGCCAAGCGAAATTGCCAAGCCACCACGTCTTCGCCTGTCAACGCCTCGGTCACCGGGTGTTCGACTTGCAAGCGTGTGTTCATTTCCATG
>RGCL01000195.1 GCA_009919175.1 Betaproteobacteria bacterium
CAGGTTTGCGCTCGTCACCAGCGCCTTGCCCGACAGGTCCTTGACGCCAGCGTCAAGATAGGTCTTGACTGTGGGCAAGTCCGAGGCAACGCCATCGGCGTAGCTCCGGAGTTGCCTGAATGCCACTTGTTGCGGATTCATGGGCGATCGCCTTGTGGGTTGAACTGCAGCCGGTGATACAACTCCCCGATCAGATCACCGCGTGGGTCTGGTTGTGCAACAGGTCAGGATCGACTTGAGGCCCAGGCGTGACCTGGACATGGGTAAAGGCCGCATCGGACGCCACCATGGTCTGGCCGGACTCCAAGTGCACCACGGTGCGCCCCGCCTCGCGAACCGCATCGCCCACCTGCTTGACCACACCGTCACTGACCAGATCGATGGCCTTGATGCCCGCCTGCGAAAGGGTTGTGAACTCCCCCTGGTCCACCACGCCGTCCTGGTTGGCGTCTTGCCAGACCCCAAACCTGCCAAAGTCAGCGTCCTTGAAGTCGAACACCTTGTCCTGGTTGGTGTCAAACGCCTTGGCCAGACCCTCCAGATCGGTGGCTCCGCCATACTGCTGAAAAGCCACCTGATTGACGTCGTGCCAGGTGGCATCGCCGTATTTGTCATGAAACAGCAGGCCATCCTGACCGTCCACCCAGGCGCTCAGGCTCTGGGTTCCGGACTGGTTGATGTCGATCCAGGCCTGGCTGTAGTCCAGATCTCCATTCTGGTTCATGTCGAGTACCACCGGTGCGGTCGTGGCCACAGTCACCGACAGCGTCGGACCATTGGTGCTCACGTTGCCCGCAGCATCGGCCAGCCTGACCGCCATTGTGTGCGTGGCAAGATTGAGGTTGGAGGCTGTCAGCTCCAAGGCGGTGCCAGAGGTCCACCGGCCATTCGTCAGATTGGATGAAACCACCGTGTGGCTGACCACAACCGTATTTGAACCTGTGTTGACCATCTGAATCTGATCCCCCACCTCCAGCTCCAGGTTGTTTAGACCCAGAACATCGAATTTCAGGTTCGTGAGGGTGGTTCTGTTGTCAGAGGTTGAGGACCCGTTGTCACTGCCGGTCTGAAGGTCCAGGGTGACCGAAGCGGTCGATGGCCCCGAATAAGTGGTCGACGCGGTCACTGAAGTGGCACTGGCCGTCATGGCTGGCCCACCCGCAACCTTGTTGGTCGCCGAGGTCAAGTTGGCATTCGTCGCTCCGGCGGAGTAGTAGGCCACCAAACCGGTATCCGTGGTGCTGGTTGCCGTCGCGTTTTCAGCCACCTCGTAAGCCGTCAATGCCTTGCTGAACACCTTGATTTCATTGAAATTGCCC
>RGCL01000196.1 GCA_009919175.1 Betaproteobacteria bacterium
TTGGGCAGCAATGGCCGCATCCACCGCATTGCCGCCCCGGCGCAAGGTGTCGTAGGCCGCCCGACTGGCCAGGGGATGCGCCGTGACCACGGCCCTGCGGGCAAAGGAGCTTGGCTGGACCACCCGCCAGCCACTGGCCGACTCGGGCTGGGTCGCGGGTGCGTTGGAGGCGGGGGATGAAAAAGAGGCTGAGGGCGGACTGGGCTGTGCCTCAGCCGGGTGCCAGAGCGGCAAGAGCCACCCGAGCGACCCGACCAGGCACACGGTCCAGCGACGCAGCCCGGGGCTCACTTGGGCGGCAGGCGGATGGCACCGTCGAGGCGAATCACTTCGCCGTTGAGCATGTCGTTTTCAATGATGTGGCAGGCCAATCGGGCGTAGTCCTGCGGGGTGCCCAGGCGCGAGGGGAAGGGCACGCTCGCGGCCAGGGCGTTTTGCACTTCCTGGGGCATGCCAAACATCATGGGGGTGCCAAAGATGCCAGGGGCAATCGTCATGTTGCGAATGCCGTTGCGGGCCAAGTCGCGGGCAATGGGCAAGGTCATGCCCACGATGCCGCCCTTGGAGGCCGAATAAGCCGCCTGGCCGATTTGGCCGTCGTATGCGGCCACCGAGGCGGTGGAGATCATCACCCCGCGCTCGGAGGTCGGCAAGGCCTCTTGCAAGGACATGGCATGCGCGGCCACACGGATCATGTTGAAGCTGCCCACCAGGTTGATCATGATGGTGCGGGTGAACACATCCAGGTTGTGCGGACCGGTTTTGTTGACGGTGCGGTCTGCGCTGGCAATGCCCGCGCAGTTGATGAGACCGCGCAGTTGCCCCTTGGCGGCATTGACTGCAGCTTCGGCGTCCTCGGCCTTGGTCACATCGCATCGGACAAAGACGCCGCCAATTTCCTTGGCCAGGGCATCGCCTTTTTCTTCCTGCAAGTCGGCAATGATGACGCGCGCGCCTTTTTCGGCGAGCATGCGGGCGGTTCCTTCGCCCAGGCCAGAGGCACCTCCGGTGACGAGGAAGGTGTTGCCTTGAATCTCCATGTGTGGGTCCTTTCAGATCGAAGAGAGGGACTGCTGTCCCGTTCATACCCATTATGACGAGTTGAATCAGGGGATTTGAGAGAATTTGTCGCATGCGCCTGCTCCTTCTTCCCCGCTTTGTCCCTTTCCTGCTTCAGTGGTGTTCACGCCTGGGGCTCATGGCCGCTTTGGCCGTGGCACTCTCGGCCTGCCAAACCCCGATCAAGGGCCTCCTCGATGCGCCGTCCACGGCCACTGCACCCGCCAGCGAGCCAGGCC
>RGCL01000197.1 GCA_009919175.1 Betaproteobacteria bacterium
CCCAGTTCCGAATAGTTGACAAAAATATGGGTTTATTGGACCTTCGGGGGAGCGCCGCCCCCGAAAGGACCGCATGGACTCCGCACCCGTCTTGCCCGCGCCTGGGCACGGCAAGCCCCAGTTCTGGGACCTGATGTTTTTGCTGCTGTTGGCTGCCTGCCTCTTGGGCGCCATCTATGTGGGGGTCTTGGCCTATCGAGAGGGTGCCAAGACGGAAGTGACCAAGCGCAGCGGTGAGGCTTGGCTGGAGTGGTTCTCTCAGCAAAGCAGTGAACGCTCAACGGACGCCTACCCGCATCCCGCCTGCGCAGCCCGCCCTGGAGCCAAATGGGGGAACTGCCTGGCACACCTGATCGGCGAAGGCGGCCCCTTGCATGGGCAGCGCAACGCTTTCAACGGCAGCCCTATTCGAACCCTGGGCGGTTGCGGCGCAGCCGACCGATCGGTGGCTGGCCATGTGGCCTTGGAGCTGGTTACCCCCTTGCCACCGGGTGCGGCCATTCCCTTCATCGTGGTTCCCTTGGCGGAGGACGCGTCCATAGCCGAGAAGGTCACCATTCGCGTGTCGATTTGCGAACTCGATGGCAGTGCCATTCGGGTCGGCGAAACCGAATTCTGAGCAGGAGCCCCAGATGGACACCGATCAGGAACTGCTCAGGCGCATCCACGGCGTCAACCACCGGGCCGAGATTTCTGCCGAACTGCCCATGCGGCAGTGGGTGTACGCCTGGATGTTTGACCCTCACCAAGAGGGCAACCACCATCGGGCGTTAGACCGATGGATTGGGCTGCTCATCGTGGCCAATCTCTTCGCGCTCCTGTTTGAGCATGTGCCGGCGGTCTATGAGCCCAATGCGCACTGGTTTCACTTTTTTGATGTGGTCTCGGTGATCATCTTCACCGCCGAGTACCTGTTGCGCCTATACGTGGCGCCGGAAGACCCGGAGTTCGCCAAGGGCCGCCACCCCCATCTGGCCTATGTGCGCAGCCCCTTTGCCATCATTGATCTGCTGGCCATCCTGCCTTTTTACCTGCAGGCTTTCCTGCCCGTAGACCTGCGGGTGTTGCGCTTCTTGCGGCTCTTGCGGATCCTCAAGCTCTTCCGGGTGTTGATCCCGGCCTGGCACGAGTTCGTGGCGGCCAACCGCGGCCGCACCTTCAGGCAGAAGGTGCATGCCCTGGTGTTTCCCAGTGAGTACGGCGGCACCCTGCATCAGCTGTTTGACGGCTTCATCGTCCTGTGGGTGGTGGTCTCGGTCGCTGCGGTGATCCTGGAGTCGGTGCACAGCA
>RGCL01000198.1 GCA_009919175.1 Betaproteobacteria bacterium
GGGCTGCGCCTGGGTTTCAGTGATGTCCAAGGTCGATTGGGGCTTGAGGGTTTCGCCGCCCAGGCGCACATTGATGGCCCCCGAGGTCGCGGCCAACACCACCCCGTCGTTGTCATCGGGGAAAGACTGCGCGTGGTGGCGCCAGCAGTCGATGGCCTCTTCAAAATTGCCGACAATGGCGAAGGTGATGGCCGTGACACGTGCTGGAACCCAGTCGATGCGGCGCCAAATCCACAAGGCCCATTCATTCAAATCCAGCTCGCCACTCGGATGGTTGGTGACCGCCACATCGCGGCCTTCCCCCCACCAACGCGGCAACTCGCATCCCAATCGATAAATGACTGCGCCAGCAGGACCCAATCCCAATGCCGCCAGCACCGAGAACCAGACCAAGACCCCGAACACGTGCCGATGGGCCGAGATGGCCGAGCATTCAATGACATGGCGCACCAGCTCATGCCGGGGCAAAGTGCTGGCGTCCACCTGCAGCCATTGAGCCAGCAGGCTGCGTGCCTGGGTTTCTTCCCCTGCCTCCAGCGCGTCGCGAATTTCAGTGAAATGATGGCTGAATTGGCGAAAGCCCAGGGTCGCATACAAAACCGCCACTGACCAGACCATGGCCAAGGGCCAGCCGAGCCAAACCAGCAAACCCCAATGCACCAGCAGCACACCCAACACGGGCACGCCTATCGCCAAACCCCAGATGAGTGCCGAGTGATGTACTCGCCCGGTATCGAGGGCTTGCCTGACCCACCGCACCCATAGGCGCGCAAGATCGCGCACCCCGTTGTGTTCAGACAAGGGGCGAACCTGCTCAAGCATGAGTGCGAGGAACAAGGCCATGAAGCTCATGGCCAGATCATAACGGCTCAGGCGCTAAGAAATCGATAGAGATTACGCAACATGCCCGCCGTGGCGCCCCAGATGAAGCGCTCTCGACCCCGATCGTCGTAAGGCATGGAAAACCACTCGCGCCGCACGCCTTCAGCCTCGAAGGCATGGCGACGGTGGTGGGCCGGATTCATGAGAAAGGCCAGTGGCACCTCGAAGACCTCGTCCACCTCATGCGGGTTGGGCACGATGTCATGCCCGGGCTCAATCAGCGCCACAACCGGGGTCACTATGAATGCGGTGCCGGTGATGTACTCGCTCAATGTGCCCAACACTTCAACATGACGAGGGTCCAGGCCCACTTCCTCTTGGGCTTCTCGCAGGGCAGTATTCAGCACGCTGTCATCGCTGTCGTCGACCTTGCCACCCGGGAAAGCCACTTGGCCCGAGTGGGTCGAC
>RGCL01000199.1 GCA_009919175.1 Betaproteobacteria bacterium
GTTGTTCTAAGAAAAGATGATGGGGCTGTTCGGCCCACCGGGCCGGGTCAGACGTCGATGATGTCGCCTGTCTGAGGTGCCGCCGTTGCAGACTCGGTGGCGGGGCCGCTTTGGTCGGTGCCGCCGGATCGTCGCAATTCGTGCAGGGCGTTCAAGCCGTAATGGGTAAACCACAAGGCGCCAAAGGCAAAAATCCAGGTGTAAATCCAGATGGCCAGTGGCACCAACAAAATGAAGGCGGCGGCCAACATGGCGCCCGAAACCCAGATCAGCCCCGGGGCCGCCCCCAAAAAACCCACCACGATGCCCATGGACCACATGGACCAGCGGTGCTGCTGGAAAAGCATGTCGCGTTCGGGCACGCTGGCATGCTCGGCCAGGGCGTCGTAGGCCATGACCCGGTAGGTCAGCCAACCCCAGACCATGGGCGGCAGTATGAACATAAAAGGTGGGATCCACCACAGAGGCAAGGTGAGCAGCAAGACCAGCAAGGTGATGAGTGTGGACTTGAGCATGAAACCCACACTGCCCGCCATGCTGCCGCCGCGCAGGCGTTGCAGGTGGGGGAAGCGACGACGGGCCACACCGTCAAGCAACGGGGTGCTGAGCAACACCGACACGGACAAGAGGCTGAGCACCACCAGCACCGGGGTCACCGCAAAGGCGATGATCAGGGTGGCCAGCACGGTGTGAAGGGCGGCAAAACCCAGATGGGACATCCAGGTGAAGCCAGCCATCAGCCAGGGCCAGGCTTGCAGGGCATCACTGACCCATTCCTGGGCCGGATCGAGGTAGAAATAGGCCAAGGTCATGACCATCACCACCAGCAAGACCAGGGGCATCAGGGTCAGCACCAACACCCTCGGGGTGATCGCATAGGCCAGGGCGCGCCAGAAGGCGTCGAGGATTTTGATCATGGGTGGATTATCGGGCCTGCCACTGCGGCAGGCTTCAAGCCCACTTCTCCACCCCTCTGGCGTAGATCACCACGCGCTTCATGAAGGCCTCGTGCTGGGTCTCGACCTTGTCGAGTTCGTAGAGGTAATTGACCATGATGCCGGCGGACTGCTGGATGCCTTTTTTGGACAGGTCGGCGGCCCAGTTGATGCGGTACAGCGTGGCCCCGTTGGTGAGGTGGAACTTGCCCACCGAGTCGCCGGTGGGGTGGGTGGTGTGGTACATGAGGTAGAGGGCACACAGGCGCATGAGGGCCTCGCGCTCTGCGTCGATGGCGTCATTCGGGTGCCAGCCCGAACGCAAGCGCTCTGCCCATTTGGCGCGGTCCAAGC
>RGCL01000200.1 GCA_009919175.1 Betaproteobacteria bacterium
AATGACCTCCACCTTGTCACCCACGGCCAGATCGCACATGTAGTTCGATGCCACGCCCCGCACCGGTTTGCCCTGATGGTCTTCCAACACGCGCTTGATGGTCAGCGACAGGTTGTTGTAGCCAGGGCGCTCACCATTGCGCGGGCTGGCAATGGAATACTGTCGCGCATGGTGCGCACGCCCGTTGATGTCCATCCCAGGCGGCAAGATGCCGATCGACTGGCCCTCCAGCACCGGGAACGGCATGGCACCAAAGTCCAGCACGATGTGGTGGGTGTCGTAGTCCTTGCCGACTTCGGTGACGCGCACATTGCCCGTGACCGTGGCGGTGATGGTTTTTTGCGCCGCCTTGGGGCCATACAAGTTGGTGTAGGCATGGGCCGCCGACCAAGGAGGCAGGGTCGAGCCCTGGGCCTGAAACACCGGGGCACTGACGCCCGGGGACACCGAGTCCATGGTGGCCTGCGCCGCAGTGGGTGCAGCCCCAGTGCTGGTATCACCGCATGCCCCACCGCCCAGCTCAGCCAACGCCTCATCACTGAGGGCGGCTGGAAGTTCGTCCCAGCCCAATTGCTCGGTCACGCTATAGGCGTGCGATTTGGGCATGGAGCGCCAGTTGTCGATCGAACCCGTGGGGCAAGGTGGTACGCAGGCCATGCACAGGTTGCACTTGTCTGAATCCACCACATAGTTGCGGCTGTCGTGGGTGATGGCACCCACGGGGCACGTGGCCTCACAGGTGTTACACCGGATACAGATCTCGGGGTCGATCAGGTGCTGCTGGATCAAAACCGATTCGGTGCTCATGGCAGATCAGTTGAAGCGGACGTAATCGAAATCAACCGGCTGGCGGTTGATGCCCATGACGGGGGGCGCGATCCAGTTGGCAAATTTGCCCGGCTCGACGACACGGCCCATCAGGCTGGCGACATACGCACGGTCTTCGCCGGTGGGCAGCCACTCACCGACCTTGACATTCCACTCAGCTTCGCTGACAACGCGACCATCAGGGCTGACTTTGGATCCGGCCAGGGCACCGATGTTGCGATGGAAAGACTTGTGCGGCACGGTCAGGCGCAAGGGGATGCCGGCTTTTTCGATCACACGATTCCAGCGTTCCACACCGGCCTTGGAGTCGGTGATGTAGTCGTCTCGCAACACTTCATTGAGCGCATTGAGCATCGGCACTTCTTTTTCTTTCACCTGGCCATTGACCACTTCCAACACCTTGTAGGTTTGGCCCTTGAGCACGTGGTCGTCTTGGCGCTTGCCTTCTTCGTAGCG
>RGCL01000003.1 GCA_009919175.1 Betaproteobacteria bacterium
GGTTCTTCATCCAGCACAACATCCACGAGAACATGACCGATGGCCAGAAGCTGGGCTATGCCGGTCGTGCCGCCTCGGCCTCACCCGCTGTGGGCTATTCACACCTGCACCAGGACCAGCAAAAGGCCCTGATTGAAGCCGCCTTCGCCAAGCTCAAGGGCTTTGTGCTGACCAAGTAAACCCAACATTCAAAGCATCACGGATACACATCATGGCAATCGTTGAAGTCAAAGTTCCCCTGCTCTCCGAATCGGTGGCCGAAGCCACCTTGCTGCAGTGGAAGAAAAAACCCGGTGAGGCCGTTGCGGCCGATGAGATCCTCATTGAAATCGAAACCGACAAGGTGGTGATGGAAGTGCCCGCGCCCAGCGCCGGCGTGCTGGCAGAAATCGTGGTGGGCGACGGCGGCACGGTCGTGGCGCAGCAGCTCATCGCCAAGATCGACAGCGAAGGCAAGGCCGGCGCTGCCCCTGCAGCTGCACCTGCCGCTGCCGCGCCTGCTGCGGCATCCGCAGTCCCTGTTGCCGCTGCCGCTGCCGCTACCGCGCCCGCGTCCAACAGCAAAGCCGGCGTGGCCATGCCCGCCGCCGCCAAGCTCTTGGCCGACAACCACCTTGCTGCGGGTTCCGTGGCAGGCACGGGCAAAGATGGTCGCGTCACCAAGGGCGACGTGCTCTCCGCCGTGGCCGCGGGTCCCAGCGTGATTCCCACTGGCGCACCCACCGCCACTTTGCCCCAGGTGTCCGCACCGGCAGTCAACCTGGGTGATCGCCCCGAACAGCGCGTGCCCATGACCCGCCTGCGTGCGCGCATTGCCGAGCGTTTGCTGCAATCCCAGGCCACCAACGCCATCCTCACCACGTTCAACGAAGTGAACATGGCGCCGGTGATGGCTTTGCGCAAAACCCATCAGGAAAAATTCGAAAAGACCCATGGCGTCAAGCTCGGCTTCATGAGCTTTTTCGTCAAGGCCGCCGTGCATGCGCTCAAGAAGTTCCCGGTGCTCAACGCCTCGGTCGATGGCAACGACATCGTCTACCACGGCTATTTCGACATTGGCATTGCCGTGGGTTCGCCCCGTGGTCTGGTCGTGCCCATCCTGCGCAACGCCGACCAGATGAGCTTCTCCGACATCGAGAAGAAGATCGCCGAATTCGGCAAGAAGGCCCAAGAGGGCAAGCTGGGCATCGAGGAGATGACCGGCGGCACCTTCTCCATCTCTAACGGCGGCACCTTTGGCTCCATGCTGTCCACCCCCATCATCAACCCGCCGCAATCGGCCATCCTGGGGGTTCACGCCACCAAGGACCGTGCCGTGGTCGAAAACGGGCAGGTGGTGGTTCGCCCCATCAACTACCTGGCCATGTCCTATGACCACCGCATCATCGACGGCCGTGAAGCCGTGCTGGGTCTGGTGGCCATGAAAGAAGCGCTGGAAGATCCCTCGCGCCTATTGTTTGACATCTGATCCCCTCACCATGCCCCATCTGGGGCATGGCTTTATTCGAGACCCCTCATGAGCAAATCTTTCGACATCATCGTCATCGGCGCTGGTCCTGGTGGCTACATCGCTGCCATCCGCGCAGCACAACTCGGTTTCCAGGTCGCCTGCATCGACGAATGGAAAAACGCAGCGGGCGGTCCAGCCCCTGGGGGCACCTGCACCAACGTGGGCTGCATTCCCTCCAAGGCCTTGTTGCAATCGTCTGAGCACTACGAGCACGCCACGCACCACTTTGCAGACCACGGCATCAGCGCCAAAGAGGTCAAGATGGACGTGACCAAGATGATTGCCCGCAAAGACAACGTGGTGAAACAGAACAACGACGGCATCCTCTACCTCTTCAAGAAAAACAAGGTGGCGTTCTTTCATGGTCGCGGTTCGTTTGAAGGCAAGACCGATGCGGGTTTTGCCGTCAAGGTCGCGGGCAAAGACAACGAGGTCCTCACCGCCAAGCAAGTCATCGTGGCCACGGGTTCATCGGCGCGGGCGCTCCCAGGTGTGCCCTTCGATGAGGAGTTCATCCTCTCCAACGACGGCGCCCTTCGCATGGGCGCGGTGCCCAACAAACTGGTGCTCATTGGTTCTGGCGTGATTGGCCTCGAGATGGGCTCGGTGTGGCGTCGCCTGGGTGCGGACGTGACCGTGCTCGAAGGCCTGCCCACCTTCCTGGGTGCGGTCGACGAGCAAATTGCCAAGGAAGCCAAGAAGGCCTTTGACAAGCAAGGCCTGCGCATCGAACTCGGTGTCAAAGTGGGCGAAATCAAGGCTGGCAAAAAGGGGGTCAGCGTCGCCTACACCAACGCCAAGGGCGAGGCGCAACACCTCGATGTGGACAAGGTGGTGGTGTCCATTGGCCGCGTGCCCAACACCACGGGCTTGAACCCCGAGGCTGTGGGCTTGCAACTCGATGAGCGCGGTGCCATTGTGGTGGACGCCGATTGCAAAACCACCGTGCCCGGCATTTGGGCGGTGGGCGATGTGGTGCGTGGCCCCATGTTGGCGCACAAGGCTGAAGAAGAAGGCGTGGCGGTGGCCGAACGCATTGCCGGTCAGCATGGCCATGTGGACTTTGGCCTCGTGCCCTGGGTCATCTACACCAGCCCTGAAATTGCCTGGGTGGGTCGCACCGAGCAGCAACTCAAGGCCGATGGCGTGTCCTACAAGGCGGGCACCTTTCCCTTCCTGGCCAATGGCCGTGCGCGCGCCTTGGGTGACACCACGGGCATGGTGAAGTTGCTGGCCGATGCCAAGACCGACGAGATCCTGGGGGTCCACATCGTGGGTCCCATGGCCTCCGAGCTGATTGCCGAGGCCTGCGTGGCCATGGCCTTCAAGGCCAGCAGCGAAGACATTGCCCGCATCTGCCATGCCCACCCATCCTTGAGCGAATCCACCAAGGAAGCGGCGTTGGCGGTGGACAAGCGCACCCTCAATTTCTGAGGAGGCGCCCGCTTTGACACGTAGCGTCAGGCAGGTCTATGAACACGAACTCGCCCAGCGCGGGTTCAGCGCCGACCCCGCCCAACTCCGGGCGGTGGACCTGCTCGATGCCTGCGCCCAGGCCTGGCATGCCTTCGATGCCCAACGCTCCAGCCTCAAGAACCTGTTCAAAAAGCCCGAGCTGCCCCAGGGCGTTTACATGCATGGCGGGGTGGGGCGGGGCAAGAGCTTTCTCATGGACTGCTTTGACCAGGCGGTGCAGGTCAAGGGCAAGACCCGGCTGCACTTTCACGAGTTCATGCGCGAGGTCCATCGTGAACTGCGCGAGCTGCAAGGCACGGTCAACCCGCTCAACGAACTGGGCAAACGCATCGCCAAGCGCTACACCCTGATCTGTTTCGATGAATTCCATGTGGCCGACATCACCGATGCCATGATCCTTCATCGATTGCTCGAAGCCCTGTTCCAAAACGGTGTGGGCTTTGTGACCACCTCCAACTTTCACCCGGATGGCCTCTACCCCGATGGCCTGCATCGCGACCGCATCCTGCCGGCCATTGCCCTCATCAAGCAGCGCATGCAAGTGGTCCAGGTGGACAACGGCGTGGATTACCGCCGCCGCACCCTGGAGCAGTTGCGCCTGTACCTGTGCCCCTTCAACGACCAGACCGATGAGGAAATGACCCAGGCCTTTGAGCGCCTGGCCGCAGGTCCGGATGAGGATCCGGTGTTGTCCATTGAGAGCCGCCAGATCCGCGCCATCCGCAAGTCAGGCGACATCGTGTGGTTTGATTTCAAGACCCTCTGTGGGGGGCCGCGTTCCATGAACGACTACCTGGAGCTGGCCAGCCAGTTCCACACCGTGTTGTTGAGCGGCGTGCCGCAGATGCCGCCGCGCATGGCCTCCGAAGCCCGTCGCTTCACCTGGCTCATCGACGTCCTTTACGATCGGCGGGTCAAATTGATGATGTCAGCTCAAGTGCCTGCCGCAGAACTCTACACAGAAGGACCCCTCTCGCATGAATTCCCCCGCACCGTGTCGCGACTGGAGGAAATGCAAAGCGCAGAGTTTTTGGCCCTCTCGCGGCGTGACGTGGACACACGATTGACATGAACCGGCTCACATTCCGGGTGGCTTGCGCCAGCGCCTTGCTGGCGATGATGAGCGCCATGGTTTCAGCCGACGAACTCGACGACATCCAGCGCCAGCGCGCCCAGATCGACCTTGCCCGCAGCCAGGCCGAGGCGACATGGCAGCAGGCCGACGAGGCCTGCAAAAAGCGCTTTGCCGTTACCGGTTGCCGTGAAAAGGTGGACAAGCAGCGGCAAGCCGAGCTCAAGGCGCTGCGCGACCAGGAAATCCAGCTCAACGACCGCGAGCGGCGCATCCGGGGCGCCATGGCGCAGGACCGGTTGCAGCAGCGCGAACGCGAGCAAGCCGAGCGCTTGCAAGCGCCCAAAGTCCAATCCGAGCCGCCGGTGCGCGAGCAAAGCGACGCGGTGGTGGTGCCCGAAGGCAAACTCCCCAAAGCTCAGGGTGAGCGCCTGCCCAAAACCCCCAGCGCCCCAACCGAAGCCGAACAGCGCGAGAACGCCAAAAAGCGCCAGGAGCGGTTGCAGGAATCGGAGCAGCATCGCAAGGACGTTCAAAAGCGGCATGAAAGCCAGTCCAGCAAGCCGCTGGCCTTGCCCCAACCGGGTGAATTCCCCAAATGAACACCCCCATCAACCTGAATCACGAGGTTGAACAGTGTTTCTCCGCCCAGGGGCCATTGGCCAGGCAGTGGCCTGGCTATGTCCCGCGCGATGGCCAGATTCACATGGCTCAGGCGGTGACGCAGCAAATCCAGCAAGGCGGCTCGCTGGTCGTGCAGGCCGGCACTGGCGTTGGAAAAACCTTTGCCTACCTGGTTCCGGCCTTGCTCAGCCGCGAGCGCATCCTCGTTTCCACGGCCACCAAGGCTTTGCAGGAACAGCTGTTTTCACGAGATTTGCCAGCTTTGCTCTCGGTCCTGGGCATTCAGGTCCAGGTGGCCTTGCTCAAGGGGCGATCGAGCTATTTGTGCGTTCACCGCATGGAACAAACCCTCCATCAGGGGCTGCTGCCTGACCCCACTGCCGTGGTGATGCTGCACCAGGTCAAGCGCTGGTCTGGCGTCACCCGCAGTGGTGATGTGTCCGAGGTGCCGGGTCTGGAGGAGCAAAGCGGCTTGCTGCCCCTGGTGACCTCCACGCGCGAGAACTGCCTGGGCAGCGACTGTGACCATTGGCAAAGCTGTCACGTCAACCAAGCCAGGCGAGAGGCCATGCAAGCCGATGTGGTGGTCATCAATCACCATTTGTTTTTTGCCGATTGGCAGGTCAAGGAATCGGGTGTGGCCGAGCTGCTGCCCAGTGTGCGGGTGGTGATCTTTGATGAAGCCCATCAACTCAACGAGGTGGGCACGCAGTTTTTAGGGGTGTCGCTGACGTCCTCGGCTCTGCTGGACTTGAGTCGCGACCTGCTGGTGGGCGGACTTGCCCATGCCAAGGGATTGGCCAGCTGGCAGGACCTGGCCTCATCGCTTCAAAAGGCCACCAAGGACTGGCGGCTGAGTCTGCCCAGGGAGCCGGCATCGGCACGCCATCGCTGGCGCGACGATGGCCCCGAATCGGTTCGGCCAGAAGAATGGGCACCCCCCTGGCAAGCGCTGGACGAGCAACTGAGCCTGTGCGAGAACGCCTTGCAGGCGGTGGCCCAAGTCCATCCCGAACTTGAACGTTTGCTGGACCGCGCCCAGGCCTTGCGCGCCACCTGGCGGCTCTTCTCCTCGCCTTGCGACCAGGGTGTGCGATGGGCTGAAACGGCCCTGGGTGGACAAATCGGTGTGCATCAAGCCCCGCTGGATTTGAATCAGTCGGTGGCGGGGCTGTGGGGGGATGCGCCGGTGGTGGAGGTGGGCGATCCACCCCCCAAAACCTGGATCTTCACCTCGGCCACCCTGGGGGCGGACGACCAGCTCAAATGGTTCACCCAGCCTTGTGGCCTCTCCCATGCCCGCACACTCAAAGTGCAAAGCCCCTTTGATTACCCCGAGCAGGGGGTGTTGTTCATTCCCACCGACATGGTGGAGCCCAAAGACCCCTTGCACTCGGAACAGGTGGCGGTGCTGGCCACCAACGTCGCTCGCCAACTCGGTGGGCGAACCTTGGTGCTCACCACCACCAACCGGGCTTTGAAAGAAATTGCGCGCATCCTGGGCGAGGACCTGGATCAGCCCGGCGACCCTCAGGTCAAGTCCCAGGGGCAGCACACCAAGCGGCAGCTGATGAACTGGTTCCAGCAAGGGGGCAGTCCAGAGGACCCCAGGGGTTGCGTGCTGGTGGCCACGGCTAGTTTTTGGGAAGGCTTTGATGTGCCCGGTGATGCCCTGCAAGCCGTCATCATCGACAAGCTGCCCTTTGCACCCCCCGACGACCCCTTGATGCAAGCCAAAGCCGAGGCCTTGCAATCACAGGGCAAGAACCCCTTCATCGAGCTGCATTTGCCCGATGTGGCGGTGAGCCTGCAACAGGGAGCAGGGCGTTTGATTCGAACCCAGTCGGACAAAGGGGTGCTGGTGATTTGCGACCGCAGACTCGCCAGCGCCAACTATGGCAAATCGCTGCTGGCGAGCTTGCCGCCCATGCGTCGCGTGCTCACACGAGCCCAGCTGGAGCAGGCCATGCTGGAGCTGGGGCTCACCAAATCTTGTACCAGGGCTTAGCGGGCTTGTCGCTTTTGGGGTTGGCCACGGTCGGGCTGGCCGGTTTGGCCGGCGCATCGCTCAGGGTGGAGGAGTCCAGGAACATGGACTTGCTCAAGGCGTTGTCTGGGAAGGTGCGTTTGAGCACACGCAGGTTGTCGTCACGCAGCTGGCGTATGCCCAATTTGTCATAGGCGCGCACCAGGATCTCCAAGGCTTTTTCTGTGCTGGCATCCTGGGGGAAGTCCAACAAGATTTGCTGGGCACGGTTGACCGCAGCCACATAGGCACCGCGCTCGAGGTAGAACTGGGCGATCTTGACCTCGGTGACCACCAGGCTCGATGCGATGTAGGCCATGCGCTTTTTGGCGTCGGGCGCGTACTTGGAATCAGGGAAGCGGTTGAGCAGGGTTTTGAAGACATCGAAGGCCACCTTGGCCGCATCGGTATCGCGCTCGGCCAGCTCCTGGGGGAACCACCTTTCCAGCAAACCGTCGTTGGACTTGTAGGACACCACGCCCTTGAGGTAGATGGCGTAATCGGTGGCGGGGTGGGTGGGGTGCAGTCGCATGAAGCGGTCCAAGGTGGCCAAGGCCAGCAACTGGTCGCCGTTTTTGTATTGAGCGAAGGCTTTGTCGAGCTGAGCTTGTTCGCCCAGAATCGTGCCCGCTGCCATGCCCTCGACTTTGTCAAAATAGGGAATGGCTTTGGCATACTGGACCGTGTCCACGAACTCTTTGGCCTCTTGGTAGATTTGTTGTGCGGTCTTGCCAGCCGTGGGATCTTTGGTCTCTGTGGCGCAGCCCACGAGCGCGAGGATTGCCGCCACACAGCAAAACTGTTTCAGATTCAACATCCCATCCCCAATTCAATGACTCCAATGACGGGCATTATCGGTCAGCCTCATCCCCCATCCGATGACAGGGTCATGGAGGAATGGTCGGCTGCCGATGCCGATCCCCAGGACGGGGCCGTGGTGGTCGAAGAACTGACGATTGCCCCGCAATGGCACGAAGCACGCCTGGACAAGGTCCTGGCTGCCATGCTGGCTGGCTGGTCTCGTTCACACCTGTCGCAGGTCATCGAGGCGGGGGATGTGCGCTGGCTCAAACACCCCGATCGCCCGCTCAAGCCCTCTCACAAGGTGAGGTCGGGCGAGGTTTATCGGGTCACCTTGCACCCGCTGGCCTCCAGCGCCGCCTTCGAGCCCCAGGCCATGGACCTCACCGTGTTGCACGAGGACGAGCACTTGATGGTCATCGACAAGCCAGCGGGCCTGGTGGTGCACCCCGCGCCGGGTCACTGGAGCGGCACCTTGCTCAATGCCTTGCTGCATCACCATGCGGGTGCTCGCGCCTTGCCGCGAGCGGGCATTGTTCACCGCCTGGACAAAGACACCAGCGGCCTCATGATGGTGGGCAAGACCCCGTCTGCGGTGGATGCCCTGGTGCAGGCCATTGGTGCGCGTTCGGTTCGCCGCGAGTACCTGGCGCTGGCGCACAAGCCCTGGCGGGGCAAGACCCACATCGAAATCCAGACCGACATGGGGCGTGACCCCCGAAATCGACTGCGCATGGCGGCCTTGCCTGAAGGCAAGGGCAAATGGTCTCAAACCGATGTCACCTGCCTGGCCACCAACGATCAGGCCAGCTGGGTGCATTGCCACCTGCATTCGGGGCGCACCCATCAGATCCGCGTGCACATGGCGCACCTGGGCCATCCCCTGGTGTCCGATGTCACTTACGGCGGCCAGCTCCTTGCCGGTCTGAACCGACAAGCCTTGCATGCCTGGCGGCTGAGCTTGGCCCATCCCCATACCGGCCAAGCCCTGCAATGGACCTGCCCGCCGCCGCCTGACCTGCGCCAGGCTTTGTCGCAGGTGGGGCTTGGCTACAATGAACTCCTCTTGCCCGTGCCGTGAAGGCACCGGATTCCTCCTCACTGAGCATCCTCCCACCCGGATCGCATGAATACCCTTGAAGCCAAGCGCGTCCTTGAGACCGCATTGATCTGTGCCTCGCAGGCCATGCCCATCAAGGACATGGTGTTGTTGTTCAACGGCCAAGTCGGCGAAGACACCCTCAAGCGTTTGCTGCAGGAATTGCAACTCGACTGGTCTGCCAAAGGCCTGGAGCTCGTGGCGCTGGCCTCTGGCTGGCGCTTCCAGAGCCGACCCAGCATGCGCGTGTATCTGGACCGCCTCCACCCAGAAAAGCCACCCAAGTACAGCCGGGCGGTCATGGAAACCCTGGCCATCATTGCTTACCGCCAACCCGTGACCCGTGGCGACATGGAAGACATCCGGGGTGTGACCATCAATAGCCTGGTCATCAAGCAACTCGAAGACCGGGGCTGGGTGGAAGTCATCGGGCATCGCGAAACGGTAGGCCGACCGGCCTTGTATGCCACCACGCGTCAGTTTCTGGACGACCTGGGCTTGACCTCGCTGGATCAGCTGCCTCCCCTCGATGTAGCCAATTCGGTGCTGGACGAACTCATCCAGTCCACAGAGCCGGTCAATGACCAGCAACTTCCCATTCTGTTGGCCCCCCATTCCGACGCAGAGGATTCTCATCATGGCGACCCGCTCATCTCCGCCTCGGCGCAGCACAACCAAGAAGACCCCATCGAGCCGCCCCCGCAGGCCGAACACCCGAACCCCCCGGCCTGAAGCGGGCGAGCACGATTCAGCGCCCCCCCTTGAGCTGAACGACACCCCAAGCGAAAACGCCCCGCGTGCGCCCAGGGAGGTGGTTTCACCCAGCAAGCGCGTGCTCTTGCCTCAGGCTGAAACCCCCAAGCTGCACAAGGTGCTGGCCCAGTCTGGCCTGGGCTCGCGCCTGGACATGGAGGCCTTGATCCGTGAAGGTCGCTTGACCGTCAATGGGCGCGCCGCCCATGTGGGGCAGCGTGTCCAGGTGGGCGACCAGATCCGTTTCGATGGCCGCCCCATCCGCTACCAGATGGCTGAGCCCACGCCCCGTGTGTTGGCCTATCACAAGCCCGAAGGCGAAATCGTTTCTCACGATGATCCGCACAATCGCCCCTCGGTCTTTCGGACTTTGCCCCGCATCGGCGCGGGCAAGTGGCTATCGGTGGGGCGTTTGGACCTCAACACCGAGGGTTTGCTGCTGTTTTCCAATTCGGGCACCTTGGTCAACCAGCTCACCCATCCACGCTTTGGCATGGAGCGCGAATATGCGGTGCGTGTGCTGGGGCAACTCTCGCAAGAAGCGCAAACGGCCTTGCTCGATGGTGTCATGCTCGACGATGGTCCCGCCCGTTTCGAATCCCTGCAGCCCCTGGGCAAGGGCGAGGGCGTCAATGCCTGGTATCGGGTGGTGATCCAGGAAGGCCGCAACCGTGAGGTTCGCCGCCTGATCGAGGCGGTGGGCCATGTGGTGAGCCGCCTCACCCGAGTGCGCTATGGTCCCGTGGTCCTGCCGCGCGGGCTGCGCCGGGGCCATTGGGTGGAACTGCACGGCTCGGATCTGGCAGATTTGCTGCGCGCTGCTGGCCTCGATCCCCAGGCACCCAAGCCCGTGGCCAAAACGCCCACCCCCAGGCGGCACTCGCCTGACCGCCCCAAGGTCAAGTCCACCAAACCCCAGGCTCCCGCACGGGCGAGGGCGGCCGCGCCCGCTCCCCGAGCGGCACAGCCCGCCGATTCAGCCACCGAGCGCACCGCCCGCAAGGATTTCATTGGCGAAAAGGCCTTGAGCCGCCTCAGTCGCCAGCGAAAAGGCAAGCCTGGGGCAGCTTCGTCGCGCAGCAAATCCCCCCGGCGTTGAAACAGTGCCCCTCATGGGGGCACGGACTCCACCTGGCGCATCGGGTTGACCCTAGGGGGACGGGTTAAAATGCGCCTTGTTTTTTTCAGAGATTCAGAACGGAAACCCACTCATGGCCATCGAACGCACCCTGTCCATCATCAAACCCGATGCCGTTGCCAAAAATGTCATCGGTCAAATCTACGCCCGCTTTGAGGCGGCTGGCCTCAAGATCGTGGCCTCCCGCATGGCCCACCTCTCCCGTGGCGAGGCTGAGGCCTTCTATGCCGTGCACAAAGAGCGCCCCTTCTTCAAAGACCTGGTGGACTTCATGATCTCCGGTCCCGTCATGATCCAGGTGCTCGAGGGCGACAACGCCATCCTGAAAAACCGCGATCTCATGGGTGCGACCGACCCCAAGAAGGCTGCTCCTGGCACCATCCGCGCCGATTTTGCCGACAGCATTGATGCCAACGCTGTGCATGGCTCCGACGCCCCCGAAACCGCACGCAACGAAGTGGCCTTCTTCTTTGCGGGCATGAACGTCTACTCGCGCTGATCCCTCAGCGCAGAGACTGCCCCCTCAGCGATGGTCAACCTGCTCGATTTCGACCTGGAAGGCCTCATCCAATGGTGTGAAGCGAGGGGGCAGAAGCGTTTCCGTGCGGTCCAGTTGTTTCGCTGGATCCACCAAAAGGGCGTGGGGGACTTCTCCCTCATGTCCGACCTGGCCAAACCCTGGCGTGACGACCTGGCCTTGCACGCCCAGGTCAAACCCCTGTCGGTGCTCTCCCGTCACGATTCCGCCGACGGCACCATCAAATGGTTGTTTGATGTGGGCGAGGGCAACGCCATTGAGACAGTGTTCATCCCCGAAGACGACCGCGCCACCTTGTGCGTGTCCTCGCAGGTGGGCTGCGCCGTGGGCTGTCCCTTTTGCTCCACGGGCTATCAGGGCTTTAGCCGCAACCTCTCCACGGCAGAAATCCTGGCCCAACTCTGGTGGGCGGAGCACACCCTCAGAGCCGAGCGCGGCACCACCGATCGCGTGATCTCCAACGTGGTGATGATGGGCATGGGTGAGCCTCTGCAAAACATGCAAGCCCTGTTGCCGGCTTTGCATGCCATGCTCGATGACCATGGCTATGGTTTGTCTCGCCGTCGGGTGACGGTGTCTACCTCGGGCGTGGTGTCCATGTTCGATCGCCTGGCTCAATCCGCCCCCGTGGCGCTGGCCGTGTCCCTTCACGCACCCGATGACGCTTTGCGCGACCGCCTCGTGCCCATCAACCGCAAATACCCTTTGGCCGAATTGCTCGCTGCCTGCCGCGCCTACCTCGACCATGCGCCGCGCGACTTCCTGACCTTCGAGTACTGCATGCTCGAGGGCGTGAACGACAGCGACCAGCATGCCCAGGCTTTGATCGATCTGGTCTTGCACCATCCCGATGGTCCGGTGCCTTGCAAATTCAACCTCATCCCATTCAATCCCTTCCCGCAGTCGGGCATGAAGCGCTCCAGTGCCCAGCGCGTCAAAGCCTTTGCCGAGCAACTGAGCCGGGCAGGCCTGGTCACCACGGTGAGGAAAACGCGAGGCGACGACATCGATGCAGCCTGTGGCCAGCTCGCTGGCGATGTGAAAGATCGCACCCGTGTCCATCTGCGCCGCATCAACGCCATGCCCAGCAGCCCACAGCCTCTGGTGAATTGAGGCTGAGCCACCACCCAGCCACCATCCAGCCGCACGAGCCCCACATGACCAGCACCCCCATCCCCTTTTCTGAACCCCAAAGCCGACGCTCACGCACCGTGGCCATCCGCTGGGGGGATCACTCAGTTCAGCTGGGCGGTGCGCACCCGGTGGTCGTTCAGTCCATGACCAATACCGACACGGCCGATGCCGTGGCCACTGCCATTCAAGTCAAAGAGCTGGCACAGGCCGGCTCCGAGCTGGTTCGCATCACCGTCAACACGCCCGAGGCCGCTCGCGCTGTGCCTCACATCCGCGAACAACTTGACCGCATGGGCATTGCGGTGCCCCTCATTGGCGACTTTCATTTCAATGGCCACCGCCTGCTGCAGGAGTTTCCCGATTGCGCCCAGGCGCTGTCCAAATACCGCATCAACCCCGGCAATGTGGGCAAGGGCGACAAGCACGACAAGCAGTTCAGCCAGATGGTCGAAGCGGCCATGCGCTTCAACAAGGTCATCCGCATTGGGGTCAACTGGGGCTCGCTGGACCAGGAGCTGCTGGCGCGGCTCATGGACGACAACGCCAAGCGCAGCTCGCCCTGGGATGTGCGCCAAGTGATGTACGAGGCGGTGGTGCAATCGGCGCTGGAATCGGCTCAGCTCGCCCAGCGTCTGGGCTTGCCCGCCGAACAAATGGTGCTCAGCTGCAAGATGAGCAGCGTGCAGGACCTTGTGGCGGTCTACCGCGCCCTGGCTGCCCGCACCGATTTGGCCCTGCACCTGGGGCTCACCGAGGCCGGCATGGGCACCAAGGGCACGGTGGCGTCGACTGCGGCGCTGAGCCTGCTGCTGCAAGATGGCATTGGCGACACGATTCGCGTCTCCCTCACGCCCCAGCCCGGTCAATCGCGCACCCAGGAGGTGGTGATTGCCACCGAGATCCTGCAAGCCTTGGGCTTGCGGCACTTTGTGCCCAGCGTGACGGCTTGTCCGGGTTGTGGCCGCACCACCAGCACCACGTTCCAGGAATTGGCGCAATCCATCGAGGCGCATTTGCGCGATCAAATGCCCATCTGGCGCAAGCAATACCCCGGCGTCGAGAACCTCAAGGTGGCCGTCATGGGCTGCATCGTCAACGGTCCCGGTGAGTCCAAGATGGCCGACATCGGCATCAGCCTGCCCGGCACGGGCGAAGCACCAGCGGCACCGGTGTTCATCGACGGCGTCAAGGTCCACACCTTGCGGGGTGAGCACATTGCCCAAGAGTTTCAACACATCGTGGCCGACTACGTGGCCAAACGATTTTCGGTGACCCAGAACTGACTTTCCCCCTATGAGTGACACCATCACCGCCGTCAAAGGCATGAACGATGTGCTGCCAGCCGATTCATCGCGCTGGGAGCACCTAGAGACGGTATTTCGTCAAGTGCTGGCCGCACACGGCTATCGCAACATCCGCACCCCCATCGTGGAGCCCACGGCCTTGTTCGTGCGCGGTCTGGGCGAAGTCACCGACATCGTTGAAAAAGAGATGTACTCCTTCGAGGACAAGCTCAACGGCGAGCATCTGACCCTCAGGCCTGAGGCCACCGCTGGGGTGGTGCGCGCGAGCATCGAGCACAACCTCCTGTACGAGGGCGGGCAACGCCTTTATTACTTTGGCCCCATGTTCAGGCACGAGCGCCCGCAGCGTGGCCGCTATCGCCAGTTCCACCAAATGGGCGCAGAGGCGCTGGGTTTTCCGGGCGCCGAGGTCGATGCCGAGCTCATCGTCATGGCGCACCAGCTTTGGCAGTCACTGGGTCTGAGCGGGATCGAGTTGCACCTCAACAGCCTCGGTCAGCCCGAAGAGCGCAAACGCCATCGACAAGCCCTGATCGAGCATCTGCAAGCCCATGCCGAGGTGTTGGACGAGGACGCACGCCGTCGCTTGCACACCAACCCCTTGCGCATCCTGGACACCAAAAACCCCGCCATGCAACCGGTGGTGGAGTCTGCGCCCCAGCTGCTGGACTTCCTGGGCGAGGCCTCGCTGGCCCATTTCAACCAGGTCAAGGCTGTGTTGGATGCCCATGGTCTGACCTACACCATCAACCCGCGCCTGGTGCGCGGCATGGATTACTACAACCTCACGGTGTTTGAGTTCGTCACCCACCAACTCGGCTCACAAGGCACGATATGTGGGGGAGGGCGCTATGACCACCTCATCACCCAAATGGGTGGCAAGCCCGCACCCGCTGTGGGTTGGGCCTTGGGTGTGGAACGCGTGCTCGAGCTGCTCAAGGAACAGTCCGCGCCCGTCAAGCCCGCCACCTGCGACGCATATGTGATCGTGACCGAGCCCAGTGCCTACGCTCAGCTCATGCCTGTGCTCTCGGGCTTGCGTGCGCTGGGGCTCAAGGTGCTCATGCACGCTGCTGCCCAGTCGGGCGCGGGTCAACAGGTGAGTCTGGGCAGCATGAAGTCCCAGTTCAAGAAGGCCGATGCCAGCGGAGCCCAATGGGCGTTGATCGTGGGTTCGGATGAATTGGCACAGGGTCAACTCACCCTCAAGCACCTGCGCGAGAATGACCACCCGCAGCGCACCCATTTGCTGTCCGACTGGCCCCAATGGGGGCCACTCCTAAAATCGGTCGCCTGATTTCTCCTTCATCTCTACACCTCATCACACCATGGCCAGCCACCTCGATTTAGAAGAACAAGAGCAAATTGCCGAGCTCAAGCATTTTTGGAACCGCTGGGGCAACCTCATCACCTGGGTTCTGATTGGAGCCATGGGTGCCTTTGCCGCCTGGAATGGCTGGCAGTATTGGCAGCGCCAGCAGGCCATTCAGGCCGCCGCCATGAAAGATGCCGTCGAGCAGGCCATCACCGCCAAGGATTGGGCGCTGGTGGAACGCGCGGCCAAGGATTTGCGCGAGCAGTTCCCCAAGACCCATGCGGCAAGCTCCACCCAGCTCTTGCTGGCCAAACTGGCGCTGGATCAGCAAAAGCCTGAGCAAGCCCAGGAGAGCCTCAAATGGGTGATCGAGCACGCCTCTGACCCCGGCCTGGGCGCTGTAGCCCGCTTGCGCCTGGCGGGCATGCTGCTCGACGATGGCAAGCCTGATCAGGCTTTGCCCTTGCTCACCCAAAGCCCGCCTGCACCTGGCTTTGAGCCTTTGTTCGAAGACCGTTTGGGTGATTTGGCCCAGCAAAACGGCAAGCCGCAGGAGGCTGTGGCACATTACACCAACGCCTTCAAGCACGCCCAGGTGCCCGATGCGCTCAAACAAGTCGTGTCAGTCAAGCTCGCCGCCTTGGGCGTGGACTCTGACACCCTGAAATGAACCCACTCAGAACCCAGCCATGAAATTGCCCGTTGTTGCCTGGCCCCGTTTTTCTGCGTTGATTGCCGCCCTGTTGATGGGGGTCATGCTGGCTTCGTGCAGCACATCGCCCAGACCCAAGCCTAAGGATTTGGGTCCTGTGGCCACCATCGAAGCCAAGCTGCGCTGGCAAACCAACGTGGGCGTGAGCACCACCGGTCAACTGCTGGCCGTTCAGAATGGCCGCATTGCCCTGGCCAACGACAAAGGCGAGGTGCAGGTGCTCGATGCCAGCAATGGTCAACTGGTCTGGAAGTTCGATGCCCGCAATCGCATCGACTCCGGGGTGGGCTTTGATGGCATTCGTGCCGCCGTCGTGACCCAGACCAACCAGCTCATGGTCATCCATGGTGGCCAACTGGTGTGGCAGGTGCGTTTGCCTGCCAGGTCATTCACCCCACCGTTGCTGGCGGGCGGGCGCGTGTTTTTGCTGCTGGCCGATCGCTCGGTCATGGCCCTGGACGGTGAGTCAGGTGGCCTGATCTGGCATTTGCGCGAGGACACCGATCCACTGGTTTTGCAGCAGCCCGGCTTGCTCACGCACCTCAACAACAAGTTGCTGGTGGGTCAAAGTGCGCGCCTCTTGCGCATCAACCCGCAAAACGGCACGGTGGAGGTGCAATCCACCCTGGCCGTATCGCGTGGTCTCAATGATCTGGAGCGGCTCATCGACCTCATCGCCCCTGCCTCGCTCACGCCGGAGCGCTTGTGCGTGGTGGCCTTTCAAACCCAGCTCTCGTGCGTGAACCCCAACACGGGCAATTTGCTCTGGAGCCGATCCACCACTTCAACGGTTGGCCTCAGTGCCGATGCCTCTGCTTTGGCCAATGTCCAGGAAAACGGTGTGGTGCGCTTGTGGAACACCCAGACCAACCAAATGACCTGGGATTCAGAAATCCTCAAGTTCCGCAGCCTTCGAACCCCCATCCTGAGCGCCAAACAGGTGCTGGTCGCCGATGAAAGCGCCACCCTCTATGCCCTGGACCGCAAAGATGGCCAATTGCTGGGTCGCCTGGCCACCGGCATGGGTCCTTTGTCCGGCGAACCGCTGCTCACCCCCCAGGGTGTGCTCCTGCTGGGGCGCAACGGACAGTTGCGCCTCTACGAGGGGCTGTGAACCATTGTGAATCCAGTCATTGCGCTGGTGGGGCGCCCCAACGTCGGCAAATCCACCCTCTTTAACCGCCTCACCAAGAGCCGCGATGCCATCGTGGCCGATTACGCAGGGCTCACGCGGGATCGCCACTATGGCCAACTCAAAATGGGTGGGCGTTCCTGGATTGTGATTGACACCGGCGGCTTTGAGCCGCGCGCCGAAACGGGCATCTATCACGAGATGGCCAAGCAGACTCGACAAGCCGTCATCGAAGCCGATGTGGTGGTGTTTGTGGTCGATGCACGCGAAGGCCTCAGCGCCCAGGACCACGACATTGCCAATCATCTGCGCAAACTGGGCAAGCCCACTTGCCTTGTGGCCAACAAGGCCGAGGGCATGCAAGAGGGCATCCAACTGAGCGAATTTTTTGAATTGGGTCTGGGTCAGGTCTACCCCATCTCCGCCTCACATGGCCAGGGCATTCGTGGCTTGCTCGACGAGATCGAGGCTTTGCTGCCCATGGCGCCCGAGGAAGAGGGCGACGAGGCCGCGGACGACAACCGCCCCATCAAGCTGGCCGTGGCCGGGCGCCCCAATGTGGGCAAATCCACCCTGATCAATGTCTGGCTGGGCGAAGAGCGTCTGGTGGCCTTTGATTTGCCTGGCACCACACGGGATGCCATCCGTGTGCCCTTCGAGCGCGAAGGGCAGATGTTTGAACTCATCGACACCGCAGGATTGAGGCGCAAGGGCAGGGTATTTGAAGCCATTGAAAAGTTCTCCGTGGTCAAAACCCTGCAAGCCATTGAATCGGCCAATGTGGTGCTGCTGCTGCTCGATGCCACCCAGGGCATCACCGATCAGGATGCCCACATCGCAGGCTTCATCCTCGAGTCGGGGCGCGCGGTGGTGCTGGCCATCAACAAGTGGGAAGCGGTGGACGATTACCAGCGCGAACTGCTCAAGCGCTCCATCGAGGCGCGCCTGGGCTTTCTCAAGTTCGCCCGCATGAACTTCATCTCGGCCAAGAAGAGGCAGGGGGTAAACAGCCTTTGGGGCGCCATCGCACATGCGCATCGCTCGGCCAACACCAAAATGCCCACACCCAAGCTCACGCGCACCTTGCTCGAGGCGGTGCAATTCCAGGCACCCAAGCGCTCTGGCATGTTCAGACCCAAACTGCGCTATGCGCACCAAGGCGGCATGAATCCACCCGTGATCGTCATTCACGGCAATTCGCTCGAGCATGTGACCGATTCATATCGCCGCTTTTTAGAGGGGCGCTTCCGGCAAGTCTTTGATCTGGAAGGCACACCCTTGCGCATTGAATTCAAGACCAGTCAAAACCCCTACAAAGAATGACCCCATCTCCTTGAAGGACGAGGGCCAACACACCAAGAAGAGCGCAATGACTGTGCTATGGTTTGGGCATCAATAACGAACACGGAGAATATCGTGAACAACAAAGGGCAACTTTTGCAAGACCCCTTCCTCAATCTGCTTCGCAAGGAGCATGTCCCCGTTTCCATCTACTTGGTCAATGGCATCAAGCTGCAAGGCCAGATCGAATCCTTTGACCAATACGTGGTGCTCTTGCGCAACACGGTCACCCAGATGGTTTACAAGCATGCGATCTCCACCATCGTGCCCGGTCGTGCGGTGGCGTTCAACCCCATGGAAGGCGTGGACGCTGACACCCATGAGGCTGATACCTCCAGTTGATCGCGGCTTGGATCGGCCACTTTGTCCGCCACTTCTCCTTCATCCATGAACCAGCCCACCGTCTTGCTGGTCGGTGTGGATTTGGGCTTGCCGCACTTTGACGCCGATCTCACCGAATTGGGCCTCCTGGCCCGTTCGGCGGGCTTGCTGCCGGTGGCGGTGCTCACCTGCAAGCGGCGTGCGCCCGATGCGGCACTCTTTGTGGGCAGTGGCAAGGCCGATGAAATCCGTGATCTCGCTGCCGAACACGGCGCGAGTGAAATCCTCTTCGATCAGTCTCTGAGCCCTGCTCAGCAGCGCAACCTGGAGCGTCACCTGGGTTTGCCCGTGAACGATCGCACCCTCCTGATCCTGGAAATCTTTGCCCAGCGCGCCCGCAGCCATGAAGGCCAGTTGCAGGTTGAATTGGCCAGGCTGCAATACCTCAGCACGCGCTTGGTGAGGCGATGGTCCCACCTGGAGCGTCAGCGTGGCGGCATTGGTGCGCGGGGTGGCCCCGGTGAAACCCAGATCGAATTGGACCGGCGAATGATTGGCGAGGCCATCAAGCGCACCCGCGAGCGCTTGGTCAAGGTCAAGCGTCAGCGCCAGACCCAGCGTCGCGCGCGCCTGCGCCATGGCATGACCAAGTTTTCACTGGTGGGCTACACCAACGCGGGCAAATCCACCCTGTTCAATGCGCTGGTCAAGGCCCGCAGCTATGCGGCTGATCAACTCTTTGCCACCCTGGACACCACCACACGGCAGTTGTACTTGCAGCAAGGCACCGACCCCGGCCTTCAGGTGTCCATCTCGGACACCGTGGGCTTCATTCGTGACTTGCCCCACGGCCTGATCGAGGCCTTTGAAGCCACCTTGCTCGAAGCGGCCGATGCGGATCTCCTGCTGCACGTGGTCGACGCATCGCATGCCGACTACCCCGAACAAATCCAGCAGGTGCAACAGGTGCTGTCTGACATCGGCGCGGCCGATATTCCCCAATTGCTGGTCTTCAACAAGGTCGATGCCTTGCCAGATGCCGCCCAGCCGACACAACGGCTGGACCAATTCGAATGGGAGGGGCAACCCTTGCCCAGGATCTTCGTCAGCGCCCAAACGGGTGAAGGCCTCGATGCCCTGCGGGCTTGGCTGCACCAGTGGGCTGTTTCCCATTCGCTCGTCGCTTCAGCGCCAACCAGCCTGGCCATGCAAGGGGAACCCCTTGCTGATCAGGGTGTTGTGTGCTCGGGGCACAATGCGCACTAACAGCTGTTTGACCTCATCATGAACCCAACGCCAACTACCCCCTCTTCGCGTCGCAAGCCCAAGCTGTTGCAGTGGCTCTTCAACCTCAACGATGGCCGCTGGGGCCGCGATCCCCATGCCTCGGATGCTCAGGGCAACGACCGTGATCCCAATCGCGACCCCAATCGGCCTGCCTCGGGTGGCCCACGTGATGCCAAAGGTCCGCCCGATCTGGATGAACTCTGGCGCGACCTCAACGAGAAGCTCGGCGGTTTCCTGGGCAAGGCCACTCGCAAAGGCGGCTCAGGCGATGGTGAACCACCACCGTCCGGTGGTGGCCGCCCCGGCGGTCCCGGCATGCGGGGTGCCCGATTTGGCTTGGGCGTGGGCTTGGGTGTGCTGGCCGTGATCTGGCTGGGCAGTGGCTTTTTCATTGTTCAAGAAGGCCAGCAGGCAGTGATCACCCAGTTTGGCAAGTACCACAGCACTGTGGGCGCGGGCATCAACTGGCGCGTTCCTTATCCCGTTCAACGCCACGAAGTGGTGTATGTCACGCAAATCCGCTCCATCGACATCGGGCGCGATACCCTGGTCAAGTCCACGGGGCTGCGCGATTCGGCCATGCTCACCGAGGATGAAAACATCGTCGAGATCAAGTTTGCCGTGCAGTACCGATTGACCGATGCACGTCAATTCCTGTTTGAAAGCAAGAGCCCCGTGACGGCCGTGACCCAGGCTGCGGAAACTGCTGTGCGCGAGGTCGTGGGTCAAATGCGCATGGACACCGCGCTGTCCGAAGAGCGGGATCAGATTGCGCCTCGCATCCGAGCCATCATGCAAAAAATCCTGGACCGCTACAAAGTGGGCATCGAAGTGGTGGCCATCAACATGCAGCAAGGCGGCATACGCCCGCCCGAGCAAGTCCAGGCCGCGTTTGACGACGTGTTGAAGTCTGGCCAGGAGCGCGAGCGCGCCAAAAACGAAGCGGAGGCCTATGCCAACGATGTCGTGCCCCGCGCAGTGGGCGCTGCTTCCCGCCTCAAGCAGGAGGCCGAGGGCTACCGCGCCCGCATCGTGGCGCAGGCTCAGGGCGATGCACAGCGCTTCAAGTCCCTGTTGGCCGAATACCAAAAAGCACCGCAGGTCACGCGCGACCGCTTGTACCTGGAGAACATGCAGCAAGTGTTCTCTGGCGTGACCAAGGTGCTGGTCGACACCAAGCAAGGCTCCAACCTCTTGTATTTGCCGCTGGACCAGATCATGCAGGTCACCGCTGCGCCCAACCGTGCACCCGGCGCGCCTGAAGTGCCCGCCGCCATGAATTCAACACCACCCGCCTTGCCCAGCAATGGGGGCGATTTGAGGGGCAGGGACGATCGCGGTCGCGATCGGGACGCTCGCCAGTGAGGACAACATGAACCGAATCGGACTCATCATTGCAGCCATCGTGGCCTTCGTGGCCCTGGTGATCTCCACCGTCTTTGTGGTGGACCAGCGTCAGTTTGGCGTGGTGTATTCGCTTGGGCAAATCAAGCGCGTCATCACCGAACCCGGCTTGAATTTCAAGCTCCCGCCTCCTTTCCAGAACGTGCGATTCATCGACAAGCGCCTTTTGTCTTTGGAATCCTCGGACACCGAACCCATGCTCACCGCTGAAAAGCAGCGCATGGTCATCGACTGGTTTGTGCGCTGGCGCATCAGCGATCCGTCGGCCTACATCCGCAACGTGGGTCTGGATGAGCGTGCAGGCGGCACTCAATTGGCCCGTGTGGTCAGGAACGCTTTCCAGGAAGAAATCAACAAGGTCACCGTGCAAGAACTCATCTCCACCAAGCGAGAACAGCTCATGGAGCGCGTCAAGCGCGAGGTGGTGGAGAAGGTTTCGGGGGGCAACCCCTGGGGCATCGAGGTGGTGGATGTGCGCATGACCCGCGCCGATTACGTGGGCACCATCACCGAGTCGGTTTACCGCCGCATGGAAGCCGAACGCAAGCGCGTGGCCAATGAATTGCGCTCCACCGGTGGCGCCGAGGGCGAAAAAATCCGCGCTGATGCCGACAAGCAGCGCGAGATCACCCTGGCCAATGCCTACCGTGATGCCCAGCAAATCAAGGGGCAGGGCGATGCCGAAGCCGCCCGCATTTATGCCGAGGCCTTTGGCCGTGACCCCCAGTTCGCCAAGTTCTATCGCAGCCTGGAGGCCTACAAGGCCACCTTCTCCAGCAAGTCCGATGTCATGGTGCTGGATCCCTCTTCAGAGTTCTTCAGCGTCATGAGGGGCTCGGGTAGCGCAGCACCAACACCCCGCAAGTGAGCGCATGACGGTCTTGGACCTGCTCCAGGCCTTGGCCCTGGTGCTCATTCTGGAGGGGCTCATGCCCTTCCTCTTTCCACAGCGCTGGCGCCAAACCCTGTTGCAAATCATGCAGTTGCACGATGGCCAGATCCGTTTTTTTGGTCTGTGCTGCGTGCTCGCTGGCGGCCTGCTGCTCTTTTGGCTGGATTGACCCTCCATTAAGGGGGAGAGCCGGGTGGGCATCGTTAGAATGCCCAGCTTCAACCCGACTGCCTTGATTGAATGTCTGCCTGGCTCTTACCCGATCACATTGCCGATGTGTTGCCCTCCGAGGCCAGGCACATCGAAGACCTGCGACGCGATTTGCTCGATGTGGCGCGTCGCCACGGCTACGAGCTGGTCATTCCTCCCATGGTGGAACATTTGCAGGCCTTGCTCACGGGCGCAGGGACCGAGCGCGCCCTGGACACCTTTCAACTGGTCGATCAGCTCTCAGGCAAGACCCTGGGGGTTCGTCCCGACATCACCCCTCAGGTGGCGCGCATTGACGCGCATTTGCTCAATCGCCAGGGCGTGACCCGGCTGTGCTATTGCGGGCCGGTCTTGCACACGCGGGTGCAACGAGCCCGGGCCAGCCGTGAGCCTTTGCAGCTGGGGGCAGAAATCTATGGCCATGCAGGCCTTGAAGCCGATCTCGAAGCCCTGGACTTGGCCCAGGCCTTCATGGGTGAAGCGGGTCTGCAAGGGGTTCGTTTTGACCTCGGCGATGCACGCATTTTCCCGGCCATCCTCAGCCAAAGCGGCTTGGAGGCCAAAGCCCAGGCCGAGCTTCGTGAGGCCGTGGCTTGCAAAAGCCTGCCCACCGCGGTGCCCAGCGCGGGTCGATTGAGCCAGCCTGTCCAATCCGCCTTGGCGTTCCTGGTTCAGGCCTATGGCGACATCCAATTGCTGGACGAGGCCGAACAGGCGCTGGCTGGCTTCCCCCAAGCCCTGGCAGCGATCCAGGATTTGCGCTGGCTTGCGGGTCATCTGGGCCATCTGCCTTTGTCCTTCGACCTGGCCGACATGAGCGGCTATGCCTACTACACCGGTGTGCGCTTTGCCGCTTACACGCCCGGCTGTAGCGATGCGGTGCTGCGCGGTGGCCGCTACGACGAGGTGGGCGCTGCCTTTGGGCGCAAACGACCGGCCGTGGGTTTCAGTCTGGACCTCAAAACCTGGGTTCAGCATGTGCCCGCTTTGCCCCTGGGTGCGGCCATCCGTGCGCCCTGGAGCGAGGACACCGAGCTGCGCAGCGTGATTGCGCGATTGCGCGAGCAAGGCCACACCGTGGTGTGCGTCCTGCCCGGTCACGAGAGTGAAGTCGATGAGTTCGACTGCGACCGTGAGTTGATTCGAGTGAATGACCGCTGGGTTGTTCAATCCCTTTCCATCTGATTCAAAGAAAACACAGCAATGAGTGCGATTCCAGGGCGGCATGTGGTGGTGGTCGGCACCCAATGGGGCGATGAGGGCAAAGGCAAGCTGGTCGATTGGCTGACCGAGACCGCCACCGGTGTGGTGCGTTTTCAGGGCGGTCACAACGCGGGCCACACCCTGGTCATCAATGGCGTCAAGACCGCGCTGCACCTCATCCCCAGCGGCATCATGCGTGACGGCGTGCGCTGCTACATCGGCAATGGGGTGGTGCTCTCGGCGGGCAAGTTGCTGGAAGAAATCACGGGCCTTGAAAAAGCCCGCGTCGAGGTGCGTTCGCGCTTGCGTGTGAGCGAAGGCTGCCCCTTGATCCTGCCGTTTCATGCGGCGCTGGATGTGGCACGCGAAGTGGCCAAAGAAAAGTCGGGCGCAGCCAAGATTGGCACCACAGGCCGAGGCATTGGTCCTGCCTACGAGGACAAGGTCGCCCGCCGTGCCTTGCGCGTGCAAGACCTCAAGCATCCTGATCGTTTTGAGCGCAAGCTCCGGGAACTGATCGCCTACTACAACGCCCAGTTGGCCATGCTCCATGCCGACCAGGTCGACTGGTCCCAGGTTGCCTGGCTCAAGGACCAGCCCTTGTCGGCCTTTGTGCGGGGCGGCAGCGTCGATTTCGAGGCTGTCCGCCAGCAAGCCCTGGATCACGCCAAGGCTTTGTTGCCCATGGTGGCCGACGTCTCTCGCGAACTCAACGAAGCCCACAAGGCCGGTGGCAACCTGCTGTTTGAAGGCGCTCAGGGCACCTTGCTCGACATCGATCACGGCACTTACCCCTTTGTCACCTCCAGCAACTGCGTTGCGGGCAATGCAGCCGCAGGCTCTGGCGTGGGGCCTCAACTGCTGAGCTATGTGCTGGGCATCACCAAGGCCTATTGCACCCGCGTGGGGGGCGGTCCATTCCCCACCGAACTCGATTGGGAAACGCCAGGCACGGTCGGCTATCACCTCTCGACGGTGGGGGCAGAGCGGGGCACCACCACGGGTCGTGCGCGGCGTTGCGGCTGGTTCGATGCCGCTTTGCTCAAGCGCAGTGCCCAGGTCAACGGCTTGTCGGGCTTGTGCATCACCAAGCTCGATGTGCTCGATGGCCTCAAGGAATTGCAACTGTGTGTGGGCTATCTACTCGACGGCGAGCGCATCGACCTCTTGCCCCTGGGTGCCGATGACATCGAGCGTTGCCAGCCCATTTATGAAACCCTGCCCGGCTGGAGTGACTCCACCGTCGGGGTGACCCGTTTTGACCGATTGCCCCAAGCGGCGCAGAGCTACCTGCACCGCATTGAGGAAGTGGCTGGCGTGCCCATTCATTTGGTGTCCACTAGCCCGGACCGTGATCACACCATCCTGATTCAGGATCCTTTCCAAGCTTGACATCCAACCCACTGCAAAGGCCAGCCATGTTGACTGAAGACGGCAAACACCTCTACGTGTCTTACGACGAATACCACAGCCTGATTGAAAAACTGGCCCTCAAGATCCATCAATCGGGATGGGCCTTTGACACCATCCTGTGCCTTGCACGCGGTGGCATGCGCCCCGGCGACATCCTCTCGCGCATCTTTGACAAACCCCTGGCCATCATGTCCACCAGCTCTTACCGGGCTGAGGCAGGCACCATCCAGGGTCATTTGGACATTGCCCGCTACATCACCACCCCCAAGGGCGAAATCGCAGGCCGCGTCTTGCTGGTCGACGACCTCGCCGACACCGGCCACACCCTCAAGGCCGTGGTGGATTTGCTCAGAACCCAGTATTCGCCCATCACCGAATTGCGCACCGCCGTGATCTGGACCAAAGGCGTGTCGTCCTTCGAGCCGGACTATTCGGTGGAGTTCCTGTCCACCAACCCCTGGATCCACCAGCCCTTTGAGCCCTACGACAACATGCGCCCCGAAAAGCTGCTCGAGAAGTGGCGCATCTGAGCCTGTTTCACCTCACCGCCTGATCAAACCCCTCAAGGCCACCATGGGACGCAACACCGACCTCATTCAGCATCCCTACCAGCCTCCCGCTGAGTTCGAGGCGCCGCAACCTGGTGTTTACAAGGCCTCGACGGTGTTTTTCCCCAATGTGGCGGCCATGCGCCAGCGCGATTGGAAAAACAAAAGCGGCTACACCTATGGCCTGCATGGCACGCCCACGACGTTTTTGCTCGAGGAGCGCCTGTGCACCCTGGAAGGCGGCCTGCATGCCGTGTTGGTGCCCAGCGGTCTGGCTGCCATTGCTCAGGCCAACCTGGCCTTGCTGCAAGCCGGTGACCATGTCTTGATTCCCGCCAATGCCTATGGCCCAGGCAAGGTATTGGCCCAGGGGGAGCTCAACCGTTTTGGCATCACCCACAGCTTTTACGACCCCTTGTCGCTGCCCAGCCTGGAGCAAGCCATCACGCCAGCCACCCGCATGGTGTGGCTGGAAGCCCCTGGTTCTGTGACCATGGAATTCCCCGATTTGCCGGCGCTGGTGCGCTTGGCTCAATCGCGCGGCTTGATCACGGCGCTGGACAACACCTGGGGGGCAGGCCTGGCCTTCAACCCCTTTGACCTGGTGCCTGGCGAAGCCCAAACGCCGCTGTCTGTGGACGTCTCGGTCCATGCCCTCACCAAATACCCCAGTGGGGGCGGGGATGTGCTCATGGGCTCGGTGATGACTCGCCGTGACGATCTGGCGCAAGCGCTCAAGCTCTCGCACATGCGCTTGGGGCTGGGCGTGGCCGGCAACGATGCCGAGGCCATCCTGAGGGCCTTGCCCAGCATCGCCATGCGTTATGACCGCCAGGATCAAACTGCCAGAGCCATGGTGCAGGCGCTGCACGACCATCCTCTGGTCCGCCAAGTCCTGCATCCCGCCTGGCCGGATTCACAGGGTCATGCCCATTGGCGCAGCTTGTGTGCGCCGGGTTCCATGCCCGAGACGGCCTGGCAACAGGGGCGAGCGGCTGGGCTGTTTAGCCTCATCCTGGATCCTTCCCTGAGCTCGGCAGAGGTGGATGCCTTTTGCGATGGCCTCAAGCTGCACCGCCTGGGCTACAGCTGGGGTGGTCCCATGAGCCTGGTGGTGCCCTATGCCTGGGGCGCCTTGAGAACACAGCGCCCGGCGCATTTGCACGATGGCCATCTGGTTCGGTTTTCCACGGGGTTGGAAGATGCCCAGGACCTGATCGACGACCTGCGCAGCGGCCTGGACGCACTGCGCCGCCCATGATCCCTCAGGCTTGCCACTTGCCCATGAGGGTCTGGGCACACTGACGCAGGCTCTCTTCGCCCAAATCCTTGAGTGGCATGTCGATGGCGGTGCGTGCGAGCGGAAACAGCCTGTCGCTGGCTTTGAGGTAATTGGGGTCGTAGTGCCGAGTGAGCAAGTCTTGCACCACCACAGACCATTGGCCTTGCTGGCAGGCCGCCAGCCACTGGTCGTACACGGCCGTGCCCACGATGGGCTTGAGCGCGGCGAGTCGCGTCGCAAAAAGCGGCACATCCCCCACGAAGTGCGCATAGTCCTCGCAAAGCAGGCGCACCCGGTCAGACAAAGACGCTTGCAGGTTCACCATGGGTGAGGCCTGCATGCGCTCAAAGAGCTGGGGGTGAATCGTGAGCGCACCCACGCGCTTGCTTTCGGCCTCCACAAACACCACGCGCTGGAGGTCGAATAGCCGAACGGCTTGCCACATCAGCGTATCAAAGCGCTTTTGGGACGGTTGACTCTGACCAGGCAACTGCCCCAGCACCGAACTGCGATGCGAGGCCAGGTTTTCCAGATCCAGTACCTGTGCGCCAAGCTGCTGCAAGTGGTGCAACAAACGGGTTTTGCCCGTACCGGTCGCGCCATGGATCACCACGAACCGCAATTGACCCGAGCGGTGAGTGAGGTCATCGAGCATGGCTTGACGAAACGCCTTGTAGCCGCCTTCGATGAGTCGGATGGTGAAGCCCACCTGACCCAGCACATGCGCCAGCGAACCACTGCGCTGGCCGCCGCGCCAGCAGTACACGTAGGGCTTCCAGTTCCTGTCGAGCAACTGCACATGGGTGAGCAGGTGCTTGGCAATGTTCTGGCTCACCCAGGCCGCACCCAGTTTGTTGGCCTCAAAGGGGCTCACCTGCTTGTAGAAAGTGCCAATGGCCTGGCGTTGCTCATCGTCAAGCACAGGCCAGTTGTGCGCATGCGGCAGGTGATCCAGGGCATATTCGCTGGGGCTGCGCACATCCACCACCAGCGGGCTGGTGGCGGGGGTCGCCATGGCCTGGGCATCGGGCCATTCCTGGACCGCCGCAAGGGCAGAGATTTTGTGGACCGACATGTCAGAGTAAGGGCTCAAGGCCGCGCCACACGTTATCCAGCATCTTGGGGTGGGCTTTGGCGAGGGGGTGGATGCGATCGGGCTGGAACCACTCGCTGGCATCGGGCAAATCGGCGATGCCAGCCAGCAAAAACGGCACCAGGGGCACTTTTTCGGCCTTGGCCAGGCGTTGGTACATCTCCCTGAATTCACGCAGGTAGCGCGGACCATAGTTGGGTGGCATCTCCATGCCCACCAGCAAGACTTTGGCGCCAGCGGCCTTGCTGGCCCTGATCATGGCTTGAAGATGGTCCTGGCTGGCACTGAGTGCCAAGCCCCTGAGGGCATCATTGCCACCCAGTTCGATGATGACCAGATGCGGCTGATGCTGCTCGAGCAAGCGGGGCAGGCGGGCGCGCCCGCCTGAGGTGGTGTCGCCCGAAATGCTGGCGTTGATCACTTGCCAGGGGGTTTTGCTCTGGCTCAGGCGTTGTTGCAGCAAGGCGACCCAGCCCGTGTCCTTGGCAATGCCGTATTCGGCGCTGAGCGAGTCGCCCACCACCAACAACCGCCGGGGCGAAGAAGGGGACACCGCCTGAAGGGGCAAAGCCAAGGTCCAGGCTGCGAGCGCAAGGAGGCCGTTAAAGTGACGCCGATTGACGAATGAGCGATGCATGACAAACACACATGAATTGATGGTGGTGAGCCAGATCAACAAAATCGTCACAGATGCATCTGGGCCACTGCAGATTCTCTGCGATATTGATTTCACCGTGAAAGCCTCAGAAACCGTGGCTTTGGTGGGCGCTTCAGGCTCTGGCAAAAGCACCTTGCTGTCCATTCTTGCCGGCCTCGATACCCCCACCTCGGGCGAGGTCAAGGTCCTGGGCACGCCTTTGTTCGAGCTCGATGAGGATGCCCGGGCTGCATTCCGGGCCAAGCACATGGCCTTTGTGTTTCAAAGCTTTCAGCTGCTGGGCTCGCTCACCGCACTTGAAAACGTGATGTTGCCCTTGGAACTCACGGGTGCACGCCATGCGCGGGAACAAGCCCAAGCCCTGCTGGAGCAAGTGGGGCTGGGTGAGCGCTTGAACCATTACCCCAAGGTGCTCTCCGGGGGCGAGCAACAGCGTGTCGCTCTGGCCAGGGCATTTGTGATGAAACCGGCCATCTTGCTGGCCGATGAGCCCACTGGCAGCTTGGACCATGCCACGGGCAAGGCGGTGATGGACCTCATGCTCAGCCTCAATCAGGCCCAGGGGACGACGCTGATCCTGGTCACCCACGACGAAGGCATCAGCCAGTTGTGCCAGCGGCGCTTGCGCATGCACGAAGGGCGTTTGAGCGAGGTCTGAACGCGTTAGCGGTTGCGTGACTTCATCGCCCGCTCCACCTCGCGTTTGCCCTCGCGGTCCTTGATGGTGTTGCGTTTGTCGTGTTCGACCTTGCCGCGCGCGAGGGCGATTTCGCATTTCACGCGGCCATTCTTCCAATGCATGTTCAAGGGCACCAGGGTGTATCCCTTTTGCTCGACCTTGCCAATGAGACGCAGGATTTCGTCCTTGTGCATGAGCAATTTGCGGGAGCGCACGGCATCGGGGCGCACATGGGTGGAGGCGGTCTTCAAGGGGTTGATCTGGCAACCAATGACAAACAGCTCGCCATTGCGAATCACCACATAGCCATCGGTGAGCTGCACCTTGCCTTCGCGAACTGCTTTGACTTCCCAACCCTCGAGCACCATCCCCGCCTCATACTTTTCTTCGAAAAAGTAATTGAAGGCGGCCTTTTTGTTGTCGGCGATGCGTGCGGGTAGGGGCTTGCCGGTGGCCATGGGGGGAACTCGGGGTGGGGTGAATAGAATGACGCTACTGCGCCGGATGAAGGCTGGCATTCTATGAAATTGAAAACCGTACACCAGTCTGTGTTGTTGTGGTACAGCGCCCAGGAAATGTTTGATCTGGTGGTCGACGTGCCCCGTTATCCAGAATTTTTGCCCTGGTGTGATCAGGCGCACATCGTCGAAACCCTGCCCAATGGCATGGTGGCTCGCATTGGCATGCATGTGGCGGGCCTGAAAAAAAGTTTCACCACCCACAACATCCACCAGCCCGGCCGACAAGTGGCCTTGACCTTGGTGGATGGCCCTTTCAAGGCTTTGCACGGCACCTGGAACTTCATTCCCATGGGCGAGGAACGCGCCTGCAAAGTTGAATTGCAACTCAGCTACAGCTTTGACTCCATGTTTGGCAACCTCGTGGCACCCGTGTTTGACCGCATTGCCTCCACCCTGGTCAATGCCTTTGTCGAACGCGCGCAAGTGGTGTATGGCCCATGAAGGTCTCCATCGTCTGGAGCCTGCAGGCGCGATCCGCAGAGGAGCATGAATTGGAGTTGCCCGCCAACAGCACCCTGGAGCAAGCCTTGCAGGCTTTCTCGCATGAGGTGCCCGATTCGGTCTGGCAAAGCCTGCGTGGCGATCAGGTGTGGAGCATCTGGGGGCGTCGGGTGGGGCTCGATCAGTCACTCATGCCCGGCGACCGCCTCGAATGGACGCGCCCCCTTCGCGTGGACCCCAAAGTGGCTCGCCTGGAGCGTTTTGTCAGCCAAGGCATGCGCAAGGCTGGGTTATTCACCAAAAAGCCGCGTGCGGCCAAAGGCTGAACCCTGGTCTTGAGGACGGCCTGATGCCGTGATGGTGCAACGCTGGGGTGTATACAGCCAGCACGGCCAACTCCCTAAGATCTGCCTTTTTGAGCCTAGCCATGCGCCTACTTGGTCACGCACTCACCTTTGACGATGTGCTCCTGGTGCCTGCTTTCTCGCAGGTCTTGCCCAAAGACACCCAGCTTGCCACCTCGTTTTCCCGCCGCATCACCCTGAACCTGCCCCTGGTCTCCGCTGCCATGGATACCGTCACCGAGGCGCGCTTGGCCATTGCCATCGCCCAGGAAGGCGGCATGGGCATCATCCATAAAAACCTCACGCCCCAGGAGCAGGCCGCGCAGGTGGCCAAGGTCAAACGCTATGAAACCGGCGTTTTGCTCGATCCGGTGGTCATCACACCCACACACCGGGTGCGTGAAGTCCTGGCGTTGTCGGGGCAATTGGGCATCTCGGGTTTCCCAGTGCTCGACGGGGGCAAGGTGGTGGGCATCGTCACCGGGCGCGATTTGCGCTTTGAAACCCGCTACGACGCCCCGGTGAGCGAGATCATGACCCCGCGCGAGCGGCTCATCACCGTGCCCGAGGGCACAACTCTGGAGCAAGCCAAGGCCCTGCTCAACAAACACCGCCTGGAGCGGCTGCTGGTGGTCAACGCCGCTTTTGAGCTCAAAGGCCTCATCACGGTCAAAGACATCACCAAGCAAACCAGCTTCCCCAATGCCGCGCGTGACTCCTCGGGGCGTTTGCGGGTGGGCGCAGCGGTGGGCGTGGGCGAGGGCACAGAGGAGCGCGTTGAGGCCTTGGTGCAGGCGGGTGTGGATGCCATCGTGGTCGATACCGCCCACGGTCACAGCAAGGGCGTGATTGACCGCGTGCGCTGGGTTAAAACGCATTACCCACAGGTGGATGTGGTGGGGGGCAACATTGCCACCGCCCAGGCCGCACTCGCCCTGGTCCAGGCGGGCGCCGATGCGGTCAAGGTGGGCATTGGTCCAGGCTCTATATGTACCACCCGCATCGTTGCTGGCGTGGGCGTGCCCCAGATCACCGCCATTGACAACGTGGCCACCGCCTTGCAAGGCACAGGCGTGCCCTTGATCGCCGACGGCGGCGTGCGCTATAGCGGCGACATCGCCAAAGCCATCGCGGCAGGGGCCAGCTCCGTCATGATGGGAGGCCTTTTTGCAGGGACAGAGGAAGCACCGGGCGAAGTCATCCTCTATCAGGGGCGCAGCTACAAGAGCTATCGGGGCATGGGCTCGATTGGCGCCATGCAGCAGGGCAGTGCCGATCGCTATTTCCAGGAAAGCAGCACGGGCAACCCCAATGCCGACAAGCTCGTGCCCGAAGGCATTGAAGGCCGTGTGCCCTACAAGGGCTCGGTGGTGTCCATCATCTATCAGATGGCGGGTGGATTGCGCGCCAGCATGGGCTACTGCGGGTGCGCCAGCATCGAGGCCATGCGTGCCCAGGCCGAATTTGTGCAAATCACCTCAGCAGGCATGCGCGAGAGCCATGTCCACGACGTGCAAATCACCAAGGAAGCGCCCAACTACCGCTCGGAGTGAGCCCTTTAGAATGACCTCATTCGCACGCCCCGCTACCGTTTTCATGTTTGGGGCGTGTTTTTCATTGGCGCAGCATGTCACACCAAAAAATCCTCATCCTCGACTTCGGCTCCCAGGTGACCCAGCTCATCGCCAGGCGTGTGCGCGAAGCCCATGTGTATTGCGAGGTGCACCCTTGCGATGTGAGCAACGATTGGATTCGCCAGTACGCCGCTGACGGTCAGCTCAAGGGCATCATCCTCTCGGGCTCGCACGCCAGCGTCTACGAGGTCGACGACAAGGCACCCGATGCGGCTTTTGAACTGGGCATCCCGGTGCTGGGCATTTGTTATGGCATGCAAACCATGGCGCAGCAGTTGGGGGGCAAAGTGGAGCCAGGCCACACCCGTGAGTTTGGTTATGCCGAGGTCCGCGCCCATGGTCACACCGAGTTGCTGCGGGGCATCCAAGACTTTGCCACCGAGCAAGGCCACGGCATGCTCAAGGTCTGGATGAGCCACGGCGACAAGGTCACGGCCTTGCCACCGGGCTTCAAGGTCATGGCTTCAACGCCAGCCTGTCCCATTGCGGGCATGGCAGACGAGTCACGGCACTTTTATGCCGTTCAATTTCACCCCGAGGTCACCCACACGGTTCAGGGCAAGGCCTTGCTCGAGCGCTTTGTGCTGGGCATTTGCGGGGCAAAACCCGACTGGGTCATGGGCAACTACATCGAGGAAGCTGTGGCCAGGATCCGCGAGCAAGTGGGCGATGAAGAGGTCATCCTGGGCTTGTCTGGGGGGGTGGATTCGTCGGTGGCCGCAGCCCTGATCCACCGCGCCATAGGCGACCAGCTCACCTGTGTTTTTGTGGATCACGGCTTGTTGCGCCTCAATGAAGGCGACATGGTCATGGAGATGTTTGCGGGTCAGTTGCATGCCCGGGTGATCCGGGTGGATGCCAGTGATCTGTTTTTGCGAGAGTTGGCTGGTGTGTCCGACCCCGAGCAAAAGCGAAAGATCATTGGCCGACTGTTTGTGGATGTCTTCAAAGCCGAGGCGGCCAAACTCAAGGCGGGGGACGACCGACATCAAGGGGCGAGTTTCCTGGCTCAGGGCACCATCTACCCCGATGTCATCGAAAGCGGGGGCGCCAAGAGCAAAAAGGCCGTCACCATCAAGAGCCACCACAACGTGGGCGGCTTGCCCGAGCAACTGGGTCTCAAACTGCTCGAACCCCTGCGCGACCTCTTCAAGGACGAGGTGAGGGAGCTGGGCGTGGCCCTGGGCTTGCCTCGAGACATGGTGTATCGCCATCCTTTCCCCGGTCCCGGCCTGGGTGTTCGCATCCTGGGCGAGGTCAAAAAGGAATATGCCGACCTGCTGCGCAAAGCCGACGCCATCTTCATCGATGAATTGCGCCAATGTGTGGACAGCGCCAGTGGCAAGAATTGGTACGACCTCACCAGCCAGGCTTTTGTGGTGTTTTTACCCGTCAAAAGTGTGGGCGTGATGGGCGACGGCCGCACCTACGATTACGTGGTCGCCTTGCGTGCTGTGCAAACCAGCGACTTCATGACCGCCGATTGGGCTGAGTTGCCCTATGCGTTGCTTAAAAAGGTTTCGTCGAGGATCATCAATGAGGTCAAAGGCATCAATCGAGTCACGCTTGATGTGAGCAGCAAACCGCCTGCGACCATCGAGTGGGAATGAGCGCAGATCCCATGCCTGGACGATCGACTCGCGAGTTGAATTCATAGGCATGCATCTCTATTAAAAAAAGATGTGTTTTTAATTCATTTTATTCCCCTCAAGCCCTGGCATCTGGCACCGATTTCATTGGTGTGGAGCCTGCACTTTGATCCGCACTGTTTACAAGTTATTTCATATCGAGCCGATGGGCTTTAACTCATGAGCTAATGACCGATTATCGATTCGTCCTAAGAAGTACGAGTTGAGTCGGCATGAAGAAGTTCAACCCCCTGTCATGGCTTTTGCCCAGCAAAAGCGAAGCCTCTGTTGATGCATTGGCCCAATCTGTTTCCTTGCTCCAATCCTGGTTGGATGCAGGCATTCAGGTGGTGCGCTCTGGCGGCGACGCCTTGCTCATCCATCCCGATGGGAGCGTCGAGCGCGTCGATGATTTCTTCGTTTCAGCCAACGAATTGCTCAACAGTGAACTCGCACATGATTTGACTTTGGCATGGAGCCAGCTGCTTGGGCAAGTGGACACCCAGCAGCCCATTCTCCTCGCTCAAAACACGGCACCTGGCGCAACGGCTTTGGACTCCGGCGCGCTGGCACCCTCTGCACCTGCCCCCATCGACTCGGTGACCAACCCGGTGGCTGCCACCCCCATTGCCAAAGTCAGCGAAGTGTTTGGCATTGTGCAGGTGGTTCGCAATGGTGAAGTCTTGGTTCTGTCTGCTGGTGCAGACATTTTCCTGGGCGATGTGGTCAACACTCAGGCCAACTCCAGGGTCAAACTGGAATTCAATGCGAGCAAGGATGCAGCGGTCTCCGGCAATAGTGCTTCGATTGGGGATCAGAGTAAGGTGACCGTGACCGGGCAATTGGAGAACAAGGCCCCCGGTGTTGTTGAAGTCACCGCCATCAACCTCAAGGTGGATGCGGGTCAAGTCAATGTGGATCGCCCCTCCACCCAGCAGGTTCAAGTCCAAGTGTTGACCCCCTCCGGCCGCATCGAAGTGCCCCAGGTGGGCGTGGCCGTCAATGTTCAGGCTCAGACTGGGCAGACGGCTGTCAATGCCCTGGCTGTGCCCCCTGCCACCGCGCCTGGCGCGCCAGGCTCAACGCAGGCAACCGGTGCCACACCTGCTGCCATTGCTTTGATCACTCCAGATGGTCGCATTCAGCAAATTGCCCTGACACCTACTCCTCAGGTTCTTGCTGCCGCTCCAGCGGCCGGTAATGCAGACGCCCAGGCTCCAGCGGCAGGTCAAGCCCCAGTTGCCGGTCAAGCCCAAGCAGCAGGTCAGGCACCAGCGCCTGCTGCCGCTCAAGCTCAGGCTGCGGGTCAGGCCCAAGCGCCTGCCGCCGCTCAAGGTCAGGCTCAAGCCCAAGTTCAAGCTGCTGGCCAGGCTGCGGTGGACGCAGCGGCACCCGTTGCAGGCCAAGCGCCTGCTGCCGCTCAAGCTCAAGCTGCGGCTCAAGCCCAAGCTGCAGGTCAGGCTCTAGCGCCAGCTGCGGGTCAAATTCAAGGTCAGGCTCAGGCTCAAGCGCAAGCCCAAGTTCAAGTTCAAGTTCAAGTTCAAGTTCAAGCTGCTGGCCAGGCTGCGGTGGACGCAGCGGCACCCGTTGCGGGCCAAGCGCCTGCTGCAGCACAGGCACAGGCTGCCGCTCAAGCTCAAGCGGCAGGTCAGGCTCTAGCGCCAGCTGCGGGTCAAATTCAAGGTCAGGCTCAAGCCCAGGTGCAAGCCCAAGTGGCTGGTCAGGCCGCTGCTGCTCCTGAAGTGGCAGGTCTGGTTGTGCCGGGTGTGAATGCCCCCGTCAATGCCGTCCCGTTGGCTCAGGCCAATGTACCTGCTGCCAACCCCGTTCAAGTGCCTCAGGCCAACCTTGCTGCTGCCAACCCCGTTCAAGTGCCTCAGGCGAACCTGGCTGCTGCCAACCCCGTTCAAGCGCCTCAGGCGAACCTGGCTGCTGCCAATCCGGTTCAAGCACCCCAGGTTCCCGTGTTCAATGCTCAGGTGCCAGCGCCAGCAGCCCTCAATCCCTTGGCCGGCCCCGTCATCAGCCCCATTGCAAACCCAGTGGTGAATGCGGCCGCGCCTGCCTTTGCGCCGGTGATCCCCAACCCAGCTGTGGCCGTTGCTCCCCAGGTTCCGGCCTTCCAGGCAGCTCCAGCTGCTGTACCTACATTCACATCGCCTTTTGCTTCCCCCTCGGTGGCCGCACTGGCTCCCTTCTCCGGCTCCGGGGTGACCTCGTCGCCCATCAGTGGCATCAAAGCGGCCGCACCTTTTTCAAGCCCTGTTCAAGCGGCCAGCAACAACCAGGCCACCCAGTCGGTGGTGAATGTGCCTGCGCCTGCTCCATCTGTGGTGAAACCTGCTGCACCACCTCCTGCGCCGGTGGTCAAAGCGGAAAACAACGGGATTCCTCCCCCGGTGATCCCTGAGCTGAGCCTGGCCCCAGGCTCGGTCCAGTTCGATGGCACTTCCAAAATTGCCGTCACCATCAATTTGTCGCAGCCAACGCGAGTCGCTGTGGAGGCGGATTTGACGCTCAAAGCCCTGCTGAGCTCCGGTGGCGAGGCCTTATTGGGTGAGAACGACTTCCATGTGGTCATTCCAGCTGGTCAATCCAGCTACACGGTGACCCTCAATGCACCAGCCAACTTCATGACCCTGGTGCAAAACCTGGGCTTTACCCTGGATGCAGAGCTGGTTTCGGGTACCAATACCCAAGGTGGAACAGATGCCGTGACCTACGCCGGTGCGTCCATGTTCACCACCAACCCTGGCGTTTCCGGGGTGAGCCTGGTGGCGCCCACCAATGGTGAGCCCCTCATCAATTTGGCTCAGATTCAAACCCTCGCTACAGATCCTGGCTCCAACGGGCCGGTGGCATTGAGCCCGCAAGACATTGTGGACTTGGCTGGACAAGGGGCATCGGTCTCCATTGAGGGTGGAGCAGGTGAGGATGTTGGCTTGGCCAACGATGCCAACAACCCCGGCGAGCAAGTCTGGTTCCGCCTGCCGGGCAGCGATGCCGCTGGGTTTGATGCCTACAGCAATGGTTCGGTCACTGTTCAAGTCAAGGAAGGCATGAACGTAGGCTCATTGGTGGCGGGTTCGACCTCGGCGGAAACGGTCCGCGGCGGCGTGGGCAACGACACTTTTGACGGTGGAGCGGGTGTCGATACCCTCAACCTCACTGAAGTACTGACCGGAGCCAACACCTGGACCCCGGTGACGCAGGGCTTGAGCGTCAACCTGGGTGCAGGCACCCTGACCGACACCACCGTGGGTGGTTTGGGCAACGATGTGATCCTCAACATGGAGAACTTGGTCACGGGCGCGGGGGACGACACCCTGGCTGGCTCGGTATTCAGCAACGTGCTGGACGCTGGTGCGGGCAACGACGTGATCGACGCAGGTGCGGGCAGTGACACCGTGCTGGCCGGGGACGGCAATGACTCGGTGTTGGCCAGCGTTGGCAATGACTCCCTGGACGGTGGCAATGGCACCAACACCTTGCAAGCCATTCAAACCCAACTCATCAATGGGGTGGTGACCGATGTCACGGGCAACCTCAACGTGGACATGGCTGCAGGCACGCTCACCGACACCAGCACAGGCGGTTTGGGAGCGGACAGTTTCACCAATTTCAGCAGTTTGCAAACAGGAGCTGGTCAAGACACCATCGCTGGATCTGCCACCAGCGATGTGATTGACTCTGGCGCGGGCAACGACAGCATGGACGGTGGTGCAGGTGACGACACCCTGTCTGGTGGCGCAGGCAACGATGAAGTCCTAGGCGGTGCCGGTGCCGATGTGATCGACGGCGGCGTAGGCAGCGATGTGCTCGATGGCGGTGAGGGGGCAGATTCGGTCTCTGGCGGTGTGGGCAACGACACTTTGCTCGCGGGTGCTGGCAACGACACCCTGGTGGGTGGGGATGGCATTGACACCGTCAATGCCGTGCAGCTAGCCCTGGTCAACAACGACATCACCGATGTCACGGGCAACCTGCAAGTGGATTTGTCCCAGGCCAATGGGACCTTGACGGACACCTCACAAGGTGGAACGGGCACGGATACCTTGATTGGCATAGAAAACGTCACCACAGGCAAGGGCAATGACACCCTGGTGGGTTCTGCCGGTAGCAACGTCCTGGATGCAGGCGCGGGCAACGACACCATTGATGCTGGCGCTGGCGACGACACCGTTTTGGCTGGTGTGGGCAATGATTCCATCCTGGCCGGTGCAGGCAATGACTCCGTGGACGCCGGCGTTGGCAACGATGTCATCGATGGCGGCATAGGCAACGACACCTTGTTGGCCGGTGACGGCAATGACAGCATTCAAGCCGGAGCGGGCAACGACAGTCTGGTGGGCGGATCGGGTGTCGATACGCTGGTGGCCAAAGTCACCCAAACGGTGAACAACGTCACCACCGACATCACGGGCAACCTGGTGATCAACATGGCGAGCGGCACGCTCACCGACACCACGGTGGGCGGCTTGGGCACAGACAGCTTCAGCCAGATTGAAAACCTGCAAACTGGTGCAGGCAACGACTCAATTGTGGGCAGTGCTGTGGCCAACGTCATCGATGCGGGTAACGGCAACAACACCTTGGACGGCGGCGGCGGTGCGGACACCTTGACAGGTGGCACGGGCAGCGATGTCTTTGTGTATGACGCCGCTGACAGTGTGGTGGGTGGAGCTGGCACGGGCGTGGACACGTTGCGCATGGCAGGACCCAGCATTGACATGACCACGGCAAGCGGCTCCTTCACCGGCATTGAGGTCATTGATTTGTCCACCGATTCGGGCAACAACCACCTGACGTTGGACCTGGACAATGTCCGTGACATGGGCGGTGCAACCAATCCCGTGGTCAAGATCACGGGCAATCCAGGCGATGAGGTCACCCCTTCAGGGAACTGGAGCCGCAATGCCGCTCAGGATGTGGCCGGTTTCCAGGCCTACACCAATGGCTCGGCCACATTGCTGCTTGACAATGATATTTTGGTGGTGGGCGAAAGCGTGACTGCCGATCCCAACGCCAGCGCGGCGACCCTGCTGCAAGGTCATGGTCTGAACGACACCATCACCTCAGGCGCACTGGCCGACACCCTCGAAGGCGGTGCGGGCAACGACACGCTGCTTGGCGGTGGAGGCAACGACATCTTGGTGCTGGACGTCTTTGACGCCGTGGTTGACGGCGGCAGTGGCTTTGACACCTTGTCGGTGCGTGAGTCGGCTGCAGATCTGACTGCAATTGCTGGCAGCTTCAGCAATGTTGAAGCGGTGGATTTGCGGGGCTTTGACAGCAACACCCTGACGGTCGATGCGGCCGCAGTGGATGCCATGGCCACCAATAACGTCTTGCGCATCAACGGCGAAGCCGATGACAACCTGGTTTTGGTGGGCATCTGGACGGCAGTGGGCAGTCCCGAATTGTCCGGTGGCACAGCCTTTCAGACCTACACCAGCTCCAACAACGGAACCCCGGTCACCATCGAGGTGGACACCCGCATCAACCTGCTACAAAACCAGCCGGGCACGGTGGGTGCAGATACGCTCACAGGTTCGGGCAGCGCCAATGAATTTTTCTCGGCGGGTGATGGCAACGACAGCATCAGCGCAGGCGACGGCAACGACTTGTTGCGCGGCGGCTTGGGCGATGACACCCTGGTCGGTGGCAGTGGCAGCGACACGGCCGATTTCGGTGGCAACTCGACTGGCGTCATTGTCAACCTGAGCAACTCGCCTGCGAACGCCAACCTGATGGTCAATGGCACCAGCACGGCGGTGACCGTCGCGGGCGGCACTGCGCAGGGCGACGGCACCGACACCTTGAGCCAGATTGAAAACGCCAGTGGTGGCTCTGGCAGCGATTTGATCATTGGCAGTTCAAGCAATAACCAACTCACCGGCGGCGACGGTGCCGACACCCTGAAAGCAGGAGATGGCACTGACACCGTGTTCGGTGGCTCAGGCCCGGATTCCGTCCTCGGCGAGGCGGGCACCGACTGGATCGATGGCGGCATTGGGGATGACACACTGGTCGGCGGCACAGGCGCAGACACCGTATTGGGTGGCAGTGGCTCCGATAGCGTGTTGGGAGATGCCGGAACGGATTCCCTGGAGGGCGGAGAAGGCGATGACACCTTATCGGGCGGCGCAGACGCTGACTCGCTCCTTGGGGGCGAGGGTGTAGACAGCCTGCTGGGTGATGCTGGCACAGACTTGCTCGACGGCGGCATCGGCGCAGACATCCTGGACGGTGGTGCCGACAACGACACATTGATTTATGACGCTGAGGATTTGTCGGTCAGCGGCGGATCCGGCAATGACACCTTGCTGGTCTCACGCTCACCCGAAGTGGACCTCTCTACCGGCCCCGTGTTCAGCGGGATCGAGACCGTCAGCATGGCAGGCAGTGGTGCCAACAGCCTCATCCTCACCCGCGCAGCGTTTGAGCGCACCGATGCCAACAACCAGGCCGTGGGCCTGACCTCTCCGGTGGTGATCCAGGGCGACGATGTGGACACCCTGGTGTTGTCTGGCGCCTGGATCAAAAACAGCACCCCAGATGCCAATGGCCTGATCGAATACACGATTGCAGGCACAGCCCCCAACACCAGCTTCACGGTCAAGGTCAATCCGGATGTGCAGGTGGTCAAACGCATCTCTGGCGATGGCCAGCTCGACGGCACGGGCGCAGGCGACCTGGTGCTGGCTGGCACGGGTGATGACTCCATCAACGCTGGTGGTGGCGATGATTCGGTGATTGGTAGCGCTGGCAACGACACCATTTTGGGTGGCGTAGGCACCGATACCCTGGACTACTCGGCAGCCACCGCGCCCATGACCATCAACCTGGGCAGTGGCGGTGCCATGGGCAGCGCAAGCGACTCGGACAACAGCACTGCATCAGGTGCCCAAGGGTCGGACGTCATCTCTGGTTTTGAAAATCTCATCGCCGGTGCGGGCAATGACACCGTGACTGGCAACGAGCAGTGGAACAGCATCGTGGGCGGGGCAGGCAATGATTCCATCTCCGGTGGGTCGGGTCAGGACACCCTGTTGGGTGGCACCGGCAACGATGTGCTCGACGGCGGTTCTGATGCCGACACCCTGGTGGGCGGATCTGGCAACGACACCCTGATTGGCGGCGCAGGCATCGATTTGGTGGATTACTCCACTGTCTCGGGTGGGTTGACGATCAGCTTGGCCAATGGCACCAGCACCGATTCATCCGGCGCCAATGGCGTTGGCAGCGATGTCTTGACGGGCATTGAAAACATCACGTCTGGCAGCGGCAATGACGCCATTGCAGGCTCCAGCGAAGCCAACATCATCATTGGTGGCGCGGGCGAGGACACCATCTCCGGTGGCGCGGGCAACGACACCCTCAGCGGTGGCGTGGGCAACGACACCTTGGACTACTCCACCAACACCAGCTCCCAGGGCGTGGTGGTGAACCTGGCCAACAACACCGCCAGCGACGGTATGGGTGGCACAGACGCATTGTCCAGTTTTGAATCTGTCAGCGGTGGCTCGGGGACCGACTCGATCACCGGCGACTCAGGTGCCAACTTGCTCGAAGGCAATGCGGGTCAGGACACCATTGACGGTGGGGCAGGGGACGACATCCTCTCGGGCGGCGTGGGGGGTGACTCCATTCTTGGTGGTGCCGGTAACGACGTTCTTCTTGGCGGGACCGATGACGATTGGTTGCGCGGCGGTACGGGCAACGACAACCTCGTGGGCGGTGAAGGCACCAAAGACACGGCTGATTTTTCAGATGCCAATGCCAGTGTCACCATTCAACTCAGTGGGGGAGCTGGCACTGCAAGCTCCAGCAGCACGGGAACCGACACCTTGTCGGGCATTGAAAACCTGGTGGGTGGATCAGCCAACGACACCCTGGGCGGCGACACCGCCGACAACCTGATTGCAGGTGGCGGCGGCGCCGATTCCATTGCCGCAGGCGCGGGCAGTGACACCTTGCGTGGCGGCTCCGGCAACAACAACGACACCCTCAGCGGTGGCGATGGCATCGATTTGCTGGATTTGCAGGAGCTCACAGGCCCCTTGGTGGTCAACCTGGGCACGAGAGCGGTGGCTGGGTCCTTGAGCGGTTCTGCCGTGACTGTCACAGGTGGATCATCTCAAGGCGATGGCACCGATGTGCTCTCTGGCATTGAGAACTTGCTGGGCTCTGGCAGTGGGGACACCCTGGTGGGCAGTTCAGGTGCCAACGTGATTGACGGTGGCAGCGGTGCAGATGTAATCCAGGCCGGCATGGGCAGCGATCAGGTGGTCTTCGACGAAAACGATGCCAAAGTACAAGGCGGCGCTGGCACCAACGATAAATTGGTCATCGGTGCCAGTGAATCCCTGGTGGACCTGACCCTGGTTCAGGATGCCACTTTCTCGGGTTTTGAAACCATTGACCTCACAGCAGCGGGCAATCAATCGGTCAAATTGTCCGAGGCCGATGTGTTTGCGTTGACGCGAGGCTCATCTGAAGTGAGCTTCCCGGCCTTGGCCGCCGGTGAAACCTTCACCCTGGCTGGCTTGACCTACATTGCAGACACGGCCACCACTGCGGCTCAGCTGGCGACTGCATTTGCTGGCTTGCAAAGCGGTGCCACCACAGGTCCGGGCACCAGCACAGGGACCTACACAGGTTCGTTCAAAGGCTTCACCACCAGTCTGGCTGAAGGCAATGTGCTGACCGTCTCCGGTGCCACCCCGCTGGATGCAGTGGGCAATCTGACCCAGACCAGTGGCACGGGTCATCTGGTGGTCACCTCCCAGGGAGCGGCGTCACCCGCCACCACCGAAACCACCAGCATCACCTTTGTCGACATGAAGGAAGGGGAGACCCTGAGCATTGCTGGCCTCACCTACACCGCCCCTGCGGGTGGTGCCACGGGTGCGCAGGTGGCACAGGCATTCCAGAGTCATTCCAATAATTACGCCACCAGCACAGCCCCGCTCAACGGCACCCTCAGCGGCTTTGCAAGCTCGGCGGCGCTGGGCAATACGGTGATTTTCACCAGTGCCACGGCCAGCACCAACGTCACTGATTTACCGATTTCCGGCACTTCACCCACACTCACTGTCCCCCCTGTGGCCAGTGGCGTGGGCATTGTGGCCATCAATACACCGGGCACGGCCAGCACGGCAGAAAACGTGGCCGTGACCTTCACCGATCTGGATGCGGGCAAGACCCTCACCATCGGTGGCCTGACCTATACCGCTCCGGCGGGTGGCGCGACCGCTGCCACCATCGCGGCGACCTTTGCTGCGGGCAGCGGAGCCAACCTCACCGGCAGTCTCACTGGCTTTACGACCAGCACCGAGGCTGCCACGAACACCGTGGTTTTCACCAGCACCACGGCCACGGGCAACGTCACTAATTTGGCCATTGGCGGCACAGCCAACAGCACGGTCATCCAATCCGCGACTGTCGGTCAGAGCCTCAAGGTGGTGACCGCCAATGGCACGTTGACCACTGCCGAATCCACCTCCATCACCTTTGTGGACCTGGATGCGGGCGAAACCGTCACCGTCGGTGGGGTGACTTACACCGCTCCCGTCGGGGGCGCCTCCGCCTCCACCGTGGCATTGGCTTTTGCCAGTCTGGCCGATGGAGCTGGCAGTGTGGATGCCAACACATCCGGCACACTCAGTGGCTTCCAATCCGCTTCGGCATCCGGTGCAACCGTGGTCTTCACCAGCACCAGTTCAACCACCGATGTGACAGACCTGGCTGTGACGGCATCTGCAACTGTGCCGGTGACGCAACTCTCCAAGTCCGAGCAAAACGCGGTGGTGATCGAAGGCAGTTCCAATGACGGCTTGCGCCTGGTGGGTGGCTGGCAGCGTGTTGAATCGGGTGGGCAACCTGTGTTGCAAACCATCAACGGAGAGACCTACGCCGTTTTTGAATCCAACAATTACACGCCTGCGGCCAGTGACAGCAACGCCAATCCCTCGGCTGTTCCTCTCAAGGTTTATGTGCCTTACAGCACCACCAATGCCAACAAGACCATCACGCCAGGTTTGCTGGTGACCTCGGGTGAAAGTGGTGATGTGCAGTTGGGCACAGCAGGTGATGATGAATACCGTGGCAATGGCGGCAACGACAGTTTTGATGCAGGCGCAGGCAATGACAGTCTGGACGCAGGCACGGGCAACGACACCATTGCAGCAGGCACAGGCAACGACACCGTTTTGGGTGGCACAGGCAACGATGTCATTTATGGCGGCACACTGGCCTCCCCCGATGCTCAGGGCTCTGGCAATGATGTGATCGATTCAGGCGAAGGCAACGACGTGGTCTATGCCGGTGACGGGGCCGACTCTGTGACGGCAGGCACCGGCGCTGACACCGTCTATGCCGGTGCGGGAGACGATACCGTTGAATCCGGCGATGGCAACGATTCGGTCCTGGCCGGCGACGGCAATGATTCAGTGCTGGGTGGCTCGGGCGACGATACCGTGAGTTCGGGTGCAGGCAACGACAGCGTGGACGCAGGCATTGGCAATGATGTCATCCTCGCCGATGCCGGTAACGACACCTTGGACGGTGGCAACGGCATTGATTTGCTCGACTTCAGTGCCATCACCAGTGGCTTGACGCTTGACGCGGTGGCATGGTGGATGCCAGCGTCGATGGTGGCGCGGGCATTGACATCCTGGCCATTCAAAGCCCTGGCGTCACGGTTGATTTTGAGTCCATTCCCAACAATCGCATCACCGGCATCGAGGAAATCGATCTCACTGGCAACGGCGCACAAACCCTGTTGCTCTCGGCCAGCGATGTGTTTGATCTGTCTGACACTTCTGACATTCTCAAGATCCACGGTAGTGTCGGAGACGCAGTCTCATTGGCTGGCAACTGGATTGCAGCTGGCACCCAGCCCGTCATCTACAACGGTGCTTCAGCCGTCCAATACAACAAGTACACCCTCTTTGATCCGGTCACCAACAGCACGGCCACGGTGCTGCTTGCACCGGATGTCAAGCTCTCGATTTCCTATGTGGGAACGACCGGCAACGACACACGCACCTTCAACCCGTCTGACTCCAGGGTGGACGGCAACGGGGGCGATGACACCTTGGTGTTTGATGCGACAGCCAGCAACCTGATTCTGGACATGTCAGACAGCAACAACCGGCCCATCGTTCAAAACATTGAAACCATTGATATCTCTGGTGGTGGCGGCAACTTCATGGCGTTTGATGCAGGCAGTGTGGCGGCTCTCTCGGGCTCGTCAGACGTGGTCACCATCGATGCGGCAGAAGAGCATGTGATCGTGGTTTCCCCTGGCGGAGCCTCAGCCACCGAAACCGTCACCGTGACCTTTGCCGACATGGCCGCAGGTCAGACCCTGGTTCTGGGCAACGTCACCTATACCGCTCCCGCTGGCGGCGCCAGCGCAGCCACGGTGGCTGCGGCTTTTGCGTCCCAGTCTGTGGGCCTGTTCAGTGCAGGTGCACGCCAGGGCAATACGGTGGTGTTCACCAGCAACACCGCCAATTCGGATGTGACCAACCTCATTGTGGGCGGCACATCCAAGTCCGACCTGCGCACCGCAGACCCCAGCTCCACAGGACTGGTGGTCGTGACGCGAGACGGCACGGCCACCAGCAGAGAAACCACCACCGTGACCTTCACTGACCTCACAGCTGGCCAGACGGTCACCTTGGCGGGCGTGACTTACACCGCACCAGCAGGTGGCGCAACGGCAGCCACTGTGGCTGCCGCCTTTGCCTCCATTGCAACTGGTACGGCCAGTGCTCAGGCCAATACCAGTGGCACCCTCACGGGCTTTGCCTCGGGTGCCGTCATCGGCAATTCAGTGGTCTTCACGAGTGCGACGGCCAACACCGATGTGACCGACTTGGCGGTGAGTGGCACTGCGCCCAACACCCTGATCATGAGTGACACTGTTTACATCGACAGCTCTTTGGTGCTGGCAAGCCCTGCCACCACGGTGGTTGGCGGTGTGACCTATGACGTCTACCAAAGTGCCACCGATCCCAATGTGCAATTGCGCGTTGACCAGGCGGCCGACGTCACCCAGGTGGTGGCCATCAGTGGCGATGGCAGTGCCAGCGCCGCATCAGGAACGCAGCTCATGCGGGGATCTGCCAGCAGCGACACCCTTGACGGGGGCGTTGGACCTGACATCCTCAAGGCAGGTGGGGGCAGTGACACGCTGGTTTTTGATGCCACCGATTTGCTGATAGACGGTGGCACGGGCGTGGACACCTTGCTGGCCGCAGGAAACATGGACTTGACCACGGTGGCCAATGACCGCATGCGCAACATCGAGGTCATTGACTTGGCTTCGGGCAATACGCCCTACGCCGTGACCATCAACGACACGGATGTGGCGGACCTCAATGCCGATCGCACCATCCTCATCAAGGGTTCGTCTGACGACTCAGCCCGCATCGTTGGGGCTTGGGTGCAAGGCGGCACAGAAACCATCAACAATGTGAGCTACACGCTCTACACCCTCAACAACGCCACGCTCAAGGTTCAATCCGGGGTGACGGTCAACTATGTGGGCACCGATGGACGCGATTTGCTGACCGCAGGTTCTGGCGCTCAAGTGCTCGATGGTGGCTTGGGCAGCGATGTGCTCGATGGTGGCGCAGGCGCAGACACCCTGGTGGGTGGCCGTGGTGAAGATGTCTTCATCTATGACATCAACGACGCGAGTTACACCGGCGGCATAGCGGGTGGTTTGGACAACGAAACCGATACCGTGCGAGTCACTGGCACCGGTGTGACTGTTGATCTCACCACAGGCCCCAATCCATCTCTCGATGGCATCGAAGTCTGGGACATCACCGGAACAGGCGACAACGTTTTGGTGGTTGGAGCCGATCAGGTGCGAGACATGTCTGACTCGACCAATACCCTGATCGTGGCTGGCAACGCTGGCGACGCCGCGCGCCTGGCTGGCTCTGGCTGGATGACGCGGGGCTCGGAACAAGTCCTGGGTGTCACCTACAACAAGTACACCAACTTCGCCAGTGATGGGACCCCTGTGACGGTCTTGCTGGCCTTGCAGGTCACCAAAGGCGATCAAATCATTGGCGATGGCATTCAAACCTCGCTCACCGGTGGCACGGGCTCTGAAGATCTGCGCGGCTTCCCTGGCAACAACACTTTTGCCGAAACCCTGGACGGTGGGGCAGGGGCCGATGTGGTTGATGGCGGTGGTGGTGATGACACCTTGGTCTATGACATCAAGGACATTTCGCTCAAGGGTGGATCGGGCATCGATACCCTCAACATCAATGCAGCGCCCAACCTGCTGGACCTCAGCGATGCGGGACGGCCTACAGAAGGCGCCTTGCATCCCACCCTGCAAAGCCTGGAAGTGCTCAACTTCAACAACGCCAATGCCGATTTGGTGGTGATCAGCCCGGCGAGTCTGTATGCCATGGGCAATGACAGCAACACGGTGACGATCAACACCAGTGCGGGTGACCAGTTGTTCCTGGAAGGCAAGGCCAATTGGGGCTTGACGTCCAATGTGGGAGGCTACGACGAATACACCATCAGTTACACGCCCGACGGCGGCAGTCCCACCGTCTTGAAAGTCAGGGTGACGACGGGCGCCACGGTTCGCGATGTGTCATTGGGCACGACCAACGCCGACACCGTCAGCGGATCGAGCAACAGCGACGTGATCAAAACCGGGGCAGGCAACGATGTGGTGGCAGGCGGCGCCGGCGCTGATGTGATCGAAACAGGCGCTGGCAACGACACGGTGACCTACGACACCGCCGATTGGCACATCTTTGGTGGCACAGGCGATGACACCCTGGTGATCACCACCGGGTTGAGTGGCAACACACCCATCGCAGACCTCACCACCCGTGCTGGCACACAGGTCAAGGGTTTTGAAGTCATCGATTTGAGCACCGCAGGCGGTCAAGCGCTCAAGCTTGATGAAAACGCTGTGATGAACCTCTCCGATACCGGACGTGTGACCATCAAGGGCACTTCTGCCGATGTGCTGCAACTCTATGGGGGTTGGGCTTATGTGGGCGTGGACTCGGATGCGTCGGGCTCAATTTACAAGGTCTTGCAAAAAGGCAATGCCTTTGTGACTGTTTCTGACGATATCCAGCTCAACATCACCAACGAACTGGGCGGCGCCATCAATGTGTATGGCCCTGGTTCAGACACTGTGACTGTGGCCACCGCCGAGGGCGCCATGACGGGCGATGGCGATGACATCATCACCGTCTCGAACATGAGCTTTGCCGCCATTGATGCAGGCCGTGGCAACGACACCATCAAATTCAACTTCGCAGGGGATGTCAATACCTCCTTGCTGCCGCCCACAGGTCTGACCAACATTGAAGTCTTTGACCTCACAGCCAATGGCGGCGCCAACAAGCTGATCATCACGCCGGAAAAACTGGCGCTCATGACCGACGACGACAACCTTCTCGTGGTCAAGGGCACTGCCTCGGATTCCTTGCTCCTCTATGGCACCTGGACCTTGGGCGCCAATGTGACCTATAACGGTCAGACCTACGCACAGGTTGAAGGGGCCAATGGCGCCAAGATTTACTACTCGACGGCCATCACCAATGTGGTGATCGACAACCCGCCAACCCCACAGATGTCTACCTTCTCGGTGGCCTACAACGACGGCACCTACATGGTCAGCAAGGGCATTGATGCCTATGCTGGCTGGAAAGTGGACAACGCGGGTGATGTCAACAAAGACGGGCTAGATGACTTGGTGGTCAATACCGCCGGATCTGCCTACTTGGTGTTTGGCTACGCAGAACTGGCAGGCCAGATTGATTTGACCAACATCGGATCCAAAGGCATCAAGATTTCCGGCGTCGATTCTGGTGACCTGGTCTACCTCAACAACAACACCAGCGCCGACATCACCAACTACGATGCCCTGAGCAATCCCGGTTACCAACTCTCGAATGCCACCTATGAGTACGGCTTGACGGGCATTGGTGACATCAATGGCGATGGCTGGGATGACATGGCCGTGAACACGGCCAATAACCAGATCAAGGTCATTTTTGGCCGCAATAACTGGAGCGACATCAACCTCAACACCTTCATGACCAGCAGCAGCAACGGTTTCAACATTGATGCCAGCTCTCTGGCTTCATCGCCGGTCAACTGGCTCGATGCATATGTGAAGCAATTCACCATTCAAGGTGTGGGTGATGTCAACGGTGATGGCTATCAAGACTTTGCCATCGGCAACCCCTATGCAAACGGCAACGGCAGCAATGCCACGGGTAAGGTCAGTCTGGTGTTTGGCAGTGCGCAAGCCACCAACCTCAATCTGGCGGCCTTGGGCAATCGTGGGGTGAACTTCCTGTCGGATGCAACCAACGCCACCAACATTGGCTCAGACATCGCCAAGGTCGGCGACATCAATTCCGATGGCTTCGACGACTTTGCCATTGGCGGACCCTCTGTCAATGGCATCACCCTCAATGGGGTGACCGACTACAGCGGTGCGAGCTTCATTGTTTTTGGCAAGGACGAAGGATGGGCTGCCAATACCACCGTGGTCTATCACAACAATGACCGCTTTGGTCCTGTTCTCACTGGCAGCTCACCCGGCGACAACGGTGTCAACTTCAATGGTGCAGCCAACCTGACACTGAGCTTCAATGAAACCGTGGTCAAAGCAGCCACTGCGCCCTCTCAGGCCTACATCCTGATCTATAAATCCAATGGTGCAGGCAATGCACCCACCCTGATTGAAAAATTTGATGTCTTCACTGGACTGGGTCTGAGTGGCGGCACCATGGACATCTCGGGATCGACGATCACGCTCAACCCCTACCGAAATTTGGCGGGATCGACCAACTACTACATCAACATTGATGGCAATGCCATCAAAGATTTGTCCGGCAACGCCTTTGCTGGCATCAACAACGATACGGGTCTGAACTTCACCACGGCAGCCGCTGGCGCTACCGATGCCACTGCACCGAGCTGGTCAGCCTGGAATCTGTACGCCTACCCCTACGATCCCGGCAATCGGGTGGACTACGGCACCGTGGATCCCAATACGGGGTATGAATACCAGAACTACAACATTGCTTACAACAACAACTGGTATTCAACGGGTCGCTCTGACAATCTTTATCCGTCCACCGACCGTGCCGACTACACGGGCAACTTGTCGTCGCTGGTTGGTTTGATTCCTACTGCGCCCAATCAGCCGGGGACGTCCAACCTGAATTACGCAGTGGCGTTCCAGTTGAACATCAACCTCAACGACTATGTCAAGCCATACGGCCACATCAATCTGCAAGAGCTCACCATGTTCACCCGTGAGACTGCAACGGTTGAGTTCCAAGCCTTGGCTGCGAATGAAACGGTGATCCTCGCTGGCATGACATTCACCGCTGCAGGCGGTGGTGCAACGGCTGCTCAGGTGGCGGCTGCCTTTGCCAACCTGGCTGTGGGGGCCACTGGCAATGCCAACAACTACACGAGTGGAACGCTGGCTGGCTACAGTACCGGTGCGGCAACTGGCAACTCGGTGACTTTCACCAGCAATGCCTTGTTCGGTGGCAACATGTCGAACCTTGCCAACACGGGTACGGCAGCGGCCGACCATGCGCCCACCATCACGGTGGTGGACGGCACCAAGGCCTACACCACCCGCGAAAGCTTCGATTTGCAATCAGGCCGCAGTGATGAGGGTGGGGTGATCGCCAGTCAGTCCAATTCAGTCAACAGCTACAACGCCTTCAACCTGAAGCTGGGCACCACCTTCAAGGCCAGCACCGAATACCGCATCGTTCTGGACGAATTGCAGGATTCAGCGGGCAACCTGATGGGCAACCTCAACGCTCAAGGTGATTTGATTCCGCTCTCGCAAACTTTTGTCACCACGACCGACACGGTCAGCCCCGATCTGAAGTTGTGGAATTCACTGGGCAACAGCTACTCGCCCTTGAACCAGGGCGGCAACATTTACAACGGTTTGAGCAATGTATCGGTGGTCAACGATGTGAAATTGGTTTCTCCCGAAACCCTCATCTTGGGTGACTTGGGCTACATCGTGCTGCAAGTGCGCGGCAACACCAACAACAATGCTCAGGTGGTGGAACGCTTTGACGTCTCCACAGCTGTGGCGCAGGCTGACGGCTCCTACACCATTGCAGGTCAAAAATGGAACGGTACGACCTGGGTGGCCAGCCAGGGTGTGTTCACCTTGGACAACCGCACACTGACGATCAACCCAGGAAATCCTCTGGGCTATGGCAACTCCTATGAGGTCTTGTTCCAAAGTGTCATCGACAACAACAACACCTCGCATGCTCCGTTGACCGACCTGACGGGCAACCCCGTCACTGGCATGAGCAACGTCAACTCCAGTGTTTACTTCAGCACTTGGAGTGGGTTGGTGACAGTAGCTGGCGGCAACGCCGTTGACCATGTGTCCACCGTGGGTCTGAATGACAACCTGATCCTGACCTTCAGCGAAAACATGTCAGCCGGTGATGTCGGCACGACCCTCAAGCTCTACCTCAAGCAGGATGGGGCTGGCACCCTGGTGGAAACCTTCACCGTCAGTGCCAATGGGGTTTCTGGCAATTACGGGGGAAATGTCAGCTTCAATGGCAACCAGGTCATCCTCAATCCTGGTGTGGGTCTGGACAGGGCGGCCGATTACTACATTGCCCTGGATGCCAATTCCATCAAAGGCTCTGAAACTGGCACAGCCTTTAGCGCGTCCAACATGGGCAACATCTTGTCGCCCTTTTACTTCACCACTGAGGCCGCCGCACAAATTGATCCTGGATATCAATTGGCCAATGACCGGACCTATCAATCCACCGATTACGACAATGCCTGGAATCCCTACCTTGGCCAGATGGCTGGCCTGTCGGTGGAGGCCGTGGGCGACGTGGATGGCGACGGGATCATGGACTATCTGTTTGGCACGCCCAACTATGTGGCAGATCCCAGCATCCCAGATGACCCCAATCTGGCTGGGACGGACCATGTGGCCAAAGGCCTGTTCTACCTGGTCTTTGGTCAAGCGGGGCAGTGGGTGGACCTGCTCACCCTGTCAGACCTCAAGGCGCAAGGCCGAGTTGTCAGTTTCTATGGCACGCAAATCAATCAGTTGGTGCGGGCCACAGAGTTGGGTGATCTCAACCACGATGGCTACGCCGACTTGCTCATCACCGCAGGCGGTCAAAACCCCGTCATTGGAGATAACACCGCCAGCGACACAGCTGACAGGGACAGTGGTGCGCTCTTTGTCATCTACGGCAAAGCCCGCAATCAGTGGGAAGCACAGTTGAGCGCTGACAACCTCGGCGACGATGGTCTGATCATCACGGGCGGTCTACCTCAGGACGAATATGGCTTTAGCGTGGCCACGGGCGACTTCAACAACGATGGTACGGTCGACATCCTCTCTGGCATGCCCACCAACCAGCGCGACGGTTACAACTCGGGTGAAGCCTTCTTGATCAATGGCGGCGACTTTTCCGATTCGCTCATTCAAACCGGTACCACGGGCAACGACTTGCTCATTGGTGACTTCAACGCCAACCGATTGGCCGGCGGTCTGGGCAACGACACCATCCACAGCCTGGGTGGAGCGGACATCATCCGTGGGGGCGGCGGCAACGATGTGTTGTCCATCTCCAAGCTGGACTTCCTGCTCATCGACGGTGGTACAGGCATCGATACCCTGCAACTCAAAGGCCACGACATCGATCTGGACATGACGGGCTTTGCGGGATCTAGCCTTCGCAGCTTTGAGGCCATTGACCTCACGGGTGATGGCGCCAACCACATGACCATCAACTACCGCGAAGTGGTGTTGCTGCTGGAATTGCAGATGACCACCGCTTACGGCATCAACACTGAACTCACCATCAAGGGCTCCAACCAAAGCTCGCTGACCCTCGAAGGACCCTGGTCGGTGATGGAGCGCGTCACCGATGCCAACGGCACCTGGGTGCGATATGCCCTTGAAGGGGTTTATGTCAAGGTCCAATCCACTGTATCGGTGGAGATGATTGACTGGAGCATTCCTTTCCAAGGTGCCACCATCGATTTCGCCCAAAGCACCCCAGCAGTGAGTGTCAACCTCTCGAATGCCACCACATTGGGCGCCAATGGCACAGATACTTTGGCCGCTTCGTCGGCCACCGACACCACGGCCACCGTCGATGCTCTGAGCAGCATTGAGGTCATCCAGAGTGGACGCGGCAATGACTGGATGGTGGGCAGCGCCTCAGCCGATGTGTTCATCACGGGTGCTGGTGCAGACACCATCAGCGCTGGCGATGGCAATGACCTCGTGCAAGCCGGCGATGGCGCCGACAGCGTGTATGGTGAGGATGGCGCTGATTCACTCTTGGGTGAATCGGGCAACGATAACTTGCAAGGCGGCACGGGCAACGACAGCCTCTTGGGTGGCCTGGGCGCAGACTTGCTTTACGGCGGCACTTCGGTGCTCACCGTGACGGGCAGCGGCAATGACTCTCTGGACGGCGGCACAGCGAACGACACACTGTACGGCCTCGACGGCGACGACACCCTATTGGGTGGGGACGGCAATGACTCCTTGCTGGGCGGCGATGGGCAGGATGTGCTCATTGGTGGCTCAGGAGCCGATGTGCTCAAAGGTGAGGCGGGCGACGACATCTTGATTTACGACGCAGCCGACACCTCCATCGACGGTGGCGACGGTGCCGATGTGTTGCTGTGGCAGGATGAGGTGCGCTCACTCAGCAGCAATGCCGTGGTGTCCAACATCGAAGTGCTGGACCTTCGGGGCAATGGCGCCCAATGGCTGCGCCTGGATGCTGACACCTTGGACAACATGACCACGTCGGCCACCGGTGCTCTCACTGTTCATGGCGATGTGGGTGACACCCTGGTGCTGGCTGGCACACTGGTTTGGCAGTCCACACGCAACACCACCATCGACGGTGTGGCGTACCGCGCAGCTGAAATTTATTCAGGCACCACTCTGAAAGCCTCCTTGCTGTTGAGCAACAACCTTGATGTGGTGGCCGAAGCAAGCAGCCCCACATCCACTGGCCAATATCTGGCTGGGGTCAGCGTTCCCAACAACATGTACAACGAGACCATTTATGGTCAGGGCGGCGATGACCATCTCTATCAGAACGTGGGCAATGACACGCTGGATGGCGGTGATGGTCAAGACAGCGTCGACTACGGATCCCAAACGGGTGATGTCTACATCAACCAAAGTGCATCCTCGGCCACCATTCGCGGTGAAACCGTGGCCGCTGGCACGGCCCTGGATGGACACGGTGGCGTGGACACGCTCACCAGCATCGAGCACATCATCTCTGGCTCTGGCAACGATGTGGTGCTCGATGGAGCCAAATCCAGTCGCATCATCACGCTGTCGGGCAACGACTCCGTGGTGGCCGACGATGGCAACGACACCATTGACGCGGGTTCGGGAAGTGACACGGTATCCGCAGGTGCCGGCAATGATCTGATTACTGCGGGTTCGGGACATGACAGCATTGCGGGGGGTGACGGCAGCGACACCCTGCGTGGTGGTTCAGGCAATGACACCCTTGATGGTGGCAATGGCACCGACACAGTGGACTACAGCGATCAGACCCAAGGCGTGGTGGTCAACTTCACTCAGCAAACCCAGCGGGGGGTTGCCAGCGGCAAGGCCAGTGATGGCCAGGGTGGTCTGGACACCTTGCTCAACCTCGAAGCGGTGCTGGGCGGTGCGGGTGACGATGTCATTTATGGCAAGTCCGACAAAACCACCGTGGTCGTGGGGGGGGTGAATTTTACCGCCAATGTGGCACAGGCCACCACACTGACCACGTCCTCGACCATTGCCAACCTGGTCAATGGCACGGCAAACACAGCGGCCACCTTGACCCTGGACGGTGTGGCCTTCACGGCCAACAACCTCGGCCTCACCAACCTCACCACCAGTTCCACTCGCGCAAGCCTGGTCAACGCCACGGCCGGCGCGAGCATGACGCTCGATGGCGGCCTGGGTGCTGACGTACTGGTGGCGGGCAGCGGTGGAGACACGCTGGTCTTTGATAAGGCCGATGTCTCCATTCTGGGTGGCTCTGGTTCCGACACGCTATTGATCAACGACATCAGTGTCGACTTCACTCAGACCTGGCCCTTGCCTGCGCTTGCTGGATTTGAGACGTTGAGCATGAACGTCGAGTCGCGACAAACCCTCACACTAGACATTGCAGCCGTCAACCGTTTGCTGGGCAATGGCAACACCTTGACCGTGACCGGTGGGGTGGAAGATCGCGTCATCTTCTCCGACCAGGCCGATTGGGTGCAGTCCACCTCGGGCAGCGATGTGCTCTTCACACACACCAGCGGCAAAGTGGTCAAGATGGCCAACACCGTCGGGACAATCACGTTCAACATCTCCGAGACCGTCAATGCCGATGTGCTGACGGGCACAGAGGCCAGCGACAGCCTGGTCGCGACAGGTGGCAATGACACCTTGTGGGGCTACGCTGGCAATGACACCCTGTTGGGTGGCAATGATGACGATACGCTCTACGGCGGTGGTGGCAACGACAGCCTCACGGGCGGCAACGGCGCCGATTCCTTGGTAGGCGGTGATGGCAACGACTCCCTGGATGGTGGTGCGACCGACTCTGACACCCTGCTGGGTGGCGCTGGTGACGATGTGCTGGTGTGGGACATTGACCGCACCGGCATCGCAGACAGCAAAACCGTGGGCAACATCAGTTTGGACCCCAAAACGGCCGATGCCTCTGTTGACGGCGGCACAGGATTTGACACCTTGCGCATGAACGGTTCGAGCTACGACTTCACGCTCAACAGCGGAACTACGGGTTTGACCAATTTGGAGATGATTGACCTCAAAGGTCGCAACGCCAGCACCGTGGTGCTCAGTCGCGCCGCAGTGTCTGCCATGACCGATGCCAGCAAAACCCTGCTGATCGATGGCGATGCAGGAGACCGTCTGGTTCTGAGCGATTGGGGCGACTGGACTTATCAGGGCGAAACCCTCATCAATGGCGGCGCCGGCAAGATTTACACCTCCACGTATGGCGGACAAACGGTCACTGTCAAATTTGCCAACACCCTGGATTTCACCGACAAGACCACCAACGCGGCGCAAACCAATCTGTTCCTCAAAGACCTCTCGGCGAGTGCGCTCACCACGGGCACACCCGCAGCCGGAACAGCAGCCTCTAATGGTGCGAGCTTCACCGCCATCACCACACCAACCATGTTCACTGGCACGGTCACGGGCACCGCGGGCGCTGACAGCCTGGTCCTGGATGCCAGAACCGCCAATGTTGCCGGGGGAACTGGCGAAGACACCTTGAGCAGCAGCGCCATGCTGGTGGACTTGACGCTCAGCCTCAAGCCCACCATCACCGGCATTGATGTCTTTGAGCTGGGTGACAACACCAATGGCATGGGCAATCAACTCAAGCTCACCCAAGCCCAGATCACCGCCATGACCGACAACAAGATCTTGCGTGTCGAAGGCGATTGGGGCGATTCGCTTTACTTGGCGGGCGCCTGGAAGGTCACCACAGATCTGGTGGGTGGCGTCTCCTACAACAAATATGTGTCCTCCACCGATGCCAACCTCATCGTTCTGGTGGACACCAAAGTCAGCGTGAGCTACGACACCTTTGTGCGTCATGTCAATGGTGACAACGCCGCCAACACCCTCACTGGTGGGGCAGGGGACGACTGGATTTATGCCTTGGGTGGCAATGACTCCATCGATGGCGGGACAGGCAATGACTCGCTGGACTACACCTACACCTCGAGCAACATCACGGCTGACTTGTCGGCCAACTCGGTCACGGTGGTGTCTGGCTCCGATGTGGACACCCTGGCCAACATCGAAAACCTGGTCAGTGGTTCGGGCAACGATTCCATCAAGGGCAGTGCAGACAACAATTTGCTGGATGGTCGAGCGGGTCTTGACACCCTGGACGGTGGCGACGGCAATGACACCCTCATCGGCGGCGCAGGCAAAGACCGCTTGCTGGGCGGTGCGGGTGACGACCTCCTTTACTACGATGCCGCCGACTCAGGTGACACCGTGGACGGCGGTGACAACGTGGACACCCTGGCCATTGCCGACAACCTGGTGGACTTCACGGCTGCCAGCGGCTTGCCGTCTTTGAAAAACCTGGAAGTTCTGGACCTGCAAATCATTGGCGGTGGATTCAGCAATACAGTGATTCTGAGTGCGGCCAAAGTGGTGGCCATGACTGACAGCAACAAGACCTTGCGCATCGATGGCCAAGTGGGCGATGTGGTCCTCTTCAGCGACCCTTCAGCTTGGGCGTTGACCACCACCAGCATCGGTGGGGTCACCTACAACAGCTATTCGGATACGGTGACGGGTGCGGTGGTGAATGTGGATCCGGACATCAGCATTGACGTCTATCGCGCAGGCAGCTCGGCATCCACCTTGACTGACGCGGCAAGCGGCACGCAATCGTTGGCGGATTACTCCAACCAGACCAGCACACTGAACATCAACCTGTCTTCTGCAACCCAAGTGGTCGATTATTCGGCAGCGGCCAACAAAGTCGTGAGAAGCAGTGGGACGGTCACCGACACCTTGAGTGGCATTGAATGGATCAAGTCGGGCTCGGGCAACGATGCCTTGGTGCTCTCGACGACCATCTCTAATCGCGTGGACATGGGTGTGGGTAATGACCGCGTCTATGACATCGCCACGACCAGTGGCAGCAACGTCGCCGACACCCTGATCGGCGGCGCTGGCAACGATACCTTGTCCTATGACCGGGCCACGGAGGCCATGACCATTGACGTGGTGGCTGGCACAGCCACCATGGGTGCGGTGGTTGACATCTTCAATGGCTTTGAAAGCCTGGTCTCGGGCAGCGGCAATGACCAAATTCTGGACAACAGTGACGGCCACCGACTTGAAGGTCAGGCTGGCAATGACACCTTGGATGGCCACGCAGGCAATGATTCGGTCTATGGCGGTGACGGTACGGACCTGATCCTGGGCGGTGAAGGCGATGACTACCTCTATGGTCAGGCTGGCAGCAACACGCTATTGGGTGGAGATGGCAACGACATCATTTTTGGTCAGAACACCACCAACGACGGCGTATCGGGTGCTGACAAGATTGATGGCGGCGCAGGTGCGGACAACATTGCTGGCGGCAGTGGCGATGACAGCATCCAGGGTGGATCTGGCAATGACTACATTCACGGCGGTGGCGAGTACGACTACAACTGGTCATACAAAGTGGCATGGAACAGCACGGGCAATGACACCATTGACGGTGGTACTGGCAATGACACCTTGTATGGTGATGATGGCAACGATTTGGTGTTCGGCGGAGACGACAACGATTACATCGGTGCCTACAACTACTACTCCATCGACTTCCGTGAGCTCGGCAACGACACCTTCATCGGTGGTGCGGGTAATGACACCATCGTGGGTGGTGATGGCAACGATTTGATTTACGGCGGTGACGGCAACGATACCCTGGGCAACGATTGGATTTATGAGTACGGCAACGACACCTTCATCGGTGGCATGGGCAATGACATCATTGATGGTGGATACGACACCGATACGCTGGACTACAGCCAATCCACCAACTCGGTACAGGCCAACCTTGACGACGAGGCGCATTCCATTGGTGGTGTGAACCTGGCTATTTATGCCGTCAAGGATGGTGTGGGCGGTACCGATACGGTCTATCGCATCGAGAACATCCTCGGTGGCTCAGCCAACGACATTTTGCTCGGCTCCTACTGGGCAAACTCCATTTCTGGCAATGCGGGTAACGACACCATTTGGGGCGCAGAAGGCGCAGACACCTTGTCGGGCGGTGATGGCAACGACGTCTTTTTCCTGGATTTGGCCGATGCCACGGTGGACGGCGGAGCCGACCGTGACACGATTTACACCCGCTACGTCAACACAGACCTGACCACCGCCTCGGTGGCCTTGCGCAACATCGAGGTGGTGGACCTCAGTGCCAATGCCAGCGGCGTGGGCAATACGCTGGTGATCAACCGTGCCAGTGTGCTGGCCATGACGGATCCGACCAACTACACCTTGACCATTGATGGCGAGGTGGGTGACAGTGTTTTCTTCACGGACAGGGCCAACTGGACCGAGGCGACCAGCACCAGCACCAGTGGCTCGGATGTCTACCGTCAATTCACCAGTGCCTACACGGTGAGCACCACCACCTACAACCTGGTGGTCAAAGTCAAGCAAGAGGTGAGCACCGATGTGGTTCGTGGGGTGGCTGTGACAGCCGAAACCCTGAGCCAGTACGGCCAGTACGCCAGCGTGAGCGGCAGCGACACCCTGGTGACCGCCAACACCATGGCCGACTATGCCGACCGCATCGCTGCGGTCAGGGTCAACCTCAGTGGCGTGATTGATAACGGCGTTGCACCCCGCACCGCCGTGACCACTGCCATCAGCGGTGGTGCAGGGGGCACGGTGGACGTGGACACCTTCACCACGGCCGTCTCGCCTTTGAGCCAGGTGGAATGGGTGAAAACCGGTTCAGGCGATGACTGGTTGGTGGGCTCTTCGGTGGCTAACCGCCTCGAAGGCGGCCTGGGCAAAGATTGGCTGCGCGGTGGCGGCGGCGACGACACCCTGGTGGGTGGCCTGGATGTGGACACGGCCGATTTTTCGGATGCCGATCAGGGAGTCACCCTCACCCTCAATGCCGATTACACCGGCACCGCCACCTCGGCGGGTAGCACGGGCAGTGATGTGCTCAACAGCATTGAAAATCTGGTGGGATCGGACTCTGGCGACAGCATCACCATCCTGGACACCAACGCCAACTGGATCGATGCGGGCGCTGGTGCCGACACCATCCTGGCAGGCGCCGGCGATGACACCCTCATTTACGACGCGGCCGATGCCACCGTGGACGGCGAGGCGGGCACCGACACCCTGGTGGTGCGTGCAGCCAGCCTGAACCTGGAGGCTGCGGGCAGCGGTACCGTGCTCAAAAACCTCGAGGTCATTGACCTCAGAGGATCCCAGGGCACCGAGCTCACCCTGAGCGTGGCCGCAGTGACCAACTTGTCCACCTCGTCCAATGCACTCACGGTGTATGCCGATGCGCAAGATGTGATCCATCTTGTGGGGGCCTGGACGCCGGCGGCCAACACGGTGGTGGGCGATGCGGTCTATCGCAACTGGACGGCCACAGGTGGTGTGACCTTGTGCATTTCTGCAGCCGCAACGGTTCGATTTGCAGGCACGGGCAACGCTGACACCGTTTCCGCTTCTACGGGGGCAGATTGGGTATTGGGGTTGGCGGGTAACGACAGCCTGAGTGCGGGCAACGGGGACGACACCCTCTTGGGTGGCGCTGGCGATGATTCGCTGGTTGGCGAAGCTGGCACGGACACTGTGGACTACAGCAGTGTGTCCAATGCGGTGAATGTGAACCTCACCACGGGCACGGCAACCGGGGAGGGCACCGACACCCTGACGACCATCGAGCGGGTGCTGGGATCCGCCTTCCACGACACCCTCACGGGCTCGGCCAATGCCGACACCTTGGACGGTCAATTGGGCAACGACAGCCTGTCGGGCTCGGACGGCAATGATGTGCTGTTGGGCCAGGCTGGCAATGACACCTTGGTGGGTGGCAATGGTGCGGACATCCTGCGCGGTGGCGAAGGCAATGACTCATTGGTCGGCGGCACGGGCGCGGATGCCTTGTACGGCGATGCGGGCGACGACACCCTCACCTTGGACCTGGCCGATGGCGTGGTGGATGGCGGCTTGGGCAATGACACCCTGGTCATCACCGACTCAAGCGTGAATTTCGTCAGTGGCAGCGATCCCCAAGTGACCGGATTTGAGGTCTTGGACTTGTCCGCCACCAACACGGCGATCACCTTGAACCTGGCCACCGTGCGCGCCCTGAGCGGTCAAAGCAATCAGGTCTGGATCCAGGGTGGTGCGGGCGATACCGTGAACCTCACCGACTGGGGCAATTGGTCCACCAGCACCCTGGGGTCGGACACGATTTATACCCAGTCTGGTGTTCAACTGAGGGTGACCAATGGCATCACTGTGGCCAATGCAACCCCCACCGGATCAGGGACTTCGCTGCTCGGAACCGATGGCTCCAGCACCCTCACGGGTGGCAATGCCAATGACACCTTGCAGCCCTTGGGAGGCGCAGACACCATCCAGGGCGGAACGGGTTCGGACAAACTGGTGCTCAACCCCCAATTCCGCGTCGACACGGTGTCCTTGAGTGGCATTGGTGCCGATGCCATGAACAACAGCTTTGTGGTGGCCGTGGGCGACGTCAACAAAGACGGCCTCATGGACTTTGCCATGAAGGATGCCAATGCCAACGTCACCTACGCCTCTTATGTTTACCGCCAAGTCAACACCACCGGCTGGCCCAACTACAGTTACACCTCAACCAGCGTGAGTCTGGCCAACCGGGCTTTTGAATCGGGCAATGTCTATGTGGTGTATGGCTCAAGCTCGGGCATTGGCAATTTGCAAATCAGTTCATCTGAAGCTCCCACTGGCGCCAATGCGTCCTATGTCAAGCTCACCTCCAGTGCATCTGCCAGCGAGGGCTTTGGCAATGGCTTGGGTTCTTTGGGCGACTTCAACGGTGACGGCTCCTCTGACTTCATGGTCACTGCCTATGGCACCAACTCTTTGACCTATTCGATTGGCAACCGCTGGTACAACACGGCCTACAGCGACTCTTGGTCGGCCAGTAGCGGCGGACGCTTGTACATGTTCACCGGCGGCAACCAAATGTTGGTGGACCGTGAATCGGGGTCTGTGACAGAGACCACTTTGAGCACCAATGTGGGCGGAGCGACTGGCCAGGCCAATGCCTTGCCCACTGGCGCAAGCAGCCCGTACTGGAATAGCTACGCCAACCAGACCTACACCCCTCAGTACGCCTGGGAAGTTCCGACGGAACAAACGACCTACACCTATTCCACCAGTTCCACCAAGGCCGATGTGGTCTATGGCGGCTCCGGCATGGCCGATACCTGGAGCGGCTGGGCACCTGTTGCTCTTGGCGACCTCAACGCCGATGGCTTTGACGACATCATGTCGGGGGCAGACGGCAAGATGTATTTCGGTCGTGCCTCCCTGGGCTCGGGCTTCAATGCCAACGTGTCGGGCTTGGGAACGGCGGTGGACATTGGCGACTTTGGCCGCATTGCGCCCATGGGCGACATCGATGGCGACGGTTATCAGGACCTCATGGTTGCTGATCCTTCTGGCAACACCAACTATGTGGTGTACGGCAGCGCTACGGCTTCATCGTGGACATCGGCCACTTGGTCCAGCAACGTGGGCTCATCGAGCTCACCGCGCATCACCAAAATCGTTTCCGAGCCTGGGATTGTGCTCAATGGTGCCTATTCAGCCCTGGGTGACATCAATGGTGACGGTTACGACGACATGCTGATTTCAGCCTTTGGTAACAGTGGCGACCCCAACGACTTCTTCGCCAAGAACAACGGCGGCTTGTATGTGGTGTTTGGTCAGTCGGGTCACTGGAGCGATGGGGATTTGAGCCTGGCCAATTTGTCCGCCAACCAAAAGGGGTTCCGCATCACGGGCGCAGTGGACATGGACAAGGCCGGCCAGTACAGCTGGACCGGGGTGGGTGACATGAACGGTGACGGTCTGGATGACTTCATCTTCCAAGCCCCTGGCGATAACGAAGCAGCCAATGCCTCGTCCAACACGGCCCTGGGCTCTTCTTATCTGATCTTCGGTCGTCAATCGGGCTGGCAGGACATCAACCTGCTTGAGATGCAGGACTACGGCATTCAATTGCTGCGCACTGACAACAGCTACTGGACAGCCTTGGGTGATGTGGATGGCGATGGGTTTGACGATGTCTCACTGACCAACTCCAATGAGATGAAGATCCTCTATGGCGACGCCTTCCTCACCGGCGACAGCAACATGGCGGTCAAGCATGTGTTGGGCACCGCAGGCGAGCTGCTCACCGCCGATGCAGTCATCACCAACGCCAATGCCAAAGGCGCAGATCGTCTCATTGGCAATGCCGGAAACGATACTTTGGTAGGCAATGGTGGTGCGGATGTGCTTCTTGGCGGCGCAGGTAATGATTTGTTACGTTTGTCCGATGGCGGTGTAACGCAGGGGGCCATGGGTTCTTTCTTCAAGATCGATGGCGGCACAGGTGTGGATACTTTGGAATTCACATCTGCATTGGGCACTGCGAACAATCGATTCGATTTCAGCCGTCCCACCTATGGCATGGTGGAAAACGTCGAGATCTTCAAGCTGGGTACTGGCAACCAGTACATCACCCTCAATCATTTGGATGTCCTGTCGATAACGGGAGACACTAACACTTCCATAGACAACCCCAACTTCCAGAAAGGACATGTCCTGGTGATTGATGGCACCAGTGGCGACGATGTAGCCCTCACGGGCGGATGGAACCAGAGCGCTGTTGCAACCAATGTGGGGGTCAACGGCTCGGGATCTTTCTCCGTGTACCAACACGGATCGGACAACCTCTACGTCGCCATTGCAGATGAAGTCACCAAGAACATTTCATAACGATGGATCGAGGCACCAAATCCAGTTTGCTGGCCAAGCCCATTGGCATGAGCGACAAGGAGTGGCTGGACCACCTCCTTGGACAGCAGACTGCGCCGCAATCCCGGCCAGCCGGCATGAGCGACCAAGAGTGGCTGGATCATCTGCTGGGACAGGCTCAAAAAGCGGATGCCTCCAACGACGCCACATCTGCACACGCATCAACTGAGCCCCAAGGCGGTCAATCCACTGCGCCTTTGCCTGAGGTCGGTCCGTCCAACGACTGGCTCAAGGCCATGTTGTGGCCATACCGTGCCTCTTACAAGCAGGCGGTGATCCTGTCGTTTGGCATCAACATCCTGGGTTTGTTTGCGGCCATTTTCAGTTTGCAAGTCTATGACCGCGTGGTGGGTCATGCCGCCTATTCCACCTTGGCTGCCTTGTCGATTGGCATGGCCATTGCCATTGGCATGGACCATGTTTTTCGCGCAGGCCGTTCCCTCTTGCTGCAACGCATTGGTGCGCGCATCGAAGTGGGCATTGCCCATGATGTGCTCCAACGCATGCTGAATTTGCCTGCTGGGGTGTTGGAGAAACGCGGACCTGGTTATTGGCAGGCGGTTTATCGGGACGTGGAAATCGTTCGTACAACCTGCTCGGGTGCCAGCGCCTTGCTGCTGATTGATTTGCCGTTCATGTTGTTGTCTTTGATCCTGATTGGCTTTGTGGCTTTGCCTTTGTTGCCCATCTGCTTGATGACCATGGCCTGCTTTGCGGCTTTGGCTTGGCGATCAGGCCAGGTGACTCGCGATGCCACCGAGACCGAGCGCGAGGTGCTGGTGAGTCGCGACACCTTGCTCTCCGAGTTGTCGGCCACCCGCATGCACCTCAAGGCGGTGGGGGCAGCCGATGCCATCAAGAGCCGCTGGGAAGAACACTATGCACGCTGGCTTAATGAGTCGGTGGCGCGCAGCCGGGAGGCTGACCACTACCGTGAAGTTGCGCATGCCATGACCACGGCCAATTCGGTCATCACCACCAGCTTTGGCGCATTGGCCATCCTGAGTCAGTACATGACCATGGGCTCACTCATTGCCACCAACATCCTCGCCGGTCGATTGATTTCGCCCATGGTCCAGCTGGTCTCCCAATGGCGCAGCTTTGGCCAGTTCAAGGCTGCCAAGAAGCGCCTGGATGAACTCTTCAACCAACCTCTGGATCGTGTGGAGTCCAGCCTCAAGCTCCCCCGTCCAAGTGGCGTGATCCGGCTCGAAGGCGTGACCTTCACTTATCCGGGTCACACCAAGGCCCAGCTGCAACCCCTGTCGGGTGAGATTGGTCCGCATGGCCTGCATGCCATCGTGGGACACAACGGCAGCGGCAAAACCACCTTGCTCAAGCTCATTCGAGGCCTCTACACCCCCACCCAGGGTCGTGTCTTGCTCGATGGTGCTGACATGCACCAGTACAGCCAGGCCGAATTGGCCAGCCACATGGGTTATCTCTCGCAGGAGGTGCAACTGCTGGCCATGAGTCTGAGGGACAACATTGCACTGGCCAGACCCAACGCCAGTGACGACGAGATCATGCGCGCCGCCATGCGCGCTCAAGCCCATGAATTCATCATCGATCTGCCCGATGGCTACGGCACCAAGGTGGGGCAGGGCGGTCATCGCTTCTCGGCAGGCCAGGCCAAACGCATTGCCATTGCCCAATCCCTGCTCAACGACCCGCCCGTGATGCTGCTCGATGAACCCACGGCCGAGTTGGACAGGGATTCGGAGCTTCGCCTCATCAAAGTGCTCAAGGAACTTGCCGTGGATCACACCGTGGTGGTGGTGTCGCACAGCCCCTTGTTGCTCAGTCACTGTCAGGGGGTGCTGGTCCTGGACAAAGGCAAGCTGGTGGCTGCCGGTCCTGGTGCGCAAATCCTGCCCAAGCTGGGCATTCAGCCTGCCACCCGGCCCACGCCCCGGCATCTGGAGGTGGCCGCATGAGCGCAAGCTTCACCACTCAGGATGTGATCAACCAGCTGGGCGAGCCGTCCTGGCGTGCCCCCCAGCGCTACATGATGGTGGCCCTCATGCTGCTGTTGGTGTGGATGGTGGTTGGCAAGGTGGACCGCGTGGTCACCGCCCAGGGCAAAGTCATCCCCTTTGACAAGGTCAAGGTCATTCAGCATCTGGAAGGCGGCATCATCCAGGAGATCCTGGTGCGCGAAAACCAGCATGTCAAAGCAGGTGAGCCCTTGGTTCGTCTGGATTTGGCCACCTCCGGCATCAACAGCGGTGAGATGAATGCGCGCATGGCCGCCTTGCGTCTCACCAAGCTGCGCCTGGACGCCGAAGCCAAGGGCTTGAGCCCTTCATGGCCTGAGAACATGGTCAAGCTTTACCCGGCGCTCATCAGCACCGAACAATCCACCCACCGCTCCAAACAAATGGAGCGGGACAATGCCTTGCAGGCGTTTGACAACCTGGTGTTTCAAAGCAAACAGCGCCTGGCCGAGTCCAAGGAACGCTTGCGCACCCAGGAAGCCGGCCTGGTGCTGGCTCAAAAAGAGCTGGCCATCTCCGAGGAACTGGTGCGCGACAAGCTCACCTCTCAGCTGGATCACTTCCAGCGTCAAAACCGGGTAGCCCAAATCCAAGGCGAGATCGCTTCACTCAAGCAGTCCATTCCAGGGGCTGAGGCCGCCATCAGTGAAGCCCAGGCGCGCCGTCGTCAGGAAGAGGCCAGGTTCCAGCGTGAAGCCGCCAATGAAGCCTCCGAAATCGAGCGCCGCATCACCAGCCTCAACGAAGAGCTCAACCGCGCCCAGGACCAGGAAGACCGCACCATCATCCGTGCCCCCATTGATGGCGTGGTGAAGAACCTGCGCTTTCAGTCGGCGGGCAACGTCGTCAAGTCGGGTGAACCCATCATGGAAGTGGTCCCGCTCAGAGAACAGCTGGTGATCGAGCTCAAGCTCAATCCGGCCGATCGGGGCTACGTCAACCTCAACCAGGAAGCCCTGGTCAAGATTTCCACTTATGACTACCTGCGCTACGGCGGCCTTGAAGGCACCGTTACAGGAATTGCGGCTGATACCGATACAGGTCGCAACGAGGAACAGTTCTACCGGGTGATCGTCAGCACCAACCGGTCTTGGCTGGGCAAGGAACAAGGTGACTTGCCCATCACACCAGGCATGTTGGGTGAGGTGGACATCAAAGTGGATTCGCAGACCATCCTGTGGTCTTTGGTCAAGCCCGTGCTCAAGCTCAAGGCTGAAGCACTTCGGGAAATCTGATTCTTGTTGGTACGTGGAGTAAGAATGAAAGCACACAAGCAAACCCTGTTGGTCCTGGCGATGAGCCTGGCCTTTGCATCCAGCAACGGCTGGGCGGGCGGTTTGCGCACCGAATTGCAGCACCTTCGCAACACCCATCCTTTACTGCGCGCCAGTGACTACGCCATTGCGGCTTCTGAACAGCGCCGCGAGGCGGCCACGTACGGAGGCTATTTGCCCAAGCTCAACATTTCTGCCGATACCGGCCACGAGGACATCTCCACCACCAGCTGGAACACCGTTGGGATAGTGGAAGGCACCGCCACCAATTCAGATCTGAAACGTCGCAAGTACGGCTTCACCATCGAACAAAACCTCTTCAATGGCGGCAAGACCCTGGCCACGGTGAGCCTGGCCACCTTGGATGAGGCGATCAAGAAAGAAGAAGCCAAAGCCACCTCGCAGGACATCACGCTCGAAGCCATCGTGGCTTACATGCAGGTGCTGCGCAACCAGTTGCTCATCGATTTGGCGCGCATCAACGAGCGCACCACGCTCGAACAGCTCGACCTGGAAAAGAAGCGGGTGGAAAAGGGCGGTGGTGTGGCCGTGGATGAACTCCAAGCTGCGACCCGCTTGCAAATCGTGCGCGAGCGACGCGTGTTTTATGAGCAAAGCATGCGCGATGCTGCAGCGGCTTATGAACAGGTTTATGGCAAAAAGCCAGACTTCATCGGTCTAGAGGATCTCGACAGCTACACCAAGCTCCTGCCCGCCGATGTGGATGCGGCCTTGGCGTTTGGCGTTGGTGCCAATCCCCGCATGGTGGTGACCAAGCTGCAATCGGCCAAAGCACAAAAAATGATTGCCATGGAGCAAGCCGGTCTGTTCCCCAATCTGGATTTGGCCATGACCCACAACCGAGAGCGCAATGTGGGCGGTCAGGCCTACAAAAGCGAAGACTCGGTGCTGTTGCGCATGAGTTGGAACCTCTTCTCGGGCGGCGAAACCCTCAAACGAAGCAGCGCGGCTCGTTTGGAACACAAAGAGGCCCTGGAGCGCGAAATCGGCGCCTTGCGCAAAACCTCCGAATCGGTGCGCATGGCCTGGAACCAGTATGAAAAGGGCAATGAACGCCTGAATCTGCTCGAGCAAGCCACCCAAACCTCCAAAGGGGTGATGGAAGGCCGTAAAAAAATGCGTGATGCCGGCAAGGAAACGGCCTTGGCCGTGCTCGATGCGGAGGTCGAGTACTTTGGCGTGCTCTCCAACAAGGTCAACGCCATGATTGATGCACGCCTGGGCAGCTATCGACTGCTGCATGCTCTGGGCATGCTGGACATGAATGCGTTCAACCTGGATACCGAACCCTTTGAGTTGCCTGTTCGTCCTTTTGACGATTCCATTCGAAATCTTGTGAGTCAATGATCATGAAAATCCTGCTCATTCACCAAAACTTCCCTGGACAGTTTTTGCACCTTGGCCCGGCCTTGGTGCGCGATGGACATGAGGTCCATGCCCTGGTCATGAAAAAGGAAGTGCCTGCCCAATGGCAAGGCGTGGTGATGCACAGCTACATGCCCACCAAGGGAACCGCCCAGGGCGTTCACCCCTGGGTGCTGGACATGGAGACCAAGGTCATCCGTGGCGAAGCCGTGTTTCGCAAGGGCATGGAACTCAAAGCCGCTGGCTTTGAGCCCGATGTGGTTGTGGCGCACCCCGGCTGGGGCGAGAGCCTGTTCATCAAGGACGTTTGGCCCGAGACCCGACTGGGCTTGTATTGCGAATTCAATTACAACGAACATGGCCAGGATGTGGGCTTTGACCCCGAGTTTTCGGTGGACGATGCGGGCGACGCCTGCCGTTTGCGCCTGAAAAACCTCAACAACATGATGCACTTCGAGCTGGCCGATGGCGCTGTCTCGCCCACGCATTTCCAGGCTGACACTTATCCCTATCCCTTCAGGACCAAGATCAAGGTCTTGCACGATGGCATCGACACCAAACAGATCGCGCCTTTCCCCTTGGCGCGCTTGCAGGTTGCGCCCGGCAAGCTGCTCTCGCGCACCGACGAGGTGATCACCTTCGCCAACCGCAACCTCGAACCCTACCGTGGCTACCACGTGTTCATGCGCGCGTTGCCCAGCCTGCTCAAGGCTCGCCCACGCGCACATGTGGTGATCGTGGGTGGCGAGGGCACCAGCTACGGTCGCCGCCCGCCAGAAGGCAAGACCTGGAAATCGGTGTTCATGGAGGAGGTTCGCCCCCTGATCGACGAGCAGGACTGGACGCGGGTGCATTTCCTGCCCAACCTGCCCCATGCTCAGTTCATCCAGTTCCTGCAAATCAGCCGGGTTCATGTCTACCTGACCTATCCCTTTGTGGCCAGCTGGAGCTTGCTCGAGGCCATGAGCGCAGGCTGCGCCATCGTGGGCAGTGACACTGCCCCCGTACAAGAGTTCATCAAAGATGGCGAGAACGGTTTGCTCACGCCGTTCTTTGAGCCCGAAACCCTGACCGAAAAAGTGATCCAGTTGCTGGAAAACGCGCCCCTGCGCGAAAAGCTGGGTCAGGCGGCACGCCGCAAGGTCCAGACCTTCTATGACCTGGAAAAGGTCTGCCTGCCCCGCATGGTGCGCTGGGTGGACTCGCTCTCTCCAGTGCGCACCCCACGCCTGGTGCACTCCCGGCAATTCGGACAGCACGCGGCCTGAGATCTGAGCCCCGATGGGGGGCTTGACGCAACTGCACATGAACCCGGTCCGCGCCTGTGGTCCGGGTTATTTTTTTGTACAAGCTGAGTTACATTGATTCCTTCTTCAAAGGAGACGCTTGTGATCAGCTACACCTGTGTGGGCACCAATGACTTGGACCGCGCCCGTCGCTTTTACGAACCCCTGTTCGAGGTCCTCGGCGCCAAGCTCATGAACGCCAGCGACCGCAGCCTGATGTTTGGGATCGACCCCAAGCAACCCATGTTCATGGTCCTCACCCCCTACGACGGTCAAGCGGCCGTCCCTGGCAACGGCACCATGGTGGCCTTGACGGCCAAGGGCAAGGAGCAGGTCGAGGCCTTGCATGCCAAAGCCATGGCGCTGGGTGGTAAGGACGAAGGTGCGCCCGGCCTGCGGGGTGATCGCTATTACATGGCCTACTTTCGCGACCTCGACGGCAACAAACTCGCGGCCTTTGCCTACATCAAGCCTTGAAAGCCTGAGCCATGTATTTGCCCAAGCAGTTCGAGGCGCCTGAGCATGCGTGGACCCTGATTCGCCAGCACCCGCTGGGGCAGTTGATTTCTGTGGATGCCCAGGGCTTGCCGATGCTGTCATGGTTGCCCATGCACATCGATGTCTTGCCAGAGGGCGATGCACCCGCCTCGCTATTGGGTCATCTGGCCAAGGCCAATCCCCATGTGGACCTGCTGCACCACGCACCCCAGGCCACCCTGGTGTTCACAGGCCCGCATGCTTTCATGCCGACCACGGTGTACAAGGACACATTGCGCGTGCCCACCTGGAGTTATCTGGTGGTGGTCTTGCGCGTGAGGGCGCAGCGCCTCGAAGGCGAGGCGGCCAAGGACGCCTTGCTCAAGCAACTCATTGGCGACCATCATCCGCCCTATGCCCAGCAGTGGCGCGGCTTGCCCAACGATTACACCGAGCGCATGCTGGAGGCCATCGAGGCCTATCACTTCGAGGTGCTCGAAGTCAAAACCAAATTCAAACTCAACCAGCATCGCAAGGAATCCCATGCCGCCATGCACGCCCTCTACGAGCAAGGCAGCGAGGCCGAGCGCGAACTGGCGCAATGGATGAAGACGCTGGGGATGGTGGGATGAGTGGGTCTGACGCGCAGTTCATGGACCTGGCGCTGGCTCAGGCGCAAGCCGCAGCGGCACACGGCGAAGTCCCCGTGGGCGCGGTGGTGGTGCACCAGGGGCAGGTGGTGGGGCAGGGGCACAACGCCCCGATTGGCCGCCACGATCCCACTGCCCATGCCGAAATTCAGGCCTTGCGGGATGCAGCCCAGCGCCTGGGCAACTACCGCCTCGATGACTGCGATCTGTATGTGACCGTCGAGCCCTGTGCAATGTGCCTGGGTGCGCTGGGTCATGCGCGCATCCGGCGGCTGGTGTATGGGTGCGACGAGCCCCGCACGGGTGCGGTGAACTCCTGGCCGCATCAGGCTGGACACGATCGCTTGCCCTTGCCTGCGGTCACCCGTGGCGTGCAAGCCCAGGCTGCCCAAGCCTTGATGACCGAATTCTTCCGCGCACGCCGCGAATTTCAACGGAGCACACGCCCCATGCCCTTGCCCGACCACGCTTTGCGCACACCCGACTCGGCCTTTGAAGGCCTGCCCGATTACCCCTGGGCGCCGCGCTACATGAATCATTTGCCCAGCCTCAAGGGCTTGCGCATGCATTTCATCGATGAAGGCCCGGACAATGCCCCCCTGACCTGGGTGCTGCTGCATGGCAACCCCACCTGGAGCTACCTCTGGCGGCATGTGATCCCGCCCTTGCTGGCTGCAGGTCACCGGGTTTTGGCGCCCGACCTCGTGGGGTTTGGCAAAAGTGACAAGCCCAAGAAAACCGAATGGCATTCCTTTGAAGCACACCGACACATCCTCTTGGAGTGGCTCGACGAGCTGAATGCTGAGCGCGTGGTGCTGGTGGTCCAGGACTGGGGCGGCATCTTTGGCCTCACCCTGCCCATGGCTCAACCCCAGCGTTTTGTGGGCTTGTGGGCCATGAACACCTGGCTGGCCACCGCAGATCGCCCCCTCACGCCGGGCTTTGTGGCCTGGCGCCAAATGTGTCGCGACAAACCCGCCTTTGACATCGGGCGGCTGATGCAAAGGGCACGCGCCGACACCACGGCGGCCGAAGCGCAGGCCTACAACGCGCCTTTTGTCGACATGGGGCATCGTGCGGCCACCAAGGTCTTTGCCGAGTTGCTGCCCCATGAGCCCGATCAACCGGGCGTGGTGTGGTCGCGTCAGGCGCGCGATTTCTGGCAAAACGAATGGACAGGGCGTTCCCTGATGACCATTGGTGGGGCAGACCCGGTCCTGGGTGAGGCACCCATGCGGCATTTGCACAGCCTCATCCGGGGCATGCCAGAGCCCGAGGTTTTGCCCCATGTAGGACACTTTGTGCCCGACTGTGGTCGGGATCAGGCTCAAGCCCTCGCCCGGCAGGCGCTGATGCATTTCCAGCCCCTAGAAGGAAAGTCCTGAGCATGGCGCACATCTATGTTTTTTCCCCTGCCGGGGCGGTGACCGACAAGGCCAGCTTCAAGCGGGGGCTGTCCCGCCTGCGAAAAATGGGGCATGAGGTGGAAGTGGACCCCAGTGCCTTGTCGCGCCATGAGCGGTTTGCCGGTAGCGACGAGGAGCGCATCGCGGCCTTTGCCCGCGCAGCCGCCAGCGGAGCCGATGGGGTGCTCATCAGCCGGGGAGGGTATGGCATCACCCGCATCGTCGACCGTTTGCCCTATGCGGCCATCCAGGCCTCCATCCACAAGGGAACTCAGTGGATGGGCTTTAGCGACTTCACCGCCTTTCAGTGTGGGCTGTGGCAATCCAAGCGGTCTTTGAGCTGGGCAGGGGTTTCTGTGGTGGCTGACTTGGGCGCAGAGGTCCCGGACGAGATCACCCTGGCCTGTTTCGAAGATGTGATGAATCATCAAGGCGAGGGCACGGGCTGGCGACTCAAGCGGGCAGATCACCCCTCACCAGACGCATTGCCAAAAGATTCGCAGCTGGCTCGCCGGGCCACCCTGTGGGGCGGCAACCTGGCTGTGCTCACCGCCCTCATGGGCACGCCGCACTTTCCCAAAGTCAACAAGGGCGTGCTCTTTTTGGAAGATGTGGGTGAGCATCCCTATCGCATTGAGCGCATGCTCAGCCAACTCTTGCACGCCGGGGTGCTGCATGCCCAGCAATTGATTGTGCTGGGGCAGTTCACCCAGTACCAGCTCCATGCCTTGGACCGAGGCTTTAACATGTCCAAAGTGGTGGCCTGGTTGCGCAGCCAAACCCGCACGCCCGTGGTGTGTGGCCTGCCATTTGGCCATGTGCCCACCAAAGTCTGCTTGCCTTTTGGGGCCAAGGTGGATGTGGCCATCCAGGGTCAGGAAGCCTTGATCCTCTGGGGCGAAATGCATTGAATTTTTGTTGAATTTCAAATAGTTAGGAGTTAAACATGAAGTTGGATCAACCTCACTTCATCGATGGTAAATGGGTGGCCGGGCAGGGCGAATGCCGCATGCCCGTGCACAACGCCAGCACCGAGGAGGTCATGGCCGAACTGGTGAGTGCGTCCACCAGCCAGACCGAGCAGGCCATCGTGGCCGCACGCCGTGCGTTTGACAGCTGGTCGCAAACCCCGGTCGAGGCGCGGTGCGCCCTGATCGACAAAGTGGTGGCCGGCCTCAAGGCCAGAACCGATGACATGGCGCTGACCATTGCCAACGAGGTGGGCATGCCACTGAAAATGGCCAACATGATCCAGGTGGGCGGCCCCATCTTCAATTGGAGCAACGCCGCCAAAGTGGCCAGGGCTTTCGAATGGGAAGAGACCGTGGGCAACTCTCTTGTGGTTCGTGAAGCCATTGGTGTAGTGAGCTGCATCACCCCCTGGAATTTCCCGCTCAATCAAATCACTCTCAAGGTCGCGCCAGCCCTGGCTGCGGGCTGCACGGTCATCCTCAAGCCCTCGGAAATCGCACCCTTGAACGCCATTTTGCTCACCGAAATCATCGAGGCAGCGGGCTTCCCACCCGGTGTGTTTAACCTGGTGCATGGCACCGGTCCCGAGGTGGGTGAATTGATGGTCAGCCATCCGGCCGTGGACATGGTGAGCTTCACGGGATCGACCCGTGCGGGTCGTCGCATTGGCGAGCTGGCAGCGCAAACCATCAAGCGCGTGGCACTGGAATTGGGGGGTAAGTCGGCCAGCCTGGTCTTGCCCGATGCAGACCTTGAAGCGGCCATCAAAGGCACGGTGAATGCCTGCATGCTCAATAGCGGCCAGACCTGTTCGGCGCACACCCGGTTGTTGTTGCCTCAGGATCAATATGAAGCAGCCAAACCGCTGATTGCCCAGGCCATCCGCAAGCTCACCCTCGGACCCAGCCTGGATGAGAACACGCGACTCGGTCCACTGGTGAGCGCCACACAGCGCGACCGCGTGCTGGCCATGATCGAAAAAGGCCTGGCCGAAGGTGGCGAGCTCATTGTGGGTGGACCTGAGCGTCCGGCTTTTGAGAAAGGCTATTTCGTCCAGCCCACAGCCATTCGCGTTCAGCCGCAGCACACCTTGGCCCGTGAAGAAATCTTTGGTCCGGTCCTGGTGGTGCTGACATATCAGGACGAAGAAGAAGCCATCCGCATCGCCAACAACACGCCATATGGCCTCGGTGGCGGCGTGTGGAGCCGCGATGAAGACCACGCAGTGGCTGTGGCGCGCAAGATCCGCACGGGCCAGGTGGACATCAACGGCGCGCCGTTCAATGCCCGAGCACCATTTGGCGGCTACAAGCAGTCTGGCAATGGCCGCGAGAACGGGGTGTATGGATTCGAGGAATTCCTGGAATACAAGGCCTTGCAGTTCAAGCCCAAAGACAAAGCCGCTTAATCCACAATTTGTATTATGTAAACCAACAAATCCACTGGATCATTTGGCAAAGAGCCTGGAGGGATCGGCAAAGGCCTTGAACTCCAGGGCGTTGCCACAGGGGTCCAACAGGAACATGGTGGCTTGCTCGCCCACTTCACCCTTGAAGCGGATGTAGGGCTCGATGACAAACCGTGTGCCCACCGCACGCAGCTTGTCGGCCAAGCTCTGCCATTGGTCCATGGTCAGCACCATGCCGAAGTGGCGAACGGGCACATTGTGCGAATCCACCTCATTGGTTTGGTGATGGCCTGCCTCGTTGGGTGTCTCATCGATATATGTACATAACACAGCCCACTGACTCAAATTGAATTCCTCCTGGCCAGATGTGTTGGTCAGGGTTTGATCTCACGGGTAAACGCCTGAACATATTCATAAGCCTCCTTGTGTGGGCCGCTATAAGCAAAATCAAGAGCGCTTAAATTTTTCTGATTCTTCAATCGAGGGTCTGCCCCCTCTTCGAGCAGCAGTTTGGTCGCTCTAGACCCTCCATAATAGGCAGCCATCATCAAGGGGGTGGTACCGTTGGGAGACTCCGCATCGATGTAGGCGTGGTTCTCGATGAGCTCGCGCATCACCTCGATGTGCCCTTTGCTGGCGGCATAGTGCAACGGGGTCCAACCCGGCATGTTGACATCGGCATCGCGGGCAATGAGGGCTTTGACCCAGTCCAAACGCCCCTGAATCGCGGCCAGCATGAGTGCAGATTCGCCTTGGGGGTTCACTGCATTGACGTCGGTTTTGGGCCAATTGAGCAAGACCTGAAAGATGCGAGGGGCAGGCGTGATGACCGCCTTGACCAAGGCCGGATTGCCCTGCTCATCCACGCCATTGGCCTCAAACCCACGCTCCAGCAAGGCTTGGACAACCTCGGCTTTGTCAAATACAAAGGCATTCAGAAAGTCTTCATAAGAGCCCGCTTTGACCACAGAAAAACCAATAAAAACAACACTGAAAATGAAATATTTAATGTATTTCATGAAGCTGAGTCTTGGAAAAAAGCCGGGCAAAGTTGGCACGAGTGGCCTCGGCCACCGCTTGCACCGTCAGGCCTTTGAGCTGGGCAATCTGTTGCGCCACATGGGGCACCAGGGCTGGGGTGTTGAGCTTGCCGCGGTGCGGCACGGGCGCCAGGTAAGGGCTGTCGGTCTCGATGAGCATGCGGTCCAGCGGCGCCCATTGAGCCACCTCTTGCAAGTCCTTGGCATTCTTGAAGGTCACGATGCCCGAAAACGAGAGCATGAACCCCAGCTCCAGCGCCGCTTTGGCCACGGTCATGGATTCGGTGAAGCAGTGAAACACCCCACCCACCGCCTGGGCGCTTTGACCGTCCTCGCCCATTTCCCTGAGGATGGCCAGGGTGTCGTCGGAGGATGCGCGGGTGTGAATGACCAGGGGCAACCTCAAGGCCTGTGCCACCCGGATGTGGCGTCGAAAACGATCGCGTTGCCAGGCCATGTCGGCAAGGCTGCGGTCACCCAAGCGGTAGTAATCCAGACCGGTTTCGCCAATTCCCACCACTTTGGGCCTGGAGCCCATGGCCAGCAATTGGTCTTCACTGGGCTCGGTCACGCCCTCCTCGTCCGGATGAACACCGGCCGTGCACCAAAAATTGTCGTGCGCCATGGCCAGGCCGTGCACGTCGTCAAAGGTCTCTACCTGGGTGCTGATGAGCAGGGCATGGCTGACTTGCGCCAAGGCCATCTCGCGGCGGATGTCGCCCAGCCGGCTCACCAGCTCGGGGAAATTCAAATGGCAGTGGGAATCAATGAACATGCGAGTCCTGCAATGCACGCTGAGCCTGGCTCACCAGGGCGTCGAGCATGAGGGGCGCATGATAAGGGTGTTGGGCATGGCGTGCTGTGTCGTTCAAGGCGCGCGCCCATTGGGCGAGTCGCCACGCATGGGCTTTGGTCGGCAAATCCTGAGGCGCAAAAAAACGCGGTTCACCGCCGTGCACCAAGGCCAGGGTGTCGTGGCAGATCTTTTGGAGCAGGCCCACCACCTCGGGCATGGGTAAATCGGACAAAGCCTGCACATCGCCAGCGCGGATGGCCTTGGGCAAGCCAGACCAGCGCTGGGCATTCCAGCCCGCCTGATGAAGGGCCAAGGCCGCTTCGGGCTGCCCCCCGGCGGCGCGCAGCAAAGCGGCTGCATCGTGCTCAACGCCCTGCGCCTGGAGCCAGCTCAGGGTTTGATCGGGGCTGGGCACAGCAAGGCGGTGAATGAGGCAACGGCTTTTCACAGTGGGCAACAGGCGCGATTCGGCCTGCGTGGTCAGGATGAAGCGGGTACGCTCGCCCGGCTCCTCCAGGGTCTTGAGCAAGGCATTGGCCGATGCGGTATTGAGCCGTTCGCAAGGATGCAGGACCACCACCTTATCGCGCGGTCCACTGGGGGTGAGCTGGCAAAACGCCAGCAACTCGCGCACCGCATCGATGCGGATCTCGCTGGAAGGCTTGCGCTTTTTCTTCTCCACATCACGCGCAGCAGCGTTTTCCAGCGGCCAGCCCGTTTCCAGCCCCAGGACCTCGGGCAAGATCACCTTGAGGTCGGCATGGGTCTTGAGGTCGAACTGATGGCAGCTGGGACAGGCCCCACAGCCCTGCCCGCTTTGGCGAGCTGCATCGTCGTGGCACAGCGAGGCCTTGGCCACCGCCAGGGCCAACTCCAACTGGCCTTGAGCGCCTGAGCCGGCAATGAGCCACGCATGCGCCTGGCTCACGCTCAGGCTGGCGCTCACGGGTTTCAACCAATCGGCCAGGGTGGAACTCATGAGGATTGAATTTGCAGGGCTGCGGGCACGGGAACCATGATGGACAGCCAACCCTTTTGCACCAGCAAGCGGGTGATTTGCTGCCAGACCTGATGACGGCTGGCCGATGCATCAATGCGGCGGATGCGCTGAGGTGCCGCCTGGGCGCGCTGCTCATAGCCCTGGTGGACAGCCTGAAAAAACGCCAAAGGCTGGGCTTCAAAGCGGTCTGGCAGGCGCGCCCCAGTCAACCGCTGGGCAGCCACCTCGGGGGGGAGCTCAAACCACAAGGTGAGGTCGGGCTCCAAAAAGCCGCGGCCGTCCAAGGTCTGAACCCCCTGCTCCAGCGCATCCAACGACTGGCTGGGCAAGCCACGACCACCGCCCTGATAGGCATGGGTGGCGTCGGTGAAGCGATCACACAGCACCACCTCGCCCCGCTGCAGGGCGGGTGCGATCACTTTGACCAGATGGTCACGCCGGGCGGCAAAGACCAGCAGCGCCTCGCTCCAGGCATCCATGGGTTGGTGCAACAGCATCTCGCGCAAGGCCTCGGCCAACTGGGTGCCACCGGGCTCGCGCGTGAGGGTGACGGTGCGACCTTGTTGGGTGAAGGCCTCGGCCAAGCCTTGGATGTGGGTGGACTTGCCTGCCCCGTCAATGCCTTCAAAACTGATGAAGATGCCTTTGCTCATGGATGCATTGTGACCCATTCACCCCTTAGCGAGAGCGATCCGAGCGATCGTCATCGGCTGGGCGGGGTTTGCGGCGAATGAACTCATCCACCGCCTGGTTGTGCGCCTGCAAGGTCTCGCTGAAGACGCTGCTGCCATCGCCGCGCGCCACGAAATAAAGCGCCTTGCTGGTGCTGGGCGCAACGGCGGCCTTGAGGGAGGCCCAGCCGGGCAAGGCGATGGGGGTTGGCGGCAGGCCTTTGCGGGTGTAGGTGTTCCAGGGGTGGTCCTGCATCAGGTCGGCGCGACGCAAACGCCCCTGGTACTGGTCAAAGAGACCATAGATGACCGTGGGGTCAGTTTGCAAGGGCATGTCGATGTTCAGGCGGTTGTGAAACACGCTGGAGACCATGCCCCGGTCTTCGCGCCGCCCGGTTTCCTTTTCGATGATGCTGGCCAGGATCAGCATCTGTTCGGGCGTGGTGAGCACATTGGCACTGGTGCGCTGCGCCCAGGCCTGCTCGATTTTGTGATCCATGGCCTTGAGCGCACGCGCGAGCAAAGACCAGTCGCTGCTGCCCTTGCCGTAGGCGTAGGTATCGGGATAGAAGCGCCCTTCTGCGGGCACACCCGCGCGACCCAGGCGGGTCATGAGGGCCTCGTCGCTCAGGCCTTGGGTTTCGTGCTTCAAATCGCTGGCCTTGTCCATGGCCTCGCGCATTTGCTTGAAGGTCCAGCCTTCGACCACGGTGAGCCGCTTGAGGTCCTCATCCCCCGTGGCAATTTTTTTGAGCAGGTCGTATGGGGACACCCCTTGCTGCAATTCGTAATTGCCCGCCTTGAGTTGACGGGACTGACCGCTGAGTCGAAACATCAGCCACAGCCAATCGGCGTCGGTGTCCACCCCGGATTGCACGATCAGCTGGCTCATCTGGCGCACACTGGTGCCCGGTTCGATGGCCAGATCGAGAGTGGGGCTGCGAAGGGGGAGCGGCATGAACAGCCAGGCCGCCATCCCCGCAGCGCACACCAGCACCAGGCCAACTGCACTGCCCAATCCCCATCGCCAAATCCTGCCCATGCGCGTCTCAACTTTCTGTGGTCATTGGCCCAAACACCAGGAGGTCCAAGTCTGGGGAATCATAATGCGGGCATGTTCACATCAATGACTTGCCAAGGATGGTCAGCCCTGCACGACTGGGGCGTGATCCAGGTCAGGGGCGCCGATGCGGCGACCTTTTTGCAACAACAGCTGAGCCAGGATTTCCTGCTGGTGCCCGCCCACACTGCCCGGCTGGCGGCCTATTGCTCGCCCAAGGGGCGCATGCTGGCCAGCGTGGTGGCCATCCCTGTGGAGGAGGGCCAAGACCCAGGCCAACGCCAGTGGAATTTGGTGCTGCCGCGAGATTTGGTGGAGCCCATGCGCAAGCGTTTGTCGCTTTTTGTGTTGCGCGCCAAGGTGACGCTGACCGACGCCAGCGCCGACTGGCAAGTCTGGGGCGCCGTGGGTCATACGGCCAGCGCCACGCTGGCAGCAGCCGGTCTGCCTGCGGATGCGCCAGCCTGGACCTGCCTTGACAAGGTCGCCCCCTGGCCGTCGTCCTGCGTGGCCACTGTCTTGCCACCCGCACCCCAGTGCCCCCGCCTGCTGCTGCTTTGCCCCAGCTCGCAGCCCCTGCCCAATGACCTCACGATGGCGCCGCCCCACACCTGGGATTGGGCTGAGGTGGCCTCGGGTATTGCCCATGTCCCTGCCCTGCACACCGAGGCCTTTGTGCCGCAAATGCTCAACTTCGAATCTGTGGGTGGGGTGAGTTTCAAAAAGGGCTGCTATCCCGGCCAGGAGGTGGTGGCCAGAAGCCAGTTTCGTGGCGCCATCAAGCGCCGCACGGTGCGCGCCAGCGCCGCCTTGCCCCTGCATCCGGGTGACGAGGTGTATGAGCCCGGCCAAGCGCGTGAGCCCGTGGGCGTGGTGGTGCAGTCAGCGCCCCCCTGTGCAGATGGTTTGCCCCATGTGGCGCTGGTGTGTGTGCAAACCGAGGCCATGGCCTTGCCGCAGCTCAGCCTGGGGCAGGCCGATGGACCAGCGATGACCCTGCACGGTCTGCCCTACCCCTTGCTGGAGGACATTTGATGAGCGATACCCATGCCCTGCCCCAGTGGCAGGACTTTCGTTTTTTCCATCGCCTCAGGGTGCGCTGGGCTGAAGTGGACATGCAGCACATTGTGTTCAACGGCCACTACCTGATGTATCTGGACACCGCAGTGGCGGACTTTTGGCGCGATCTGGCCCTGCCCTACTACCCCAGCATGCATCGGCTCGAGGGTGACTTGTATGTGGTCAAGTCCAGCCTCACCTACAAGGGCTCGGCGCGCTACGACGAGGTGCTCGAGGTGGGGCTGCGTTGCACCCGCATTGGCAACTCGTCCATGGTGCTCACGGGCGGCATCTTCCGCGACCGCCAGTTGCTGGTCGCGGGTGAGCTGGTTTATGTGTTTGCCGACCCCACCACGCAAACCTCCAAGCCCATGCCGCAAGCCCTCAAAGACATCCTGTCCGCTCACGATCAGGGTCAAGCCATGGCCAGCCTGACACTGGGGCCTTGGGCAGCGGTGCGCGACCTGGCCAGCCCCCTTCGCATGGAGGTGTTTGTTCAGGAACAAAAAGTCCCGGCGGACCTGGAGCTCGACGAGCAGGACGCGCATTGCGTCCATGCCCTGATGACCAACCGCCTGGGCATGCCCGTCGCCACTGGTCGGCTTTTGCCCGCGCAAGACGGTGTGTCGCGCATTGGCCGCATGGCCGTGTCGCAACCCCTGCGGGGCACGGGTCTTGGGCGCGAGGTCTTGGAGGCCTTGATGACGGCGGCACGCGAGCGCGGCGACCAGCGCGTGATCCTGCACGCTCAGCGCACGGCTGAGGGCTTTTACGAGCGCAGCGGCTTTGTGGCTCAAGGCCAGCCCTTTGAAGAGGCTGGCATCGATCACATCACCATGGGGCGTGCACTCTGAGGCCTTGACGGGCTCTGTGCGCCCCCATGCCCAAAACCAACGATCAGACCCTGAGGGCGTCGCGCAAGGATTGACCAATCTCGGGTTTGCTGGCGAAGGGGTCAGGCGGGTTGTCGCCGCGCACGATGGCCTGCATGCGTTGCTCCACATTGCCCAAGGCCTGAGGGTGGCTGTAGATGTAGAACTGACCCTCGTCCACCGCCTCGACGACCAGGCGCGCCACGTCGCTCGCGCTCACCTTGCCACTGCCCACGGCCTTGTCGCTCATGGCCTGGCCAATGCGCTGGCTCAAGGTGGGCTCGGGCGCCTGATCCGGGCGATTGCGGTGGCTTTGGCTGATGCCCGTGGGCACAAAGTAGGGGCACAGCACACTGGCACTGACCTGGTCGGTGACCAGCTTGAGGTCCTGATAAAGGGTTTCGGTGAGTGCCACCACCGCATGCTTGCTCACGTTGTAGACCCCCATGTTGGGTGGGGTGAGCAAACCCGCCATGCTGGCGGTATTGACGACATGACCCCGATAGCCTGGCTGGGTCTTGGCCTGAGCCAGCATGGCAGGCACAAATTGCTGAACCCCATGGATGACCCCATTCACGTTCACGCCCATCACCCATTGCCAGTCACTGAGGCTGGTTTCCCAGATCAGGCCCCCTGCGGCCACGCCAGCGTTGTTGAACACAAAGTGGGGTGCGCCCCATTGGGCCAAGACGGCTTTCGCGGCGGCTTGCACGGCCTCGGGTTGCGACACATCCACCTGGTGCGCCATGACCTCATGACCCAGCGCAGTGAGCTCGGCCTTGGCCTGGTTGAGGGCATCGGCCTGCACGTCCCACAGCGCCAGCTTCATCTGGCGTTGCGCCAGCAAGCGGGCCAACGCCAGACCAAAGCCTGAACCCGCACCTGTGATCACCGCCACATGGCCGGCTTGGAGAACTTGAGCCATGGATCAACCCGCCTTGTTCAGAATGAATCCCACACGGGGGAAATGCACATGGACCACCCCGGCGCGCTCATCGCTGCGGCGGATCACATAGCGCGAGGACGTGGCGGCCACGAGTTCCCCCACGCTGTCCTCCAGCCCGAAATTCACAGCGCGCACCGACACGGTGGTACCCAAAGCCAGGCCATGGTGATTCACAAAAGGCAGCGCATCCACAGGCTGGGGCGTGGCCGCGCGGGCGATCTCCAAGGCCTGGGCTGAGCTCAAGTCCGTGTCGTTGCCGTGCCCCAGGCCAGCCATGCGCATGCTCCAGGCCCGCACCCTGTGCCTGCCATTGATGAGCCCAGCCAGGCTGGGGGTTTTGTTGAGGGTGAACCACACCGGGTGGTAGGCCGCAAAGTCGGCCAGGCTGGCCTGATCACCCAACAAAAAGTCATGTCCGCCCAGCATGTCTTCAAGGCGGCTGAGGTACTGGTCGTAAGTGGGCGTGGCATCGGCGGGCATCATGCGGGGCGCACCTGCGCGCATGGCCTTGCGGTCTTCGCCAAACGCCTTGACCCAGTCCGGATCAGCCCCAGCAAACACCTCGGCAGCCCCTGCGGGCTGGAAGTTGTAGGCCATGGCAGGACCAAACACCAGGTCATCTGCCCATTGGGCAACCACCCTTGCCAGACCTTCCTGACCTTTGGGGTAGAGCGTGTGCGCGGGCGCGATGCGTTCGAGCTCGTCGCAGATGAGCGCCGTGTCGCAATACACATCGGCACCGATTTGCAAAATGGGCGTGCGACGGTTGCCCCCGGTGAGCGCCACCACATCGGGCTTGGGCATGATCATGGGGATGTGAACGCTGCGCCAACTCAATTGCTTGAAGCCCATGACGGCCCTCACCTTCTCGGCAAAGGGTGAGGTGGGGTAGTGGTGAAGAATGAGTTCGCTCATGCCGGGTTCTCCAGAAGGTTGACCACTTGCTTGCCAAAGTTGGCACCCTTGAGCAAGCCCAAAAAGGCCTCGGGGGCACTCTTGAGCCCGTGCGCCACGGTTTCGCGCGGGCGGAACTGCCCACTGCCCACGGCCGCTGCCAGTTCCTTGAGAGCGCCCGGCCACACGTCCATGTGCTCGCTCACGATGAAGCCTTGCACTTTGAGCCGGTTGGTGAGGATGAGTTGCGGGTACTGCATGGGAATGGGCTCGCCGTTGTAGCCGGCAATCATCCCGCACACAGCCAGACGGGCAAAGGCGTTGGTGCGGATCATCACCGCATCCATGACACGCCCGCCCACGTTTTCAAAGTGACCGTCGATGCCGTTGGGGCAAGCGACCTTGAGGGCTTTGGACAAGCCCATCACATCGCTGTATTGCTTGTAGTCCACGCAATCATCAAAGCCCAATTCGTCTACGACGTAGCGGCACTTGTCGGCGCCACCCGCAATGCCCACCACCCTACAGCCACGCTGCTTGGCCAGAAAGCCCACAGCCGAGCCCACCGCACCCGAGGCGGCGCTCACGGTGATGGTCTCGCCGGCCTTGGGCTCGATGATGCGAACCAGACCCATCCAGGCCGTGACGCCCGGCATGCCCACCGCACCCAGGTAATGGCTCAGGGGCACGCGGTCGTCTTCAATGCGCCGCCAAGCTTTGGCGCTGGAACAGGCATAGTGCTGCCAGCCGCCCATGCCCACCACGCGGTCGCCGACCTTGAGCAAGGGGCTTTGGGACGCCACCACTTCACCCACCGTGCCCCCAATCATGACCTCGCCCAGGTTTTGCGGCGCGGCATAGCTCTTGGACTCGTCCATGCGACCCCGCATGTAGGGGTCCAGACTCAGGAAGTGGTGTTTGACCACCACCTCCCCCGCCTGGGGGCTGGGAATGGGCGCTTCGCGGTACTCGAAATGCGAGGCCTTGGCCTCGCCACGGGGGCGTTCTTTGAGCACGATTTGACCGTTGAGGGACATGGAGGTCTCCGTTTAAAAAAGGGGTTTCAGTCGGTGGCAGGACGACGGGGTTGTCCGGCCGCACCATGATCTGGCCTGGGCACATAGCGGAAGGTGCCCGTGGCATGGGCGCACACCCGGCCTTGTTCATCGCGCACCCTGGCTTCGGTGAAGGCCAGCTGGCGGGTGCGGTGCATCAACTCGCCCGTGCAAGTCAGCACGCCTTGGGCGGGATGCAAAAAGGTGGTTTTCATTTCGATGGTCACCACACCAAAGTCCGGGTCAACACTGCGCGCGGCATTGGCCATGGCCACATCCAGCAAAGTCATGAGCGCACCGCCATGCACCACTTCAAATGAGTTGAGGTGCTCGGCTCGGGGTTTGAAGAGCAAGCGCGCCACGCCATCGGCAAAGGCATGCAACTCAAAGCCCAGATCGAGAACAAAGGGGATCTCGAATGAAAACCCGTTGTAGGGACCGGGCAAGGGCGACGTGTCGCTCATCTTCAGCCGCCGGTGATGATGCTCACGCCGCCATCGACCGCCATCCACTGGCCAGTGATGTGCTTGCCCGCGTCGCTGGCAAACAGCAGGGTCAAGCCCTTGAGGTCTTCATCGTCACCCAGGCGGCCCAGGGGCGCGTGCTGAGCCAATTTGTCTTCCCCCATGGCCTTGAGCGTGCCCGCCGTCATCTTGCTGGGGAAAAAGCCGGGACAGACCGCATTGACGCGGATGTGGTGCGCACCCCATTCGGCTGCGAGCGCGCGGGTGAAATTGATCACTGCGCCCTTGGAGGTGTTGTAGGCAATGGTGGTCATGCCCTTGGGGTTGCCGCCCAGGCCTGCGATGCTGGCGGTATTGATGATGCTGCCGCCCCCATGGGGGATCATGGACTGTTTGGCGATGCGCTGACTCAGCACAAAGTAGCTGCGCACGTTGAGGTCCATCACCTTGTCCCAGGCATCGATGGGATGGTCTTCCGCAGGGGCGCCCCAGGCTGCGCCCGCGTTGTTGACCAGGATGTCCACCCGCCCCAAGCGGGCGATGGCCTCATCGGCCAGGCGCTGCATGTCGGCTTCACTCTGGCCATCGGCGGCAATCCAGCTCGCATCGATGCCGGCGGCCTTCAACTCGCGGGTGGCCTCTTCCAAATCGGCCGCCTTGCGCGAGCTGAGGATGAGCCGTGCACCGGCCTCACCCAGAGCATGCGCCATTTGCAAACCCAGGCCGCGAGAGCCGCCCGTGACCAGAGCCGTCTTGCCCTGAAGGTTGAAGAGTTGGTGAACAGTGCGTGGCGTCATGATGAAAAACCAGAGATTAAAAAATGGGGTCAGATGACATTAAAAGCCATCCAGGGGCATGTCCATGCACGTGGTGTCACGGTGGCGCACCACCGACAGCCACGCCTGGATCTTGGGCAGCTCGTATCGGAAAAAGTACTGCGCGCACGAGATTCGCCCTTGAGCGGCGGCTGAGGCTGGCATCGCAGTCACGGTCAGGGCCACATCCAGCCAAATCCAGGCCAGCACCACATGCCCGGCGGCTTGCAAATACGGCACCGCATTGGCCAGGCTGGCTTGCGCATCGTCGCCCTCCCAAGCGGCTTGCGTGGCACTGGACCAATCCGCCAGCGCCGTCTCAAGCGCCTGTGCACAGTCCACCCATTGCGCATGCGCGCGCGCACGCTGGGCAGTCTCGCGCATTCGGGCGAGCAAGGCCGCAAAGCCCTGCCCCTGATTCATGCGCACCTTGCGACCGAGCAAATCCAGCGCCTGAATGCCGTGGGTGCCCTCATGGATCATGTTGAGGCGGTTGTCTCGCCAGTACTGCTCCACCGCAAAGTCGCGGGTATAGCCATAGCCGCCATGGACCTGAATGGCCAGGCTGTTGGCCTCCAGGCACCATTCACTGGGCCAGCTCTTGGCAATGGGGGTGAGCAACTCCAGCAAGTCATGGGCCTCGCGGGCTGATTGGGCAGACCCGGTGCGCTGCTCATCGACCAGCCGCGCACAGTAGAGCAGCAAAGCCAGCGCGCCCTCGGCATAGCTTTTTTGCGCCAGCAGCATGCGCTTGACATCGGCATGCTCAATGATGGGGATCTGGGCTTGTCTGGGGTCCTTGCCTCCCCCTGGGCGGGCGTAATCCACGCTGGCCACATAGCCGGCATAGCCCAGCATGGTGGCGGCCATGCCAATGCCGATGCGGGCTTCGTTCATCATGTGGAACATGCAGGCCAGGCCTTCGCCCGGTTGCCCCACCAAATAACCCACCGCGCCCGCTTGCCCACCCGGTTTGAACTGACCTTCGCCAAAGTTGAGCAAGGTGTTGGTGGTGCCGCGCCAGCCGCACTTGTGATTGAGTCCGGCGAGCACCACATCGTTGCGATCCCCGGTGAGCTGACCCTGGGCATCGACCATGCGCTTGGGCACGATGAACAAGGAAATGCCTTTGACACCCGGCACGGTCTGGCCTTGGGCATCGGCAATCTTGGCCAGCACCAGGTGAACGATGTTCTCGCTCAGCTCGTGCTCGCCGGCCGAAATCCACATCTTGTTGCCCTTGAGCCGATAGCGAGGACCCAGGGGGTCGGATTCAAAGTCGGGACCATCGGCAAGCGCTCGAGTGGCGATGTCGGAGAGGGACGAGCCAGCCTGAGGTTCAGACAGGCACATGGTCCCGCTCCAGCGACCTAAAAAGGCATTGCGGGCAAAGACCTCGCGCTGGCGCTGGGTGCCATGGGCCATGAGCAAATTGGCATTGCCCACCGTGAGCAATCCAGTGCCCATGCTCACCGAGGCCATGGCAAAAAAGGCATTGGCCGCTGATTCCAGGGTGTAGGGCAATTGCATGCCACCCATCTCGTGGTCCTGGGCTGCGCTGAGCATGCCGCTTTGCGCGTAAGCGCGATGGGCTTCGTGCGTGGCCTGGGGCAAGATGACTTTCAAGGCACCGTCTTCACCCAGAACCGCGCGCGGCTCTTCGGTGTCAACCAGGCGATTGAAGGGCGCGAACTTCTCGCGCGCGATGCGCTCACAGGTGTCGAGCACCGCATCGAAGGTCTCGCGGCTGTGCTCGGCATGGCGCTCACGCTGGGTGAGGACATCCACCCTCAACCAGTCGTGAAGAAGGAAGTCCAGCGTGGCGCGCAGTGAGGGGCTCAAGGCATCAGCCTGCAGTCAGGAGGGTTGGCGTCCCATCGAACTCACAGGACTTCGAACACACCGGCGGCGCCCATGCCGCCACCAATGCACATGGTCACGCACACGCGCTTGGCACCCCGGCGCTTGCCTTCGATGAGGGCGTGTCCCGTGAGTCGCTGGCCGCTCATGCCATAGGGGTGACCCAGGGCAATCGCACCGCCATTCACATTGAGGCGGTCGTTGGGAATGCCCAGTTTGTCGCGGCAGTAGAGCACCTGCACGGCAAAGGCTTCGTTGAGCTCCCACAAATCAATGTCGCTCACCTTGAGCCCCAGGCGTTGCAGCACCTTGGGCACGGCAAACACCGGGCCAATGCCCATTTCGTCGGGTTCGCACCCGGCCACTGCAAACCCCAGGAAACGACCCAGTGGCTTGAGGTTGCGACGGCTCACCTCGTCTTCGTGCATGATCACGCAGGCCCCTGCACCGTCAGAGAACTGACTGGCGTTGCCCGCCGTCACCTTGCCACCGGGCATGGCGGACTTGATGCTGGAGATGCCCTCGGCGGTGGTGCCGGCGCGAATGCCTTCGTCCCGCGAGACCGTGACTTCCTTGGAAATCAGACCGAAGGTGGGGTCCATGACGCCGGCTTTGACCGTGATGGGAACCACCTCGTCATTGAACTTGCCCGCCTCCCAGCCTGCACAGGCCTTTTGCTGGCTGGCGGCGCCAAACTCGTCCATGGCTTCGCGGGCAATGCCGTAGCGCTTGGCAACTTGTTCGGCGGTTTGCAGCATGTTCCAGTAGATCTCGGGCTTGAGGCCTTCAAGGTTGGGATCTTTGAACATGTGGGTGTTCATCTCCTGCTGCACGCAAGAAATGCTCTCAACCCCACCGGCCACGTACACGCTGCCTTCGCCCGTGAGCACGCGCTGGGCGGCCAAGGCAATGGTTTGCAGCCCCGAAGAACAAAACCGGTTGACGGTCATGCCGCTCACCGACACGGGCAAACCAGCGGCCAGCGCGCTTTGGCGGGCGATGTTCCAGCCCGTTGCGCCTTCGGGGTTGGCGCAGCCCATGATCACATCCTCAACCAGGGCGGCCTCGATGCCGGCGCGCTCGACGGCATGCTTGACCACATGGCCACCCAGGGTGGCTCCATGGGTCATGTTGAATGCGCCTTTCCAGCTTTTGGTGAGGGCGGTGCGGGCGGTAGAAACGATCAATGCTTGGGTCATGAAATCACCTCACTGAAAAGATTTGCCTTCAGCGACCAGACGCTGAAGAAGCGGAGCGGGTTGCCAGAACTGGGCATCGTCATGCGGGTTGAGCGCAAAGCGCTGCATGGCACCGAGCATGTTGAACAGACCAAACTGGTTGGCGTAGTGCATGGGGCCACCACGGTAAGGGGGAAAGCCATAGCCGGTGATGTAGACCATGTCCACGTCGCTGGCGCGAGCGGCAATGCCCTCATCGAGCAATCGGGCACCCTCGTTGACCAAAGAGAACACCAGGCGTTGGACAATTTCCTCGTCGGAGATCTTGCGCGGCTGGATGCCCAGGGACTCGCGGTGCTTGACGATCATGGCCTCAACGTCGGCATTGGGCAGCGCATCGCGCTTGCCCGGTGCGTAGTCATACCAGCCTTTGCCCACCTTCTGGCCATAGCGACCCATCTCGCACAACAAGTCAGCGGTCTTGCTGTAGCGAACGTGGGGGTATTCCACGTAGCGGCGCTTGCGAATGGCCCAGCCGATGTCGTTGCCAGCCAAGTCGCCCATGCGGAAAGGACCCATGGCAAAGCCAAATTTCTCGATGGCACGGTCCACTTGCTGGGGCGTGCAGCCCTCTTCCAGCAGGAAGCCCGCCTGACGCGAGTACTGCTCGATCATGCGGTTGCCGATGAAGCCATCGCACACGCCAGAAACGACTGCGGTTTTGCGGATGGTCTTGGCCACCGACATGACCGTGGCCATCACATCTTTGGCCGTGGCCGAGCCACGCACCACCTCGAGCAACTTCATCACATTGGCGGGGCTGAAGAAATGCAGACCGACCACGTCTTGCGGGCGCTTGGTGAACTGGGCGATCTTGTTCAAGTCCAGGGTCGAGGTGTTGGACGCCAGGATGGCGCCCGGCTTGGCCTGGGCATCGATGAGCTGGAAGACCTTTTCCTTGACCCCCATTTCCTCGAACACCGCCTCGATGACCAGGTCGGCCTTGCCAATGTCGGCCATCTGCAAGCTGGGCTTGAGCAAGGCCATGCGCTGCTCGTATTTGTCTTGCTTGAGCTTGCCCTTTTTGACTTGCGCCTCGTAGTTTTTGCGGATGGTGTCCACACCGCGATCCAAGGCCTCTTGGCTGGTTTCGACGATGGTGACGGGAATGCCTGCATTGAGGAAATTCATGGCGATGCCACCACCCATGGTGCCCGCGCCAATCACCGCCACGGACTCCACCTTGCGCTGCGGGGTGTCGCTGGGCACATCGGCAATCTTGGAGGTGGCCCGCTGCGCCAGGAACACATGTCGCAGCGCCCGGCATTCTGGGGTGAACATGAGGTTCATGAAGATCTCGCGCTCTTGCGTCATGCCCTCGTCGAAGCGCTTTTGCGTGGCGGCCTGCACCGCATCGACGCACTGGGCAGGGGCTGGGTAATGCTTGAAAGCCCCCTTGATCATGTTGCGGGCAAACTGGAAATAGCCCTCGGCTTGCGGGTGCTTGCAGGGCAAGTCGCGCACGCGGGGCAAGGGGCGCACATCGGCTTTGTCGCGGGCCAAGGCCAGGGCCTCGTCCATGAGGCTGTCTTTGCTGGCGCTGATGCGCTCAAAGAGTTTTTGGCCAGGCACCTGAGCCAGGCGCGCTGCGGGCTGAGGATCGCCCGAGACCATGAGGTTGAGCGCCACTTCCACGCCCAACACGCGCGGCAGGCGCTGCGTGCCGCCCGCCCCGGGTATGAGGCCCAGCTTGACCTCGGGCAAGGCAATTTGGGTGTCGGGGGCGGCAATGCGGTAGTGACAACCCAGCGACAACTCCAGGCCACCGCCCATGGCCACGGTGTGCAAGGCCGCTACCACGGGCTTGGTGCAATGGTCCAAGGCTGCAATCAGGGCCAGCAGGTTGGGATCCTGGATGGCTTTGGGGGTATCGAACTCGCGGATGTCGGCACCCCCCGAAAAGGCTTTGCCCGCACCCGTGATCACAATGGCTTTGACCTTGGCATCGGCCTGGGCCTTTTGCAGGCCATCGGCAATGCCCAGGCGGGTGGACAAACCCAGGCCGTTGACGGGGGGGTTGTCCAGGGTGATCACGGCCACGTCGCCGTGAAGGTCGTAATGTGCAGTCATTCCTTCTCCTTGGGGTTGGGTCGCTCGCTGCGAACGACCGTTCGATTCATTCTAAATACAGATTGCTCAGGCCATGGTGACGACCGCCACAAAAGGCTTCACAAACCCGGCAATCGGTAACCATGGAGCTGCTCGCGCAGCTTGGTTTTGAGCATCTTGCCCGTGGCACCCAGCGGGATGGTCTCCACGAACACCACATCGTCGGGCACTTGCCACTTGGCGATTTTTCCTTCGTAAAAGGCCAGCAAGGCCTCGCGGGTGACGGTGGCGCCGGGCTTGGTGACCACCACCACAATGGGGCGCTCGTCCCACTTGGGATGGGGCATGCCCACACAAGCCGCCATGGCGACAGCCTCGTGCGCCATGGCGATGTTTTCAATGTCGATGGACGAGATCCACTCGCCGCCAGACTTGATCACGTCCTTGGAGCGGTCGGTGATTTGCATGTAGCCATCGGGGTCGATGGTGGCGACATCACCGGTGGGAAACCAGCCATCGACCAGGGGGCTGGGGCCGTCGGCCTTGTAGTAGTCGCGCACCACCCAGGGGCCTTTGACCATGAGGTTGCCAAAGGCTTTGCCATCGTGAGGCTGGGACTTGCCCTCGTCGTCCACGATCTTCATGTCGATGCCGTAAATGCAACGGCCTTGCTTGAGCAGGATGTGTCGCTGGTCCTCATGCGACAAGCGCGTGTGCTTGAACTTGAGGGTGCCCAGCGTCCCCAGCGGCGACAACTCGGTCATGCCCCAGGCGTGCAGGACGGTGACGCCATAGTCCTTCATGAAGGTGTCCATCATGGCGGGGGGACAGGCCGAGCCCCCAATCACCGTGCGCTGCAAGGTGGAAAACTTGAGCCCCTTGGGCTTCATGTGCCCCAGGAGCATCTGCCACACGGTGGGCACACCGGCGGCGAAGGTCACGCCCTCGCCTTCAATCAATTCGTAGACCGACTGGCCATCCAGGGCGGGACCAGGAAAGACCAGCTTGGCCCCGGTGGCCGCCGCACTATAGGGAATGCCCCAGGCATTGACATGGAACATGGGCACCACCGGCAAGATGGCATCGCGAGCCGAGATGTTCATGACATCGGGCAAGGCCGCCGCATAGGCATGCAGTATGGTGGAGCGGTGGCTGTACAAGGCGGCCTTGGGATTGCCCGTGGTGCCACTCGTGTAGCACATGCTCGATGCACTGTTTTCGTCGAAGCTGGGCCAATCGAATTGATCAGGGGCAGGTTCGATCCAAGCCTCGTAACTCACCAGGTTGGGGATGCCGGTTTCAGTGGGCAAGGCCTTGGCCTCGCACAAGGCCACCCATTTGCGAACCAGAGGGCATTTGGCATGAATGGCCTGGATGATGGGCAAAAAGCTCAAGTCAAAACACACCATGCGGTCTTCTGCATGGTTGGCAATCCAGGCGATCTGGTCTGGGTGAAGGCGAGGATTGATGGTGTGCAGCACCTGCCCCACCCCACTCACCCCGAAGTACAACTCCAGATGCCGATACCCATTCCAGGCCAAGGTCGCCACCCGGTCGCTGAATGCCAGGCCTTCACCACCCAGGGCATTGGCCACCTTGCGCGCGCGCTTGGCCACGGTGGCCCAGTTGCTGCGGTGCACATCGCCTTCCACGCGACGTGAAACGATCTCGGTGTCGCCGTGTTTGCCCGCCGCAAATTCAATCAGTGATGAAATCGACAAGGGGTGGGATTGCATCAAACCAAGCATGCAAAGTCTCCAGAAAGCATGTGAACCAATGAAGTACACGATTGTGCATCCCATGGACGCCCATTCGTGCCATGGGGTTGAGCGCCAAGGCTCGGACAAACCCCAATCCCTCGTCCACAATCCAGTGATGCTGAGTCTTCACGAATTGAACTGGGTCAAGACCTGGATCCAGATGGGGCAACCCTTTGTCACACCGGTTTCGCCCACGCCCCTGAGCGATCCGCGTTGGGTCGCAGTGAACGACGAGCTGGCCTTGAGCTTGGGCTTGGCACCCGAGTGGTGGCGCGACCCACGTGCACTGGCCTGCATGGCAGGCAATGCGCCACCGCCCCTGGGACAGCACTGGGCGAGTGTGTACAGCGGCCATCAATTCGGCGTCTGGGCAGGCCAACTGGGTGATGGCCGGGCCATGAGCCTCGGTGAGGTTCAACTGCCCCCTCCTCCTCAGGGCACTGCTGGGCATGAAGGCCAGCACCAAGGTACCTGGGAACTTCAACTCAAAGGCGCAGGGCGCACCCCCTTTTCCCGGTTTGGCGATGGGCGCGCGGTCTTGCGCTCCAGTATCCGCGAATACCTGTGCAGTGCCGCCATGCAGGGCTTGGGCATCCCCAGCACACAGGCCTTGTGCCTGGTGGCCTCCGATGACCCCGTGGTGCGAGAGAGCGTGGAAACGGCAGCGGTGGTCTGCCGTGTGTCGCCCAGTTTCATCCGCTTTGGGCACTTCGAGCACTTTGCCGCCGCGCAAGACACCGATGCGCTCCAGGCCTTGCTCGATCATGTCATCCACCACTGCCCGCCAGGCCTGGCCGTGACACAAGTCGATGAGCCAGACAACGCAGACCCCACGATCGCGTGGCTGGACCAGGTGGTCAAGCTCACGGCCGACCTCATGGCCGATTGGCAATCCGTGGGCTTTTGCCATGGCGTGATGAACACCGACAACATGAGCGTGTGGGGTCTGACCCTGGATTACGGTCCGTTCCAGTTCATGGACGCCTATGACCCCCATCACATTTGCAACCACACCGACAGCCATGGACGCTATGCCTATGCCCAGCAGCCTCGCGTGGCGCACTGGAACCTCTTGGCCCTTGCCCATGCCTTGCACCCCCTGGTGAGCGATGGCCAAGGTTTGCAGGCCGCGCTCAATGGCTTTGTGCCCCGCTTTGAAGCCAGCATGATGAGCCGCTGGGCGCACAAGCTGGGGCTGCCACCCAGTTTGCAAACGCCCCAGGCCTTGATGGCGCTTGAGGCCTGGATGCCCGCCTGGCTGAGCCTGTTGGCGAGGCACAAGGCTGACTTCACCCGCAGCTGGCGGGGCCTCGCCAGGCTGACCGCGGAGCTGGCCGAAGACCCCAAGGCCGATGTGCGCTCACTGGCCCGCCAGCATCTGCAACTCACGCTGGCCACCGACCCAGACACCGTGAACCTGCTGGCTCAGCACCGCACTTGGTTGGCGCAACAAGGCCTTGGCTTGAATGAAGCAGCCTCGGTCATGCTGGGCAGGAACCCTGCTCGGGTCTTGCGCAACCACCTGGCGGAGTTGGCCATTCGCCAAGCCCAGGCCGGCGATGTGAGCGAGATCCATCGCTTGCAGTCGGCACTCAAAAACCCATACACCGACGCAGATCAGTGGGCGCAGTATGCTCAGGACCCGCCCGATTGGGCACACGACCTCCACATCAGTTGTTCATCATGACCCCACCTGACTTTTCACAATTCGACGAGACGCAGTGGCGCAAGTGGCTGATGCAAAAAGACACCGAGCCCCTGGCCTTTGAGGTGACCCGCCATGCGGCCACCGAGCGCCCTTTCACGGGCAAATTCAACCAGCACTGGGAAAGCGGCCGCTATGCCTGTGTGTGCTGTGGACAGACCCTGTTTGCATCCGACACCAAATTCGATGCGGGATGCGGATGGCCAAGCTTTTCCAAGGCCATCGACCCCCAAGCCATCACCGAGCGGCGTGACCTCAGCCACGGCATGGTGCGCGTTGAAACCCTGTGCTCCAATTGCGGTGCTCACCTGGGTCATGTCTTCCCCGACGGACCGCAACCCACGGGCTTGCGCTACTGCATGAACTCGGCCGCCCTCGACTTTGATCCTGAATCATGAAACTGCTGGTTGATTTCTTCCCCATTCTTCTGTTTTTCATTGCGTTCAAGCTCTACGGCATCTATGTCGCCACGGGCGTGGCCATTGCCGCATCCTTTGCGCAACTGCTTTATTTCTGGCGCAAGCAGGGTCACATCGAACCCATGCAATGGACCAGCCTGGTGATCATCGTGGTCTTTGGGGGTGCAACGCTGCTGTTTCACAACGAGACCTTCATCAAATGGAAACCCACGGTCCTCTACTGGGTGATGTCGGTGGCCTTGGTGGGTGGCTGGTACCTCATGAAGCGCAACGGCATTCGCATGCTGATGGAGGCACAAGTCGCACTGCCCGAGCCCATCTGGCTCAAGCTCTTGTGGGCTTGGGTGGTGTTTTTTGGCCTCATGGGGCTGCTCAACATCTGGGTGGCCTACTCGTTTGACACCGACATCTGGGTGAACTTCAAACTCTTTGGCGGCCTGGGGCTGATGCTGGTCTTTGTGTTGCTGCAAGCCGTCTACATGGGTCGCTACGTGATCCCGCCCGAAGCCAGCCTGTCCGAGCCTGCCAGCCCGCCGCAAGAGCCCCGCCCATGAGCCTGTGCACCCTGGCCGAGATCGATGCGCGTTTGCGCCTGGCCCTGGAGCCCGACTGGCTCAGCGTGCTCGACGAGAGCGCTGCCCATGCAGGCCACATGGAGATGCCCTCGACCCCCGATGGCCAAGCCCCTGGCGCCACCCATGTGCGGATCCGCTTGTCCAAGGCCTCCTGGAACGGATTGAGCCGCGTTGCCCGACATCGCCTTGTGTATGATGCCCTCAGCGATTGCTTGGACCGAGGACTTCATGCTGTGGCCATCGACTTTCTGGCATCGCCACCGGCGGCCTGATCTCTGATCTCCTGCGCCGCACTTTCCTCTGTTTCCATTGAAGAGTCCCTATGAAATTCTCCACGCCCCAACGCCTTGGCCTGTTTGTTTTCGCCTTTTGCCTGAGTCTGCCCGTGACGGCTCAAAACGTGGCCATCGTCAATGGCAAAGCCGTGCCCAAAGCGCGTCTGACGGCCTTGTCCGAACAAATGGCTCGCGCGGGTCGTCCGGTCTCGCCCGAGGCCTTGAACCAACTGCGTGAGGAAGTCATTGCGCGCGAAATCTTCACCCAGGAAGCGGTGAAGCTGGGTCTGCAAAACACCGAAGACTACAAACAGCAAATGGAACTGGCTCGCCAGTCGGTGCTGATCCGTCAACTCTTCACCAAGCAGCAAGAGCTGCTCAAGCCCTCCGAGGCCGACATCAAAGCCGAATACGACAAGGTGGCCAATGAGAACAAGGGCAACGAATACCGTGCCAGCCACATCCTCGTGGAAACCGAGGCTCAGGCCAAGGACGTGATTGCCCAGCTGGGCAAT
>RGCL01000021.1 GCA_009919175.1 Betaproteobacteria bacterium
CTCACCGCTGCATTTTCTTGGTTTGGGGCTGGCACTCAATGCGGGGGTGGGCTGGGGTTTGCATCGCTGGCTCAACTCCCCTGCGGGCTGGGCCTTGCAGGCCTCGCAACAATCTTCGGCGCGGGCCTTGGCCTTGGGCATCCCCGTGGTGGGTTTGCGATGGGCTGCCTTTGTCGTGGCCGGGGGTCTGGCTGGCGCATCGGGCGCGCTTTTTGTATTTGCCAAGGGCAGTGTTTCACCTCAGGTGTTGGGCGTGTCGCAATCCATCGACGGCCTGCTGATGGTGATGCTGGGGGGTTGGCAGCACAGCCTGGGTGCCGTGCTGGGTGCTTTCGCCTGGGTGGGCTTGCACGATGCGCTCCTGCGCTCGGTGACGCACTGGCGTGCCGCCATGGGCGGCTTGCTGTTGGTGTTGGTCATGGCCTTGCCCCATGGCCTTGCAGGCTTGATCAGGCTGAGTCTCTTGCGCCCACCTCGACCAGGGGGCGTCACATGAACGACGCACCCTTGCTCCAAGCCCGTGGCCTGAGCAAATCCTTTGGTGGCGTCAAGGCCGTCCAAGGCGTGGACCTGAGTGTGCAGGCCGGGCGCATGCTTGCCCTCATGGGTCCCAACGGTGCGGGCAAATCCACCACCTTCAATGTGCTCAATGGGCAACTCCAGCCCGATGCGGGCGAGGTATGGATACAGGGGCAACGCGTGCTCAGCCATGAACCCAGAGCCCTGTGGCAACTGGGCGTGGGTCGAACTTTTCAGATTGCCCAGACCTTCAGTCAGATGACGGCCTTGCAGCAAGTGCAACTGGCCTTGCAAGCCAAGGCCAGACCCCATGCGCGGCAATGGTGGCAAGGGCTGTTGAGCCAGCTGGCCACGCAGCACCGGACCGAGGCCATGCACTGGCTGGATCAGCTGGGACTGGCCGATCAGGCCGATCAATGCCCGGCCAACATGCCCTATGGCTGGGTCAAGCGTTTGGAGTTGGCCTTGTGCCTGTGTCAGTCGCCGCGCATCGTCTTGATGGATGAGCCCACGGCGGGCTTGAGCGCACAGGAGCGGCTGGGGCTGATGCAACTCACCCGGCGACTCACCACCGAGCGAGCGATTGCCGTGATCTTCACCGAGCACAGCCTGGACGCCGTGTTTGGCTTTGCCGATGACATGGTGTTGCTCTCGCAAGGCCAGGTGGTGGCTCATGGCCATCCCGATGAAGTCCGACGCATGGCGCATGCCCAGGCGCTGTACTTTGGGAGCGCGGCATGAGCGAGTCGGTGTTGCAGGTGCAGGACCTCTCGGTGTGGTGGGGACCGGCCCAGGCGGTGTTCGGGGTGAGCCTGGAATTGCACTCGGGTGAGGCCGTGGCCTTACTGGGTCGCAACGGAGCGGGCAAGTCCAGCCTGTTGATGGCCTTGGCGGGTTGGACTCGGCATGCGGCCACCCAACTGGACATCCAGGGCTTGGACGCACGCACTTGGCCAGCTCACCGCCGAGCCCGTGCAGGCTTGGCGCTGGTGCCACAGGATCGGCGCATCTTCACCGACCTCACGGTGCTGGAAAACCTGCGCATGGGGCTGCATGCCCGAGGGCCTCGTCCTGAAGGCACACCCCGCTTTGAGCTGGAAGAGGTGCTGGACCTGTTTTCGGCGCTCAAGCCACGCCTTGGCCACTGGGGGTCTGAACTCAGCGGCGGCGAGCAGCAAATGCTGGCCATTGCCCGCGCCCTGCTCTCGCACCCCACCGCCTTGCTCATGGACGAACCCACTGAAGGCCTCGCGCCCAAGATCATCGACAACCTGCAAACTGCGCTGGCGAGCTTGCGCCACAAGGGCCTGAGCGTCTTGCTCGCCGAGCAACACCAGCGCTTTGCGATGGCGCTGTGCAGCCGTGCGCTGGTGCTGCATGAGGGGCGACTGATGGACGCATCCCATGCCCAAGACCTGGGGCTCGATGGCCAGTTGTAAACTGGTTTGCAACAGGTTCAGGAGACGGCTGCATGAGCACTTCGACATATCGCGCCCCCATCTTCACCAACGGCTATGAGCACACCCAAGGCTCTGGCTATGCCTTGCCGGAATACCCCTTTGAAGTGCCGCCTGAATTGCAAGGCCAGCCCAGCCCCTTGCACCCCGTGGTGGTGGTGGGCGGCGGCATCACCGGCCTCACCATGGCCTGTTCGCTCGCTGTGCACGGCGTGCCGGTGGTCCTGGTCGACGAGGACAACACCGTCGGGGTCAAAGGTGCCTCCTCACGCGGCATTTGCTACACGCAAAAATCCCTGGAAATCCTCGACCGCCTTGGTGTGTTCCAACCCATTGCCCACAAAGGCATTGAGTGGCATGTGGGTCGCACCTTTGCTGGTGATGACGAAGTCTTTTCCTTTGACCTCAAGCAGCAGCAAGGCTTTTCACAAAGTCAGCAACCCAGTTTCATCAACATCCAGCAGTTCTACATCGAGGGCTATCTGGTCGAGCGCTTGATGGCCCTCAAAGACGCGGGCGCTGCGGTGGACCTGCGCTGGTGCAGCCGTGTGGTGGCCTGCAAGCCCCAGTCAGACCGGGTGAGCCTGGACATCGACACACCCCAAGGCCGCTACAGCCTCGATGCCCAGTGGGTGGTGGATGCCAGCGGCTCGCACACCCCCTTCCATCAATGGCTGGGCGTGGAGATGAAAGGCGAGCGAGGCGACGACCGCTGGTGCATTGCCGATGTGCGCTTCAAGCACACCCCGCCCACCGAACGCCACACCTGGATCCAAGCCCCGTTCAATGAAAACCGTGCGGTGTGGCAACACCTCATGGGCGATGAGGTCTGGCGCATCGATTACCAAATGGCACCCGATGCCGATCCCGCCGAGGTGAGCAAAGAGTCCGTGGTGCGCGAACGGCTTGCTCGGCAATTTGGCCCCGGGGTGGACTGCGACATCATCTGGGTAGGACCCTATGCCTACCGCAGCGTGTACCTGGATCAACTGCAAGTGGGTCGCGTTTTCTTCATGGGCGACACCGCCAAGATCGTGAGCCCCTTTGGCGCACGGGGCGGCAACACCGGCATCGCCGATGCCGACAACCTCGCTTGGAAACTGGCCGCAGTGGTGCAAGGACGAGCCCCCGCCTCCCTCTTGGCCAGTTACCACCAGGAGCGGCACCAGGCCGCCGAACAAAACATCCGCGTGACTCGGCGCACCGCGCATTTCCTGCGCCCACAAGACGGCATGGAGCGGGTCTTTCGCAGCGCCACCATTGCGCTGGCCAAGCGACATGCCTTTGCCCGGCCGTTGATCAACACCGGGCGCATGGCCGAGGCCAACCGATACACGCGCTCAGGCATCTGCGAGCCCAGCGGCGGGGTCTCCATGCCCAATGTGTCCTTGCGATGGGTCAATGGCCAAAGCGGGCATTGGCATGAGCTCATGGGCTGGGCTCAGGGACGCTTGCTGCTCTTGGTGTTTGGCTCCATTTCACCCAGCGAGGCGCAACGCCTGCAGGCCTTGGGCACCAGCGCCGATGTGCGTGTGGTGCAGGTGGTGGCTACGGCCTCGGCAGCGCAGGCCCGCGAAGCCATCGTCGATGCTAAAGGCCAGCTTCAAGCAGCCGCGCAGGCCACGGGCATGCGCTGGGCATTGACCCGGCCAGACGCTTATGTCGCTGCCACTGGCAAGCAAGTCGACGGCCAGCTCGTCAAGGCGGTGGCCAAAGCCATGGCCTTGATGCCCTAAGCGCCACACGCAAGCGAGACGCTCGCTGCCCCTTCTAGCCGCCAAGACCTTGCCCCAGGGCTTGACTTGGCCCGCCCAACTAAAATGCCACGGCCAAGCGCTTTGCCTGCCCCTGCGCATGAACGACCTGGCATCGGCATTCCCCTTTCATCCATTCAGACCACCCATGGCATCCACCCCTACTCAGCCCGGACTCGATAGCCTGTCCAAATCATTTGAACCCGCGCAAGTGGAAGCCCAATGGGGTCCCGTGTGGGAGTCCTCGGGCGTGGGACGAGCCGGGCATCGAGGCACTGGCCAACCCCAGGCTGGCCAGCCCAGCTTTGCCATCCAGTTACCGCCGCCCAATGTCACAGGCACCTTGCACATGGGGCATGCCTTCAATCAGACCATCATGGACAGCCTCACCCGCATGCACCGCATGCGCGGTCACAACACCGTGTGGGTGCCAGGCACAGACCATGCTGGCATTGCCACGCAAATCGTGGTCGAGCGTCAGTTGCAGTCAAAAGGCATTTCCCGCCATGACATGGGCACCAGCCCAGCCGAGGCCAGAAAAAACTTCATCGCCAAGGTGTGGGAGTGGAAAGAACAATCTGGCAACACCATCACCCAGCAAATGCGCCGAATGGGTGACAGCGTGGATTGGAGCCGCGAATACTTCACCATGGATGACAAGCTCTCTGAGGTGGTGACCGAGACCTTTGTGCGCCTCTATGAGCAAGGCCTGATCTACAGGGGCAAGCGCCTGGTCAACTGGGATCCAGTGCTCATGAGTGCCGTGTCCGACCTGGAGGTGGAGGCCACCGAGTCGCAAGGCAAGATGCACTACATCTGCTATCCCTTTGCCGATGGACCTCAGCTCATCGATGGTGTGAAGCAACGCGGCATGACGATTGCCACCACCCGCCCCGAGACCATGCTGGCCGATGGCGCCCTGGCGGTGCATCCGCTCGATGAGCGCTATCAGCACCTGGTGGGCAAGCTGGTGGAGTTGCCCTTGTGCGAGCGCCGCATCCCCATCATTGCCGATGATTTCGTCGACCGTGAATTCGGCTCTGGTTGCGTGAAGATCACTGGCGCACATGACTTCAACGATTACGCCTGTGCCTTGCGTCACGACATCCCGCTCATCACCATCTTCACGCTGGATGCCAAAGTCAACGACAACGGCCCCAAGGCCTATCAGGGTCTGGACCGCTTTGAAGCACGCAAGGCCGTGCTCAAAGACCTTGAGGACCAGGGCTACCTGATCGAGGTCAAACCGCACCAGATGATGTTGCCCATTTGCGCTCGCACCGGACAAGTGGTCGAGCCCATGCTCACCGACCAGTGGTTTGTGGCCATGACCAAGGTCAGCCCGCAAGATCCCACTGGCAAGAGCATTGCCCAAAAAGCCATCGATGCCGTGGCCAGCGGCCAGGTTCAGTTTGTGCCTGAGAACTGGGTCAACACCTACAACCAGTGGATGAACAACATCCAGGACTGGTGCATCAGCCGACAGCTGTGGTGGGGGCATCAAATCCCGGCTTGGTACGACCAGGACGGCCATGTGTATGTCGCCCGCACCCAGCAAGAGGCGCAGGCGCAGGCCGATCAGCGCGGTCCGGGCAAGGTCTTGACCCGCGATGAGGATGTGCTGGACACCTGGTACTCCAGTGCCCTGGTGCCCTTCTCCACCCTGGGTTGGCCGCACCAGGCGCAAGCTCTGAGTGATCAGGATTTGTACCTGCCCAGCTCCGTCTTGGTCACGGGTTACGACATCATCTTTTTCTGGGTGGCTCGCATGATCATGATGACCACCCATTTCACTGGCCAAGTCCCCTTCAGGCATGTGTACATCCATGGCCTGGTGCGCGATTCGCATGGGCAGAAGATGAGCAAGTCCGAGGGCAACGTGCTCGACCCCGTGGACCTCATCGATGGCATCGACCTGCCCAGTTTGTTGGACAAGCGAACCACTGGCTTGAGAAAACCCGAGACCGCCCCGCAGGTGAGAAAAAACACCGAGAAGGAATTTCCCGAGGGCATCCCGGCTTATGGCGCCGATGCCTTGCGCTTTACCTTTGCCGCTCTGGCCTCTTTGGGGCGCAGCATCAATTTCGACAGCAAGCGCTGCGAGGGTTACCGCAACTTTTGCAACAAGCTGTGGAATGCCACACGCTTTGTGCTCATGAAATGCGAGGGCTTTGATTGCGGTCTCAAGCCCCACACCAAGGCCGAGTGCGAGGTGGGTGGCCCCATGCACGGCTACATGCATTTCAGTCAGGCCGACCGCTGGATCGTGTCTGAGCTGCAAGTGGTGGAAGCCCAGGTGGCCAAATCCTTTGACGACTACCGACTCGATCAAGTGGCTCAGCACATCTACGAATTCGTCTGGAACGAGTACTGCGACTGGTACCTGGAAATCGCCAAGGTGCAATTGCAAAGCCCGCACGAGTCGGTTCAGCGGGCCACACGTCGCACCTTGATTCGTGTGCTCGAAACCCTGTTGCGCCTGGCGCACCCCATCATTCCCTTCATCACCGAGCAACTCTGGCAGGTGGTGGCGCCAGTTGCGGGCACGGTGCCCGCCCATGCGACGCGCCCCTTGCTGGCGGTCGCACCCTACCCGGTGTCGCAACCCGAAAAGATCGATCCAGCGGCGGTGGCACATGTGGCCCAGCTCAAGGCCGTGGTCGACGCCTGCCGCACCCTGCGTGGCGAGATGAATGTCTCGCCCGCCCAACGACTGCCCCTGCTGGTCCTGGGCGAGGCCGAGTTCGCACGCGAGCAGGCCGCCGTGCTCAAGGCCCTGGCCAAGTTGAGCGAGGTGCAGGTGTTCGAGGACGAAGCCCAGTGGAGCCAGGCCGCACAAGCCGCACCCGTGGCGGTGGTGGGTGGCATGCGCCTGTGCTTGTTCATGGAGATCGACCTTGCTGCCGAGCGCCAGCGTCTGGACAAGGAAATCGCGCGGCTGCAAGGTGAGATCAACAAGGCCGAGGGCAAACTCTCTAACGAAGCCTTTGTGGCCAAGGCTCCGGCTGCAGTCATTGAGCAGGAGCGCCAGCGCCTGAGTGACTTCAAGGCCACCGTCGACAAGCTCAGCACCCAGCGCGTCAAGCTGGGTTGAGCCAGCCCGAGGGCTTCATCACTGCAAGCTGGGGCATGCCCCCGGCTTTAGCGGCGCTTGAGCACGAAGTGAAATTCCTGGCCGACGGTCTCTTGCAGCAGCAACTCGTTGCCCGTCTGTTTGGCAAAGGCAGCGAAGTCCCTCATGGCACCGGGATCGGTGGCCTTGATTTTGAGCAACTGGCCACTTTGCAAACCCGAAAGCGCCTTCTTGGCCTTGAGGATGGGCAAGGGGCAGTTGAGGCCGCAGGTATCGAGTTCGAGGTCCACATCCATTTGCATCACTCCACGTTCAATCGGTCGCGCTCAGCCCAATCCATGAACCGGGGTTCAATGCCCAGGCCACGCTGCCAATCGGCCACAGCCTGTCCAGTTCCCGAAGGCCAACAAATGATGTCTTGCGGTGCATAGAGTTTGTACTCCACCAACTCGGGCGAGAGTTGCACCACACCCGTTGCCATGGCGTGGTAGGCAATGATGACCTGGTTCATGCGCTGAAAGTCGTACACGCCCACCAGTGTCAGCGAAGTGACATCGAGCTGGGTCTCCTCTTTGATTTCGCGACTCACGCCCTCTTGCGGGGTTTCACCCGCTTCCATGAAGCCCGTGATCAGCGCAAAGCGCCGCCCTGGCCATGCAGCATTGCGAGCCAGCAACACCTGATCGCCCACCTGGACGATGGCCGCCAGCACGGGCGTGGGGTTGTTCCAATGCGTCCATTCGCAGGCCGTACAGCGCAGGCGGGTGACCTCACCCGAATCCTCGCTCTGGGTCAACCATTGCAAGGGGGTCGCACATTGCGGACAAAAGCGGGGTTCATTCATGCTGGAAACACCCCCGTGGAGAGGTAGCGATCGCCACGGTCACACACGATGAAGACGATCACCGCGTTGCGCTCGCGCTCGCTGATGCGTTGCGCCACCCAGCAAGCGCCTGCGGCCGAGATGCCCGCGAACAAGCCTTCTTCGCGGGCGAGTTGACGCGCGCTGTCCTCTGCGTCGGCCTGGCTCACATAGACCATCTCATCCACCACCGAAGGATCATAGATTTTGGGCAGGTACTCCTCGGGCCACTTGCGTATGCCGGGGATGCGTGAGCCGTCTTGCGGCTGCGCACCCACGATGCGCACATTGGGGTTTTGCGACTTGAGGTAACGCCCCACCCCGGTGATGGTGCCTGTGGTGCCCATGGCCGACACAAAGTGGGTGATGGTGCCCTGGGTGTCGCGCCAGATTTCAGGGCCTGTGGTTTCAAAATGAATGCGGGGGTTATCGGCATTGGCGAATTGATCCAGCACACGCCCTTTGCCTTGTCGCTGCATGTCATCGGCCAGATCACGCGCATGCTCCATGCCGCCCGCCTTGGGGGTCAGGATGAGTTCGGCGCCATAGGCTTTCATGGTTTGTGCGCGCTCAATCGACAAGTCCTCGGGCATGATGAGCACCATGCGATAGCCCTTGATGGCAGCCGCCATGGCCAGCGCAATGCCAGTGTTGCCCGAGGTGGCTTCGATCAGGGTATCGCCAGGGCGGATGTCGCCGCGTTCTTCTGCCCGCTGGATCATGGACAGCGCTGGCCGGTCTTTCACCGAACCCGCTGGGTTGTTGCCTTCGAGTTTGCCCAGGATGACGTTGTGGTGAGCCTGACAACTGGCCTGACCCACACGTTGCAATCGAACCAGAGGAGTGTGGCCAATGACGGCTTCAAGAGTTGGGAAGTTCATCCCCGTTACTGTGCCATAATGCGCGCCTGTCTCGCTGCCGGAGTGGCGAAATTGGTAGACGCAGCAGATTCAAAATCTGCCGGTGCAAAACACCGTGCCGGTTCGATTCCGGCTTCCGGCACCACCCCCCCTTTTTTTTACTCAAGACCTGCTGGCATGGACCGATACACCATGGCCAGTTCGGGGGGCATGAGCCTGCTCGGCTCCCCCATTGGGTCCAGATTGTTCCCTGCTGCTGTGAGATGTCCCGATGTTCTCAAGCCCTTGTGTGTCGCTCGTGCTCATCCGTTCCAGAGTCCTGGCCGCAGGACTTTGTGCCGCGGCGTGGCTGTGCGCCTGTGGTGGGGGCGGCGGCGGATCCAGCAGCGTGGCCGGTGGGCTGGGGGACATCCGCAACGGCATCTTTCTGGACAGCGCGGTCCAGGGCTTGACCTTCATCACACCCACCCTCTCTGGCGTGACCCGTGCCGATGGTGGCTTTGACTATCGACAAGGCGAGTCGGTCACCTTCCGCTATGGCGCCATCGAGTTCCCACCCGCTGTGGCCTATGCCACCGTCACGCCCGTGGACATGAGCGAGACCAAATCACTCACCGACCCCGTGGTCACCAACATCGCCTACTTGCTCCAAGGCCTGGATGCAGACCTCAACCCCAATAACGGGATTCAACTGCCCGCTGCCCTGGCCAACAAAATGCCCAGCCTCAAGCCCGAGGACTTTGCCAAACCCACAGCTGAATTCGAGGCCATGCCCGTGATCCAGACGGCCATCGAAGACGCTGCGCTGTTGCGCGCTGACCCCAATGCCAGACGCACGCCCGCTCAGGCCACCGCCCACTTGCACACCACCTTGCAAGGCCTCATGGATGCTGCGCCCATTCCCGACTTGGGCTGCGACCCCAACCCCATCATCAATCAAGCCCGGCGCACGGATTTGAACGTCAACCTTTGGGCTGATGAATACATCCGCCCCTTCAACATCGACGACTGGATTGCCAAGGGTCGTTCCTACCCGTTTCCTGGCTGGGTCTATGGCAACGATTTCAAAGTCCGCATGGGTGCCACCAGCGGCGTCATGACCCGCTACCAGCCCGACGCCAATGCGCCTGAGGTGCAAATCGCGAAAAAAAGCATGGAGTGGTCCAACGTCTACTCGCTCAACAACGACGTATGGCTCAAGCACCGCAACGACACCAGCGTCATCCTGCGTGTGGCCGTGCGGGCCTCAGCCCAGGAATCGTCCACGCAACCCAAGTACGTGGGTGCAGCCCTTTACTTGATTTACACGGGAGCGCCCGGACGTTTGCTTCAGTTCCAGTTCGATGAACGGGTGGAGCCCCAGGTGTTTTTCAGCTTCATCGGCTCGCCCACTGGCATGTCCTATGTGGGCACTGGCGGCAAGGACGGCCTCGTCAACACGGGCGACGATGGGGTCTTGCCTGTTGGCTTGAGTCAATGGGATCAGCATCGGCCTGGAGACGACAACTTCCCGCCCAACCTGCGCAAGGGCGGCACCACTCCGCTGGGTCGTCAGCTGTCTTCACGCATGTGCGCCCTCAAGCCCATGGGTTCTGTGCTGCTTTGGTACAACCCAACGGTGCAGTCGGATCTGATCTACAGCCCATCGGTGAAGTTCAATCGCTGGGGCGTGGAAGCGCCCATGTATTCAGACGAACTGGGGTATGCGGCATCGGTGGGCATCCGGCGCGGCGTCAAGACGCTGGGCATTCTTTCGCCCTGAATGCCCTCACGGCTGGGCGCGCAACGACAAGTCTGTGACTCCCACGGCTGCTGAAGTTCACTACCATGGGGTTTTGCACCTCACCTGAGTCGTTTCAACATGAGCCTGCTTTTTTCTCCCCTGACCTTGACCTCACCCCAGGGTGAACTCACTTTGCCCAACCGCCTGGTGGTGGCGCCCATGTGCCAATACAGTTGCACCGATGGCCTGGCCGCCGATTGGCACCTGACGCATTGGACCAACCTGCTCAATTCGGGTTGCGGCCTGATGATCATTGAAGCCACCGCCGTCACGCCAGAGGGCCGCATCACGCCCCAGTGCCTGGGTTTGTGGGACGACACCACCGCGCACGCCCTGAGCGATGTGCTCGCCCGCGCACGCCGTCTGGCACCGCCCACCCCGGTCTGCATCCAGCTCGCCCACTCCGGCCGCAAAGGCTCGAGCGCGCAGCCCTGGAAGGGTGGGCAATTGCTCTCGCACAGCGACGGCGGCTGGACAACGCTTGCACCGTCGCCCTTGCCACAGTTGCCCGGCGAAGTCCTGCCCACGGAGCTGGATCACGCGGGCCTTGTCCGCATCCGCGACGCTTTTGCTGCTGCAGCCCAGCGCGCCGAGCAAGCGGGCATCGATGCCATTGAACTGCACGGGGCGCATGGCTATTTGTTGCACGAATTCCTCTCGCCGATTTCCAATCAGCGCACCGATGCCTACGGCGGCTCGTTCGAGGGGCGCACCCGCTTTGTCAAAGAAGTGTTTGAAGCCGTGCGTTCGGCTTTCTCTGGTGTTTTGGGCATCCGCCTCTCGGCCACCGACTGGGTCGAAGGCGGCTGGGACCCGGCGCAAACTCTGGCCTTGTGTGAATGGCTCAAGGGGGCTGGGGTGAACTACCTGCACATCTCCTCAGGCGGCATTTCGCCCCAACAAAAAATCCCGATTGGACCGGGCTATCAGGTGTCGCTGGCTCAGCAAGTCAAAGCAGCCACAGGTGTGCCGACAATTGCAGTGGGCTTGATCACCGACCCGCACCAAGCCGAGGCCGTGCTCACCCAGGGTGAAGCCGACGCCGTGGCCCTGGGTCGAGGCTTTCTGTTCAACCCGCGCTGGGGATGGGCAGCAGCCGCCGCCCTGGGTGGCCAAGTCCATGCAAGCCCGGCTTACTGGCGCAGCCTGCCACGCGAGGCGGCCAAAGCCTTTGTTGAATCACGCATTGGCATGCGCTGACTGGCCAGCCCTTGATCTTCAGGCCTGGGGCGAATAGGCATCCACCAGCCTGGGATAGCGCAAACGCCAAGGCCACTCGCTGGTCAGGCGGGTGGCATCCACCTGCCGCGATTCGCGCCAAAAACTCAGGACCATGGGGCTGAGGCTGTCCTTGGCCTGAGCCCAGGTCAGGCGAGGCGGCGGTGCCAGCCCGAGGTGCTGTGCCAACTGCGTCAGGGCCTCGCCCATGGGCAAGCGGGTTTCATCGTTGACGTTGTAGCAACGCTGTGGACCTGCACCCCACAAGGCCCAATGCAGGATGCGCGCGAGGTCATCGGCGTGGATGTGATTGGTGTGGACATCGTCCTGGGGCACCAGCACAGGAGCCAGCCGCAGCAGGCGATCGCGCAAGGATCCCTCACGGTCCGGGGCATGGATGCCAGGGATGCGAAACACACTCACGGCCACAGCAGCACGCTTGCCCCAACGGCGCAACTGCTGCTCGGCGTGCACGCGGCGCACGGCACGATCGCTCATGGGGTTGAGGCTGCGCGTCTCACGCACCACGTCTCCCCTGGCATCGCCATAGACGCCCGTGGTCGAGGCATAAACCAGGCTAGCGGGGGGCGTGCGCAAAGACAAGGCCTGAACGAGGTGTTGCGAGCGCGGATCGCTTTGCCCCGATGTGGGAGGCGGCGCGAGATGAATCACCCGGTGCGCCAGTCCCGCCAACCGCCTGAGCGTGGCGGGCTGATCCAAGTCGCCTTGCAAGGGCACGCCACCGAGCTTTCGCCAATGGGCGGCCTGTTCAGGGCGACGCACCAGCACCATCATCCGCCAGCGACCCGCCAAGTCTTTGGCCATGCGTTGTGCCACATCGCCACCGCCCACCACCAGCAGGCGAGGCTTGCGAAAGCGCGACGGCAAGGCACCCAGGGGTGAAAGGTTTGAGGGCAAAATGATTGGTTTTGAAAACAACGATCCGCCAAAGGATACCCAAGAATGAGCCACCACATCACCGTCGAGCCCAGCAAACGCCAATTTGAGGCTCAAGCCGATGAAACTCTGTTGCTGGCCGCCATTCGACAAGGCATTGGTCTGCCCTATGGCTGCAAGGATGGGGCCTGTGGATCTTGCAAATGCAAAAAGCTGTCTGGCGAAGTGAGCCTGGATGCCTATCAGGCCAAAGCCCTCACCGAGGACGAGTTGGCACAAGGCTACATCCTCACCTGCCGTGCGCATGCCCACAGCGATGTGGTGCTCGAGTCGCGTCAGGTCACCGAAGAGGGCGCCTTCCCGATCCGCAAGATGCCGGCCCGCGTGTCCAGCCTCGAGCGCCTCGCACCGGATGTCGTGCGCCTGCGCCTGCAACTGCCTGCCACCGAAGCCGTCCAATACCGCGCAGGGCAATACATGGATGTGTTGCTGCGCTCGGGTGATCGGCGCAGCTACTCCATGGCCAATGCACCCCACACGGTGACGGGAGACACCAAGCTCATTGAACTGCACATCCGCCACATGCACGGCGGGCAATTCACCGACCATGTCTTTGGTGCCATGAAGGAAAAGGACATCTTGCGTGTCGAGGGTCCCTTTGGCTCATTTGCACTGCGCGAGGCCTCTTCACTGCCCATGATCCTGCTGGCCTCGGGCACAGGATTTGCGCCCATCAAGGCCATGCTCGAGCACATGGATCACCAGGGCATCACACGCACCGCACACCTGTACTGGGGCGGTCGTCGCCCCCAGGATGTGTACCTGAACGAATGGATCGAGGCCTTTGCCCAGTCTCACCCCTGGTTGACTTACATCCCGGTGGTGTCCGATGCGACGGCGCAGGATCACTGGACAGGGCGCACCGGGTTTGTCCATCGCGCGGTGCTGCAAGACCACCCCGATTTGTCGGGGCACGAGGTCTATGCCTGTGGTGCGCCCATCGTGATCGATTCGGCCAAAAAGGATTTCGTTGCCCTGGCTGGCCTGGACCCCGACCTCTTTTTCGCCGATGCCTTCACCTCGGCGGCCGACGCGGCCACCTGAGGCGGGCTTACTCGCCCAGGTAGGCTTCGCGCACCTTGGGGTTGGTCAGCATCTCGCGGGCCGGGCCTTCCATGGTGATCTCTCCAGAGTCCATCACATAGGCTCGGTCGGTGAGTTGCAAGGCGCGGCTGGCGTTTTGCTCGACCAGCAGCAAGGTGACCCCTTGCTGGGTCACGGTTTGAATCACCTCGAAGATGCGATCCACCATGATGGGCGACAAACCCATGGATGGCTCATCGAGCAAGAGCAACTTGGGGCGCGACATGAGTGCGCGACCCATGGCCAGCATTTGCTGCTCGCCACCCGACATGGTGCCCGCCAATTGCTTGCGGCGCTCCTTGAGGCGGGGGAAGGTCTCAAAGACCCGCTCCATGTCCTGGGCGATGTCGGCATCGTTGCGGATGTAGGCGCCCATGAGCAAGTTCTCGTCGATGGTCATGCGGGCAAACACACCCCGACCTTCAGGCACCATGGCCAGACCTTGCTGCACCAAATCCCATGCACCCTGACCGATGATGGACTGACCGCCGTAGCGCACATCACCCGACTTGGGTTTGAGCAGGCCAGTGATGGCCTTCATGGTGGTGGTCTTGCCCGCGCCATTGGAACCAATGAGGCTCACCGATTCGCCAGCGTGAACCTTGAAGCTCACGCCCTTGACGGCCTGGATGCCGCCATAGGCGACCTTGAGTTGATCCACTTCAAGCAATGCATTGCTGGCCATGTCAGTGTCCCCCCGTGCCCAAATAGGCCTCAATGACGCTGGGATCGTGTTGGACCTGGGCAGGCGAGCCTTGCGAGATGACCTTGCCGTCGTCCAATACCGTCACCTGATCACACAAACCCATGACCAACTTCACATCGTGCTCGATGAGCAACACAGTTTTGTGATCGGCGCGGATGCGCGCGATGAGTTCACGCAACTGGACTTTCTCGGTGGCATTCATGCCCGCTGCGGGTTCATCGAGGGCAATGAGTTGCGGTTCGGTGGCCAAGGCCCTGGCAATTTCCAGACGACGCTGGTCACCATAGCTCAGGGTTTTAGCGCGGTAAGCCGCATACTGGTCTATGCCCACATAGGCCAGCAATTCGTGGGCACGCTGTGCAATGGCGGCCTCCTCAGCCTTGAAGCTCGGCGTTTGAAACATGGCACCGAGCAAACCCGATCCGGTGCGCACGTGACGACCCACCATGACGTTTTCCAGGGCAGTCATGTCGGGAAAGAGCCGGATGTTCTGAAAGGTGCGGGCAATGCCGGCCTTGGCCACTTCGTGCACGGCACTGGGCTCATAGGGTTTGCCGTTGAGCTCAAACACTCCCTCGTCGGGCGTGTACAAGCCCGTGATCACATTGAAGAACGTGGTTTTGCCCGCACCATTGGGACCAATCAGGCCATAGACCTGACCGCGCTCAATCTGCAAACCCACTTGCTTGAGCGCCTGCAATCCACCAAAGCGCTTGGACACCCCACTGACGTGGAGAACGATGTCGGCTTGGCTCATGACGGTTCTCCTTTCTTAGCAGGATCGCGCTTGGGCAAGGCCAGCCCGTGCTCGGGTGAAGGCCACAAGCCCATGGGGCGCAGCAGCATGATGAGGATCATGGCCAGGGCAATGAGCAACTGGCGCAAGATGGCGGCATCGAGGCGGCCATCGGTGAGGGTTTGCAAGGGACCCGCCACATAGCGCAACACCTCGGGCAAAGCCGATAGCAACACAGCACCCAGAATCACGCCGGGCAAATGGCCTGAGCCGCCCAGCACCACCATGGCCACGATCATGACCGACTCCATGAGGGTGAAGGACTCGGGTGATACAAAGCCCTGGAAGGACGCGAACATCGCACCCGAGACCCCACCAAATGTGGCGCCCATGGCAAAGGCCAAGAGCTTGAGGTTGCGGGTGTTGATGCCCATGGCCTTGGCGGCAATTTCGTCTTCGCGAATGGCCATCCAGGCTCGACCCACTCGCGAACGCTCCAGGCGAAAACAGATGATGGTGCTGACCCACACCAAGAGCAAAAACAGGTAGTAGTACTGGGTGACCGATGGCAATTCAATGGGACCCAGGCTCAAGGTTTTGGACAAGGGGTGCCCCAACACCGTGACCGGGTCTATGCTGCCCAAGCCCTTGGGGCCGTTGGTAATGTTGTAGGGCTGATCCATGTTGTTCATGAACACCCGGATGATTTCACCAAAGCCCAGGGTCACGATGGCCAGGTAGTCGCCGCGCAATTTGAGGGTGGGCGCACCAAGCAAGACCCCAAAAATGCCAGCCAGGATGGCAGCCAGCGGGATCACCGCCCACAAGGGCAAATGCAAACCGTTGGGAAAGGTGAGCATAAGCGCGGGAAAAGCTTCGAGCAAATGCGGCGAAGCGAGCAGGCCAAATAAATAGGCACCAATGGCATAGAAAGCCACATAGCCCAGATCCAGAAGGCCTGCATAGCCCACCACGACATTCAGACCCAAGGCCAGCATGACATAGAGCAAAGAGATGTCTGCAATGCGAACCCATGCATTGCCAAAGACTTGAAGGATCAGGGGCAGGAGCAACAGCAGAACCACCATGACGGGGCGCGATTGCAGGCGTTGAAGCATGACATTCATGTTGGTCACTCCCTCAAGCCCGATCGGCCACGCGTTCGCCCAGCAAGCCAGACGGCCGCAGGGTGAGCATGATGATGAGCACCACAAAGGCAAATACATCGGCATAGTGGCTACCGAGCACACCGCCCGTGAAATGCCCGATGTAACCCGAGCCAATCGCCTCGATCAGACCCAGCAACACACCGCCCACCACTGCACCCGCCAGATTGCCAATGCCGCCAAATACCGCTGCCGTGAAGGCCTTGAGGCCAGGCAGGAAGCCCATGGCATGTTGAACCGTGCCGTAGTTGGAAGCCCACATCACACCCGCAATGGCTGCAAGCACCGCACCGATAGCAAAGGTGGCGGCAATGACTTGGTCGGGATTCACCCCCATGAGGCTGGCCACCTTGGGGTTTTCGGCGGTGGCACGCATGGCACGCCCCAGGCGTGTGGCGTTGACGATGTAGGTCAACACCGCCAGCGACAAGGCCGTCACCACCAGGATGGCCACTTGGGTGGGCGTGATCACCGCGCCGGCGAGATGAAAGGGCTCATCGGGCAACAGCGTGGGAAAGGGCTTGTAGTTGGGCTTCCAGATGATCATGGCCATGGTCTGCAAGAGGATGGACATGCCAATGGCCGTGATGAGGGTGGCCAGTTTGGGCGCCATGCGCAATCGCCGATAGGCCACGCGCTCGATGAGCACATTGAGGACAGCGGCAACCACACAGGCCACCACCAGAGAAATCAGCAGCAGGAGCGACTCGGGCAGACCCGGCCATTGAGTTTGAAGCAGTCCGATGACCGTCCAACTGGTGAGCGCGCCCACCATGAGCACTTCACCGTGGGCAAAGTTGATGAGGTTGATGATGCCGTACACCATGGTGTAACCCAAGGCCACCAAGGCATACATGCTTCCCAACACCAGCCCATTGATGACTTGTTGAAGAAAAATATCCATAACAGGGTCAGTTCAAAGAATCGCGAAAGCTTATCACCGACTTACATCACATCCAGATGGGAAAACCCCCTGCGCCCCTGAGCATCACTTCTCATTTTGCTGATGCAGTTGCCTCAAGGTCTTGAGTTTGTCGGCAATCTTGGTCTCCAGGCCTCTGTCCACCGGCTCATAAAAACGAGGCGGATCTGTGAGCTCTTCAGGCCAGTGACGCTGGCCACTGGCCACGGCATCGGGTTCGTCGTGGTCATAACGATAGCCCGCACCATGACCCAGGTTTTTCATGAGCGAGGTGGGGGCATTGCGCAAAGCCATGGGCACAGACAAGGAGCCGTGGCTTTTGACAAAGGCCTTGGCCGCTTTGTAGGCGCTGTAGACCGCATTGGATTTGGCCGCCACGGCCAAATACACCACGCATTCGGCCAGTGCCAATTCGCCCTCGGGAGAGCCCAAGCGTTCATACACCTCGGCGGCATGCAAAGCCAGTTGCAAGGCCCTGGGATCGGCCAGGCCAATGTCCTCGGTGGCCATGCGGATGAGGCGGCGCGCGATGTAGCGCGGGTCTGCACCACCGTCGAGCATGCGCACCATCCAGTAGAGGGCGGCATCTGGATTGGAGCCGCGCACCGATTTGTGCAGGGCGCTGATGGTGTCATAGAACTGGTCCCCGCCTTTGTCGTATCGACGCAGTTGCTCACCGAGCATGTGCTCGACGGTGTCCAGGTCCAATTGGGTCAACTGCAAATTCTGAGCCGACTCGGACAAAGTCTCCAGGGTGTTGATGAGGCGACGCGCATCGCCATCGGCGAATTCGATCAGGCGCTCGATCGCTTCGGGTGTGAGGCTCACGATGGCGTCTTGAGCCACCGCACGTGCCACCAGAGAAGACAGGTCTTCATGGGACAAGGACTTGAGCACATACACCGTGGCCCGCGAGAGCAAGGCCGAGTTCACTTCAAACGATGGGTTTTCGGTGGTGGCGCCAATGAAGGTCAACAGGCCCGATTCAACGTGAGGCAAAAAAGCATCTTGCTGCACCTTGTTGAAGCGATGCACCTCGTCGACAAACACCACGCTGGGCTTGGGCATGAGACCCTGCGCCGTGGCTTGGGCTTGCTCCACCACCTCGCGGATGTCTTTCACACCTGCCAAGACGGCGCTCAGGGTGAAAAACTGCGCATCGCAGGCCTGTGCCATGAGGCGCGCCAGGGTGGTCTTGCCCACGCCAGGTGGTCCCCACAGGATGCAGCTGTGCAATTGACCGTGTTCCATGGCCAGCCGCAAAGGCTTGCCCGCCCCCAGGATGTGGGCTTGACCCACCACATCGGCCAGGCGATGCGGACGCAGCCGCTCGGCAAGCGGTACGCGGGGAGCAGGGGTCGGGCGCTCGCTCATGGGTTTTTAGCGTGAGCGAATCACCTCCACCCCAGCAGGGGGTGAGAAATGAAAATGGTCAGACGCGAGCTTGGGGTTGATTTGCCATTGGGACAAGGTCCATTCGGTTTTGTGACCCAGGGCGTCCTCCACCAGCATGCGGGCAAGCAGGCCGTCGCGCCAGCCCAAGCGGATTTGGCGCACCGTCGACTCCGCCGCCTTGGGCTCCAGTGCAACCCAGGACAGGGCCTCTTGATCCGGCAAGGCATTGATGCGATGGGTTTGCTCCAGCGCTTTGAGCTGGGTCACCGTGGCAATGGCACCCAGGGCGGTCTGGCTCAACTCCTGCGATTGAGGACGCACGGTGACTTGCTCCAGATCGGCATCGTGAAACCAGATCTGGCGACCATCGGCAACCAGGGTCTGAACAAAGGGCTTGAGGTAGTGCAGGCGCAGCCGGTTGGGGCGGGCAAAGCTCATGTCGCCCGACGAGGTCTTGACTTTGCCAGGCTTGCCCTCGCGGCCGGGCTCGCTCACGCGCTGGACAAATTGCACCTGGGCGCTTTGGACCTCGGAGACAAACCGGGACAAGGCTTGAACGCCCGCTTGAGCGCCCGCTTGAACGCCCGATTGAACGCCCGATTGAACGCTCTCTTGGGCTTGCGACAGGCTGGGCAAAACCAGCAGCAGAACCAGACCACCGATCCAGCCCCAGCACCGCAATCCTTGGATGCGCCCCATGCTCACGCCTCTTCGCCCCGGCTTGGCACCAAGATGTCGCGCTGACCGTTGGTGCTCATGGCGCTCACCAGCCCCGCTTTTTCCATGTCTTCCACCAGGCGGGCAGCGCGGTTGTAGCCAATCTTGAGGTGGCGTTGCACCAAGGAGATGCTGGCCTTGCGGTTCTTGAGCACGATTTCCACGGCTTGGTCGTAGAGCGGATCTTTCTCGCCGACTTGCTCGCCAAACAGATCAGGACCTGAGCTGGATTCGCCTTCCTGACCAGAGCCATCCAGAACACCCTGGATGTAGTCTGGCTCACCTTGCGTCTTGAGGTATTTGACCACGCGGTGAACTTCGTCATCGCTCACAAAAGCGCCATGCACGCGGATGGGCAATCCCGTGCCACTGGGCAAATACAGCATGTCGCCCATGCCAAGCAAGGCCTCAGCGCCCATCTGATCGAGGATGGTTCGGCTGTCGATCTTGCTGCTGACCTGAAAGGCGATGCGGGTGGGGATGTTGGCCTTGATCAGGCCAGTGATGACGTCCACACTGGGGCGCTGGGTGGCCAGGATCAGATGGATGCCCGCAGCGCGCGCCTTTTGAGCGAGGCGGGCAATGAGCTCTTCGATTTTTTTGCCCACCACCATCATGAGGTCGGCCAACTCGTCGATCACCACCACGATGTGTGGCAGGCGCTCCAGCGGCTCTGGGGCTTCAGGCGTGAGGCTAAAGGGGTTGCCAATCGGATGGCCACTCTCTTTGGCTTCTTCGATCTTGTGGTTGTAGCCCGAGAGGTTGCGAACGCCCAGCTTGCTCATGAGCTTGTAGCGGCGCTCCATTTCGGCCACGCACCAATTCAGGCCATGGGCCGCCTGCTTCATGTCGGTGACCACGGGTGCGAGCAAATGGGGAATGCCCTCGTAAACCGACATCTCTAACATCTTGGGGTCGATCATGAGCAAACGCACATCGCGCGCTTCAGCCTTGTAGAGCAAGCTCAGGATCATGGCGTTGATGCCCACGGATTTGCCAGAGCCCGTGGTGCCCGCCACCAGCACATGGGGCATCTTGGCCAGATCAGCCACCACCGGATTGCCCACGATGTCTTTGCCCAGGCCCATGGTGAGGATGGATTTGGCCTCGTTATAGGTGTTGGAGCCCAGGATTTCACTCAGGCGGATGGACTGACGCTTGGCGTTGGGCAGCTCCAGCGCCATGTAGTTTTTGCCCGGTATGGTTTCGACCACACGAATCGAAACCAGGCTCAGTGATCGCGCCAGATCCTTGGCCAGGTTCACAACCTGAGCACCCTTGACCCCAACGGCAGGCTCCACCTCAAATCGCGTGACCACCGGACCTGGATAGGCAGCCACCACACGCACCTCGACACCAAACTCCTTGAGTCGGCGTTCAATCAGGCGGGAGGTGATCTCCAAAGCCTCGGGATCGACTGTATCCATGCGCGTGGTGGACTCATCGAGCAAATCAATTTGCGGCAGGCGCGAGTCGGGCATGTCGGCAAACAAGGGCTTTTGGCGCTCTCTGGTCACGCGATTGCTGGAAAACACCTTGGGCTCAGGCTCGATGACGATCTTCATCGGCTCGGGCTCCAGGGGCTGGTCAACCTCCATCTGGCGATGCAGCGGGGATTCGTAGGTGGGTTCCTGGGGTTGCGCTGAGCCGTGGTGCGTGTCCAACTGGTTTTCCCGCTCGAGGGCAGCGGCTTGGCCCAGGGCCACATCTTTGGCCATTTCGCGCTTTTCCTTCCAACGGAAGTAACCCAGCTCCACCCAGGTGCCCAGCCGCTCTGCCACTTGCAACCACGAGAAGCGAAACACCCAGGACAAGCCCACCACCATGAACACAATGAACAACAAGGCCGAGCCATTGAAGCCCAGCCACCGATAGGCCAGCTGCCCCATGATGAAGCCCATGATCCCGCCGCCATGGTGGCCGGGCACGCCCGACTCGAAGCGATACATGCGCGTCCACTCCAAACCGGCGCTGGCCAACAGCAGCATCACCAAACCTGCGCCCAAGGCCCAAGATGAGTCATGCCAATGCTCGGCGCTGGATGAGTGGGATGCGCCCCCCAGGCGCTGGCGCAGGCTGCGCAACCAAAGGCTGAACAAAGCGGCGTAGGCCCAATACACGGTATAGCCGAGCAGGAAGAAGCTGAAGTCCGCCAGCATGGCACCCAGCTTGCCACCCCAGTTGTGGAGCGTGGTCGCCGCGCCCGAAGTGGTCCAGGCCGGGTCGCTTGCAGAATGGGTCAACAAGGCCAAAAGCCAAAAGGCCAGCCCCAGAAATCCCAAAGTCAAACTCAGTTCTTGGTAGAGACGACGCCATCCGGTCACAGGGGCCTGCTCATCGGCGGAGTGTTCAAGGGTTTTGAGTGAATACGTCATGGTGTGAAAGGGGATTGCAGTGGATTGTCACTCAGGAGCCAGCGGGTCAGAAACCGGGCTTTGGCGGTTCCCAAGTCCGTCCAGGGTGAATCCCGCCATCTTTAAAATCGCGACAATGCATTGAAATCACAGAAAGCACATCATCATGTCAGCCAACACCCATGCCCGCGTCCTCATCCTGGGCTCAGGTCCCGCAGGATTCACCGCCGCAATTTATGCCGCGCGCGCCAACCTCAAGCCCTTGCTCATCACGGGCATGGCCCAGGGCGGTCAACTGATGACCACCACCGAGGTGGACAACTGGCCGGCCGATGTCGATGGCGTGATGGGACCGGACTTGATGCAACGTTTCCAGGCCCATGCCGAGCGTTTTCACACCCAGATCGTTTTCGACCACATCCATTCGGTCAAACTCGACCAGCGCCCCTTTGAACTGACGGGCGACAGTGGCACCTACACCTGTGACGCCCTCATCATTGCCACCGGCGCTTCGGCCAAATACCTGGGGCTGCCCTCTGAAACCGCCTTCATGGGCAAGGGGGTTTCGGGCTGTGCAACCTGTGACGGCTTTTTCTACCGTGACCAGCCGGTGTGCGTCGTGGGCGGTGGCAACACCGCTGTCGAAGAAGCCCTTTACCTCTCCAACATTGCCTCCAAAGTGCATGTGATCCACCGCAGGGACACCTTCCGAGCCGAGGCCATCATGATCGATCACTTGATGGAGAAGGTCAAAGCGGGCAAGGTCGAGCTGCACCTGCATCGCGAGCTCGAGGAGGTCTTGGGAGATGCCAGCGGCGTCACGGGCGTGCGCATCAAATCCACCCAATCTGCGCCCACGGTGGATCTGAAGGTCCAAGGCTGCTTCATCGCCATTGGCCACCACCCCAATACCGACATTTTCAAAGGCCAACTCAACATGAAGGATGGTTACATCCTCACCCGAAGCGGTTTGCAAGGCATGGCCACCATGACCAGCGTGGACGGGGTTTTTGCCGCTGGGGATGTGCAGGACAACATTTACCGTCAGGCCATCACCTCTGCCGGCACCGGCTGCATGGCGGCTCTGGATGCCCAGCGGTTTTTGGAGCAGTGAGCCAATCCGCTAGAATGTCAGGTTTTCCGAATTGCCAAGGCCGGCTCTCAAGCCGGGCTTAACGGGGGTCACCGCCACCCCTAGGCATCAATTGGCGAGGTGAGGGTCGTCATCCTTTTTACCTTTCTTCAAGGATGCGGCCTGTTTGTCTGGAGTGATCACATGTCCAAATTCTGTGAAGTCACCGGCAAAGGTCCCATGGTTGGTAACAACGTTTCCCACGCCAACAACAAGACCAAGCGCCGCTTCATGCCCAACCTGCAATACCGCCGCTTCTGGGTGGAAAGCGAAAACCGTTGGGTGCGCCTGCGCGTTTCCAGCGCCGCTTTGCGCCTGATCGACAAAAATGGCATTGATGCCGTGCTCGCTGACATGCGTGCCCGTGGTCAAGCTTGATACTGAAAGGAATTCATCATGGCATCCAAAGGCGCTCGAGAAAAAATCAAACTCGAATCCACCGCTGGCACCGGTCACTTCTACACGACCAGCAAGAACAAAAAGACCATGCCCGAGAAAATGGCGATCATGAAATTTGATCCCAAGGCTCGCAAGCACGTGGAATACAAGGAAACCAAGCTCAAGTGAGTCTGGGCCGGGATTGACCGGCACTTGCCTTCTGAAGGGCGCATGCCCAACAACAAACCCCGCTTCAAGCGGGGTTTGTCGTTAAGGGGCTGGGTAAGCGCAAAGCGGTGTCAAGCGCGAACCTGGCGCAAACGGCGGGAGAAATCACGCAAGGCTTCAATGCCGCTGGCTTCCGCACGTTGGCACCACGCCTGCAAATCCTGCGTGAGTTGCTCACGGCTGCGATGGGTGTTGAGCCACAATGCCCGCAACTCTTCGCGCATGGCAACCATGCTCGACGCCAGGGGCAGGAGCTGCTTGGCCTCGGACAGTTTGGGCAGAACGCTCACCGGCACTTTTTCGCCATCCCTGTGCATCCAACGCTGGGCAACCGAGAGGATGGAGTCTGCTGGCTTTTTGGGCAGGGTCTGGATTTCAGACTTGAGCGTGCGCTGCAATGCGCGTGCGTAGCTGGCCATGAGCTCATACCGGTTGGAAATCATGGCCTCCAAGGTGCGCTCATCCGGTGGCAGGGGTGCCGTCGAGAACATGGCCTTGGGTGGCGTTTTCTTGGGATGAGCCATGCCCAGGATTTCCAGAGCGCGGATGTAAAGCCACCCGATGTCAAATTCAAAAGGCTTCACGGACAACTTGGCCGACGTGGGATAGGTGTGGTGGTTGTTGTGCAGTTCTTCACCACCGATCAAGATGCCCCAGGGTGAAATGTTGGTGCTGGCATCGGGCGCTTCGAAGTTGCGATAGCCCCAGTAGTGCCCAACGCCGTTGATGATGCCGGCTGCCGTCACCGGGATCCACAGCATCTGGATGGCCCAAATGGACAAGCCCGCAATGCCAAAGAGCAGCAAATCCAGCACCAGCATGACGCCCACACCCTGCCAAGGCAAGGCGGAATACAAATGGCGCTCGATCCAATCGTCTGGGGTGCCGTGACCGTATTTGCTGAGGGTTTCCTGGTTCTTGGCTTCGGCGCGGTAGAGCTCAGCACCCCGCCAGAACACCGTCTTCAAGCCTTTGGTTTGAGGACTGTGGGGATCTTCCTCGGTTTCACATTTGGCGTGGTGTTTGCGATGGATCGCTGCCCAGGCCTTGGTCTGCATGCCCGTGGTGAGCCACAGCCAGAGGCGAAAGAAGTGCGCGGGGATGGGGTGCAACTCGAGCGCACGATGCGCCTGGTGACGGTGCAGGTAAATGGTGACCGCAGCGATGGTGATGTGGGTCACCACCAACGTGAAGATCACCATTTGCCAAAAGCTGGCGTTGAGCAACCCACCATCAAGTGCTTTGAGCAGAAACTGCCACACGGGCCAATCGATCAAGTGCATGAATGCATCCCCCTGTCCCTCATTCTATCGAGCGGTCCAGATGGATGCAAAAAAGGCATCTGTCTTGTGACGATGAGGCCAGGTGCGAAACCAGCGCCCGCTGGCATCGGTCAGTCCGCTTTGCGGGTCGCATTTGAGCTCGTCCAAGACATCTTTGGCCATCACCGGCTCCCAAGCCGGATGCAGTTGATCAAAGGCCAAAGCCACGGCCTCATCCTCCTCGCGCAGGAAGGAACAGGTCGCATAGACCAAACGCCCACCCGGCTTCACAAGCTGGGCTGCACTGGACAAGATGTCGAATTGAAGCTGGGCATGGCGGGTCACGTCTTCGGGTTGAACTTGCCATTTGAGTTCAGGGGCGCGGCGCAAGGTGCCCAAGCCCGAACAAGGCGCATCCACCAGCACCGCATCGGCCTTGCCTTTGAGCCGGGCCAAACGCGGGTCGTGGTGCGATTGCAAGCCCAGGACACTCACCTGCTTCAAGCCCGCCCGCTCAAGCCTGGGTCTCATTGCCGAGAGGCGCGCCGCTGAGACATCCATGGCATACAACTGGCCTGTGCCCCGCATCATGGCGCCCAAGGCCAAGGTCTTGCCACCGGCTCCTGCGCAGAAATCCACCACGATCTGACCTCGCCGGGCGCCCACCAGGGCAGCCAGGAGCTGGGATGCCTCGTCCTGGATTTCGATGTGCCCTTGCTGGAAGAGCGGCAACTGGGTCAAGCCTGTGGGCTGAGTCAATCGCAAACCCCACGACGAATAGGGCGTGGGCTGGGACTGCACACCCGAATCGGCCAAAGCCTGTTGAGCCTGCGTGCGCTTGCATTGGCCGATGTTGACGCGCAAGTCCACAGGAGCGCGGTCCATCAACGCGGACCAAAAGGCCTGGTCCAAGTCAGGGTGATCGGCTTGCGTTTGCTGCATGAGCCAATCGGGCACGCTGTATTGCACCGCCATGGGCCAAGCATTGCTGGCCTTGAGTCGTTGGGCATACAAGTGCATGCGCTCCTTGTCCTGGGGCTGGAGGCGCGCTTGCACCCATGGCGCCCAGCGTGCGCGAAAGGCTTTGTCTTGCCCGTCGGGCCATGGGGTGACCAAGACCTGAAGGTCCACCGCCACTTGTGTCGTCAAGGCATCGGGCGCCACGGCGGCCTGGGTCAGTCGCCAATGCCGCAAGACCTGGAATACACAGTCGCCCAATGCCGCCCTGTCTTGTGAGGACAACCGCATGGGCGACTTGGCCAGGGTGGCCTCGGACAGAGCCTGGTCTGCACTTTGTCCGTCAAGAATGGCCTGCACCACGTGCGCGGCCAAAGCCGGCAGATCGGCAGGCCCCTCTGGGGGGCGTGATCGTGCGCGAGCGTGAGCCAAGACCCGAGTCAAAACACGCCGGCTGTGTCCTGCATGCGTGCAGACACTTCGCCCAGGTGGTGCAGGCCATCGCCCCAGGTCATCTCCAGGACCGTCAGGCGTTTGAAGCAATGCCCCACCATGTATTCGTCGGTGACCCCAATGCCACCATGGAGCTGTATGGCCTGCTGGCCTACATAGCGCATGGACTGGCTCAATTGGTACTTGGCACGAGCGACCGCTTGGCGCCGCTCAGCGGCTGGTGCGCCCAGCTTGAGGGTCGCGTAATAGCTCATGGACCTCGCCAGTTCGAGTTGCATCTTCATGTCGGCCATGCGATGACGCAAGGCCTGAAAGCTGGAAATGGCCACACCAAACTGCTTTCGGGTGTTGAGGTACTCGGCGGTCATGCCCAGGGTGGTGTCCATGATGCCCACAGCTTCCGCACAGACCATGGCCACGCCCACATCGGCACACCAATCCAGGGCTGATTGACCGTCTTGGGTGACTTGAATCGCCGAGGCTTTGTTCAGACTCACGTCGCCCAGGCTCGCGCCGTCTTGACCCACATAGGGCCTCACCGTCACCCCTGGGGCATTGGCCTCCACCAAAAATAGGCTGAGCTGTCCCTTGGCCATGGCTGGGACCAGGAAAGCGTGCGCCTGCGAGGCCATGGGGACCACGCTCTTGAGGCCCGTGAGTTGCCATTGCCCCGACGCGGATGGTTCGGCCTGGGTCTGACAGACCTCCAACCGATATCGCGCCGCACGCTCCTGATGAGCCAACACGCAACGCCACTGGCCTATGGCCAGATTGGGCAGGTGCTGGGCTTGCAAAGCCTCGCTGGCGTGAGATTGCAGTACTTGGGCAGTCATCCAGGTTTGGACCATGGGGTCCATCACCAGGCCTCGACCAAGTTGCTCCATCACCACCATGGCCTCGACTGCGCCCATGCCCAATCCGCCATGGGCATCGCTCACCGCCAGGGCAGCCAAGCCGAGGTCAGAGAGTTCACGCCAGGTGTCTTCGCTAAAGCCACCCTTGGCCACGATCTCGCGGCGGCGATCAAAGGTGTAGGAGCGCGCCACCCACTTGGCCACGGCATCGCGCAACTGCTCTTGTTCGTCTGTGAAATTGAAGTCCATGTGATCTCCTCAACCCAGGATGGTTTGCGCGACGATGTTGCGTTGCACCTCGTTGCTGCCACCATAAATGGTGGTTTTACGGATGTTGAAATAACTGGGCGCCAAAGGTGCGCAATGCAAGGCTCCCACCGGCACACCTTGCCAGCCCGCGTCCATGGCCTCTTGGATGAAAGGCACGCTGTAGGGACCAGCGGCAAGCATCATCAATTCTGAATAGCGTTGCTGGATTTCGCTGCCCCGGATCTTGAGCAAGCCAGCAATGTCCAGGCTTTGCTTGCCAGACTTTTCAGCACTCAACACGCGCAGCACCATCATCTCCAGCGCCACGATGTCGACTTCCAGACGGGCGATTTCGTCCTTGAAGCGCAGATCGTTGTCCAGGCCTTCAGCCTTGGCGATGCGCTTGAGTCGTTCCAATTCACGTTTGGCACGGTTCACATCGGCAATGTTGGTGCGCTCATGGGCGAGCAGGTATTTGGCGTAATTCCAGCCCTTGTTTTCTTCGCCGATCAGGTTGCTTGCGGGCACTTTGACGTTGTCGAACCAGACCTCGTTGACCTCGAACTCGCCATCGATCAACTTGATGGGTCGCACGGTGATGCCGGGCGTCTTCATGTCGATGAGCAAAAAGGAAATGCCGGTTTGTGGCTTGCCCTCGTGGCTGGTGCGCACTAGGCAGAAGATCCAGTCACCGTACTGCCCCAGGGTGGTCCAAGTCTTTTGGCCGTTGACGATGTAGTGGTCACCTTCACGGTCTGCGCGTGTTTTCAGGGACGCCAAATCAGAGCCCGAACCCGGTTCACTGTAGCCTTGGGACCACCACACTTCGCCACTGGCAATGCCTGGCAAAAAACGCTGCTGTTGCTCGGGGCTGCCAAACGCCATGATCACGGGAGCGACCATCACGGGGCCAAAGGGGACGATGCGCGGAGCGCCTGCGAGCGCACATTCCTCCTCAAACAAATGCTTTTGAACAGCCGACCAGCCGGGGCCACCAAACTGCTTGGGCCAACCATAGCCCAACCAGCCTTTGCGCCCGAGGATCTTGGACCATGACTGCATGTCGTCGCGCGTGAGACGCAAGCCCTGGTGAACCTTGTTGGAAATCTCGCTCGGCAAGTGGTCCCTGACCCAAGCTCTGACTTCCTGACGAAATGCTTCCTCTTCTTGTGTGAATGCCAAATCCATGTCTGTCCTTGTGGGTGGATCAAGAATGCATTGTTGTAGCACGAACGTGCGAATTGGTCAGATGACCCCGGTCTGCAAGCTCTTGATAATGGCGACATGAACGACATGGTGATCCTGATTTCTGGCAGTGGCTCCAACATGGTGGCGCTGGCGCAAGCTGCCCAGCAACGGCACTGGCAGGCGCGATTTGGCGCCCACATTCGCTGCGTGATCAGCAACCGCCCCGATGCGGCGGGACTGGCCAAAGCCCGCGACCTTGGCTTGCACACCGAGGTGCTGGATCACCGCAGCTTCAAGGACCACCCCCAACCCCGCGAGGCCTTTGATGCGGCGCTGGCTGAACTGGTGCAATCTCACCAACCCCGCTGGGTGTTGCTCGCGGGATTCATGCGGGTGTTGACCCCCGTTTTTCTGGACCGTTTCGAGCATTCGGTGATGAACATCCACCCTTCGCTGCTGCCAGCCTTCCCCGGATTGAACACCCACGAACGCGCCTTGGCCGCTGGCTGCCGATTTGCGGGTGCAAGCGTGCACTGGGTGAACTCCGAGCTCGACGCCGGTCACATCATTGATCAGGTGGTGGTTCCGATTTCTCCCGGCGACGATGCCCAGAGTCTGGCTGCCCGCGTGCTGACCCAGGAGCATGTGCTTTACCCCCGCGCAGTCGAGCGGGTGCTCTCAGGCCAGTCCTGAGGCTGGGTCAATTCATCCCGCCATGAAACATCGCCCAGGGCTTGGCCTGGGCAGGGATCAGGCCGCCAGACGGGACGTTCTGGGCAGATGGGCCATCAGGAATTCCATCTGGTCATTGAGGATGCGACGGTTGCGCAAAATGAAATCCTCCCAGAGGCTGGGCACATAGGGCGCATACAACAAGGGCATGCCCGCCTGTTCGGGCGTGCGATTGCCTTTGCGGTGATTGCAGGGCTTGCATGCAGTCACCACGTTCATCCAGGCATCGTGTCCGTTTTGCCCAAAGGGGATGATGTGCTCACGGGTGAGTTCGGTTTCGTGGAAATGGTCCCCGCAATAGGCGCACAGGTTGCGATCCCGTGCAAACAGTTTTGAGTTCGTGAGACCTGGGCGCAGTTCGAAGGGGTTGATGTTGGGCACGCCTTTGGTGCCAATGATGCTGTTGACTGTGATGATGGATTGCAAGCCCGTGCGGGCATTGATTCCGCCATGAAAGACGGCGATTTCGGCACCGACTTCCCAGCGCACCTCATTGGCTGCATAGTGAATGACAGCCTGCTCCAGCGATATCCAGGACTGTGGCAGCCCCTGAGCCGAGAGTTTGAGCACCTTCAACCTGCACCTCCCAATCATTGGACGGGCACTTGGCGACAACAGCGCGCAAGCGCCTGAATTCGGGTATCGGACACAATATAGCCGTTTTTGATGTCAGTTCTTCAAACCCCTGTTCGACCCATGCGCATCTTTCGCGGTTTTCATCATGCAGACATGGCCGATGCCGTGGCCTTGACCATTGGCAGCTTCGATGGGGTTCATCGTGGGCACCAGGCCATGCTCGCCTTGCTCCGTTCGGAGGCCAGGCAACGGGGCTTGCCAAGTTGCGTGCTGACCTTTGAACCGCATCCCAGGGACTTTTTCGCTGAACTCACAGGGCGGCTCGATCTCGCCCCCCAGCGCATCTCGACCTTGAGGGACAAGTTCGTCGAACTGCAAGCCTGCGGCATCGACCAATGTGTGGTGCTGCCCTTCAACCTGGCGCTGAGCCAAATGAGCCCACAGGAGTTTGTGAGCCAGGTTCTGGTCAAGGGCTTGGGCAGCAATTACGTGTTGGTGGGTGATGATTTCCGCTTTGGAGCCAAACGCCAGGGCAACCATGAAGCCCTGGTTCAGTTTGGTGAAGCCATGGGCTTTGATGTGGCGCGCATGAACAGCTACGAGGTGTCCGATCCTCGCATGAGCACCAACCCGCGCCTGGGTGGCGCGGTGCCTTCACCGGTGCGCGTGTCCAGCTCATTGGTCAGACAAGCCCTGGCTTCAGGGCAAATGGACGAGGCCGCAAGCCTCCTGGGTCGCCCGTATTCAGTCAGTGGCCACGTGGTGCATGGCCGCAAGTTGGGCCGTGAACTGCAATGCCCCACCCTCAATCTGCGCTTCAAACATGCGCGACCCGCTGCTCAGGGGATTTTTGTCTCGCGCGTGGTGGGACTGTCTGATCAGCCTTTGCCAGCGGTGTCCAATTTTGGTGTGCGCCCCTCCCTGGATCCCAATGACGTCAACGCTGGCCAAGTCCTGCTCGAAACCCATTGCTTGCAATGGCCGCCCGAGCTGGGCATGCAAGGGGGCTACGGTAAACTCATTCGCGTGGAACTGCTGCACAAACTTCACGATGAACTCACCTACGACAGTCTGGATGCCCTGAACCGGGGCATCGCCAAAGACTGCGCCGATGCACGCAGCTGGTTTGCGTCCAGGCACGGCGAAACCCGCAGACAAACCACTCGCGACCGAATTTGATCGCGTCCTTGAGCCCAGGACGCTCAGATCCCATCGGCTCCTCCTTTTTCAGATCTTGCGTCCACGCAAGCGCCCCCGAACAACGAATGCATTTGACTCGTCATGACCGAACCCTCTACTGATCTTCGTTCGACCCTGAATTTGCCCGACACCACCTTCCCCATGCGCGGGGACTTGCCCAAGCGCGAACCTGCGTGGGTGGCGGATTGGCAAAGCCAAGGGGTCTATCAACGATTGCGCGATGCGCGCAAGGGATGCGAGCTTTTTGTTCTGCATGATGGCCCCCCCTACGCCAATGGCAAATTGCACATCGGGCATGCGCTCAACAAGGTGCTCAAGGACATGATCGTCAAAAGCCGCCAGCTCGCCGGCTTTGACGCCCAATACATTCCCGGCTGGGATTGCCACGGCCTTCCCATTGAAAACGCCATTGAAAAGCTCCATGGCAGGCACCTGAGCCGCGATGACATGCAGGCCAAGAGCCGCGCCTTTGCCACCGAACAAATTGATCAGCAGCGCGAAGACTTCAAGCGGCTTGGCGTGCTGGGCGAATGGGACAGGCCTTACCGGACCATGGACTACGGCAATGAGGCAGGTGAAATCAGGGCCTTCAAGCGCGTGATCGAGCGTGGCTTCGTATACCGGGGTTTGAAGCCCGTGTATTGGTGCTTTGATTGCGGCTCGTCGCTGGCTGAGTTTGAAATCGAGTATGCCGACAAGAAAAGCGACACCCTCGACGTGGCATTCGAAGCCGACGACACCGCCGCCTTGGCCAAGGCCTTTGGCCTCCATGCGTTGCCCGCCGGCCTCAAGGCCTTTGCCGTGATCTGGACCACCACCGCTTGGACCATCCCCGCCAACCAAGCCCTCAATGCCCATCCTGAATTGAATTACGCGCTGGTCAGTACTCCCAAAGGGGTTTTGCTGCTGGCGCAGAGTCTGGTGGAAAAGTGCCTTGAGCGCTATGGTCTACAAGGTCAGGTGCTGGCCACCGCCACAGGCGCCATGCTCAAGGGTCTGGTTTTTCGGCACCCCTTGTACGACTGCGAGGTAGATGCAACCAGCGGACCCTTCAGCTATCGGCGCAAATCCCCCCTCTATCTGGCCGACTATGTCACAGCCGAAGATGGAACAGGCCTTGTTCACTCTGCGCCAGCCTATGGTGTGGACGACTTCAATTCATGCGTGGCCCATGGCCTGGCCTACGACGACATCCTCAACCCGGTACAAGGCCATGGGGTTTATGTCGATCAGTTGCCTTTCTTTGGTGGTCAAAACATCTGGAAAGCCTGCGCCCAGATCATCGACACCTTGCGCCAGCATGATCGGCTGATGAGCACGCAGGTGATCACGCACAGCTACCCCCACTGCTGGCGACACAAAACCCCCGTCATTTATCGCGCGGCAGCTCAGTGGTTTGTGCGGATGGATGAGGGCACTGGGGTGTTCGAGAACCCCAGCCTCAAGCCCAGGCAAACCTTGCGACAACTTGCCTTGGAGGCCATTGAACAAACCAGTTTTTATCCGGCCAGCGGCAAAGTGCGCCTGAGGGACATGATCGCCAACCGCCCCGATTGGTGCATCTCGCGCCAGCGCAGCTGGGGCGTGCCCGTGCCATTTTTCTTGCACAAGGACAGTGGCGAGCTGCACCCGCGCACCATGGCCATCCTGGATCAGGCGGCCGACATCGTGCAGCAAGGCGGCATCGAGGCCTGGAGCCGTGTGAAGGTGGAAGACATCCTCAACCAACCCGGCGATGACGCGGCCAGCTATGCCAAGAGCACAGACATTCTGGAAGTGTGGTTTGACTCGGGCTCCACGTTCTTTCATGTGCTGCGCGGCTCACACCCCACCGTGGGCAGTCAGGCCTCACACCACACCCAGGGTCCAGAGGCGGATCTGTATCTGGAAGGTCATGACCAGCACCGCGGCTGGTTCCATTCCTCCCTGTTGCTGGGCTGCGCCCTGGAAGGACGCGCACCGTATCGGGGCTTGCTCACCCACGGCTTTGCTACCGATGGCCAGGGTCGCAAGATGAGCAAATCCTTGGGCAATGTGGTCATTCCGCAAGAGGTGAGCGACAAGCTCGGCGCTGAGATTGTGCGGCTATGGGTCGCCTCCACCGATTATTCGGGCGACCTCAACATCGACAAAAACATCCTCGCGCGCGTGGTCGATGCCTACAGACGCATCCGAAATACCTTGCGCTTTTTGCTCGCCAACCTCGGCGACTTTGATGCGCAGCAGCACGCCTTGCCCCTGGAGGAGCTGCTGGAGATCGACCGCTATGCGCTGAGCCAAGCAGCCGCCTTGCAAGCCGACATCGTTGGTCACTGGGATGCATCGCGTCGCGTATTCGAGGGGGGGCACTTTGGGGTCTATGAATTCCACCCCGTGGTGGCCAAGTTGCAGATTTATTGCTCCGAGGCTTTGGGCTCTTTCTATCTGGACACGATGAAAGACCGCCTCTACACCACCCAGGCCCATTCCAAGGCACGTCGAAGCGCTCAGACTGCCTTGTGGCACATCACCCAGGCGATGCTGCGCTGGATGGCGCCATTCCTGAGCTTCACCGCTGAAGAGGCCTGGGCAAGTTTGGGGCAAACCGAGTCCATCTTCACCCAGACTTATGTGAAGTTGCCCGAGGTGGACACTGCGCTGATGGCCAAGTGGCAACGCATTGAGGACCTTCGCGATTTGGTGAACAAGGAGATTGAGGCCTTGAGAGAAAAAGGCCAGGTGGGGTCTTCCTTGCAGGCCGAGATTGATCTCCATGTGCCGCAGTCAGATTTTGATCTGCTCCGCAGTCTGCAGCCCGATTTGGCATTTGTCTTCATCACCTCCAGGTGCGATGTGCATCTGGCAGATCAGCTTCAGATCAAGGTCACCCCATCGGCTCACACCAAGTGTGAGCGCTGTTGGCACTATGAATCGGATGTGGGCTCACACCCTGACCACCCCGGTGTGTGTGGCCGGTGTGTGAGCAACCTGCATGGGGCTGGAGAAGTTCGTCACCATGCCTGAGAGCCCCAGGGTTGAAAGCCCCCAGCCAGAGCGCATGAGCACGAGCCAGTGGGCGCGGTGGGCCATCGCGATTGGCCTGATCGTGGTGGTGGACCAAGCCAGCAAGGCCTGGATTTCGTCGTTGCTGGAATTTGGTCAAACCCTGCCCCTCAACGCCTGGCTCAACCTGGTGCGAGTCCACAACCCTGGCGCGGCGTTTTCATTTCTGGCCGATGCAGGTGGCTGGCAAAAATGGTTTTTCATTGTCCTGGGCTTGGTGGCCATGCTGTGGATGGCCTGGATGATTCACACCAACCCCAAGCGGCCTTGGTTTTGCGCCGCCATGAGCCTGCTCATGGGGGGCGCTGCTGGCAATGTGTGGGACCGTGTGCAACTGGGTGAGGTGGTGGATTTCATCCAGGTTCACGGCAACTGGTTGAGCCTGGTGTTTGCTGGTGGCTTTTTCCCCAGCTTCAATGTGGCCGATTCCGCCATTTCTGTGGGCGTGGTGTTGATGCTCGTGGACGAATGGCGACATGCGCGCCAATTCCAGGGGGCTGAAAAAGACTCTGCTTAACGAGGCAGGCCTGGAAAGCCGCCGGGTCCCATGCCTTTCATGCCGCCCAGACGCTTCATCATCTTCATAAGGCCACCGCCCCGCATTTTTTTCATCATGTCCTGCATCTGGCCAAACTCGTTAAGCAACCGATTGACATCTTGAACCTGAACGCCAGCGCCTGCGGCAATGCGACGCTTGCGGGTGGCCTTGATGAGATCGGGCTTGGCGCGTTCCTGAGGCGTCATGCTGTGAATGATGCCCTGCTTGCGGGCGATGTCTTTTTCGGCTTTACCCAGGTCTGCGCCCTGAGCCTTGGCCGCCAGCTGTGAGGGCAATTTATCCATCAGCTCGGCCAGGCCGCCCATGCTGCGCATTTGCTGGATTTGAGCCAGGAAGTCATTCAGGTCAAAAGAATTCCCGGATTTGAGTTTTTCGGCCAGTTGCTGCGCGGCTTGCATGTCCACGTTGGCGGTGACTTGCTCAACCAGGGCGACGATGTCGCCCATGCCAAGGATGCGCCCCGCATGGCGCTCAGCATCAAAGAGCTCGATGCCGTCCATTTTTTCGCTGGTGCCGGCAAACTTGATGGGAACACCCGTGATTTGCTTGACCGACAAGGCCGCGCCACCCCTGGAGTCGCCATCGGTCTTGGTCAGGACAATGCCCGTCAAAGTCAGGGCATCGTGAAATGCCTTTGCGGTTTGAACCGCATCCTGACCCAGCATGGCATCGACCACGAACAGGGTTTCAATCGGCTTGAGCTCTGCTTGCAATTGCTGGATCTCTCGCATCAGGACGTCATCGATGGCCAGGCGACCCGCCGTATCGACCAGCAAGACATCGAAATAATGACGCCGTGCGTGATCCAGGGCTGCTCGGGCGATGTCGATGGGTTTTTGATCGGCCTGGCTGGGGAACCACTCGGCTGCGGCTTGCGCCGTCACGGTTTTGAGCTGTTCAATGGCAGCGGGTCGGTAGATGTCGGTCGAGACCGTGAGGACTTTCTTTTTGCGTTTTTGAATGAGGTACTTGGCCAGCTTGGCCGTGGTGGTGGTTTTACCCGCCCCTTGAAGACCCGCCATGAGGACCACCGCGGGTGGCTGAGCCGCCAGGTTCAGATCGCTCACACCTTCGCCCATCGTGGCAGCGAGTTCTTTTTGAACGATGCTCACCAGGACCTGGCCAGGCTTGAGTGAAGACAAGACCTCCTGGCCTAGCGCCTTGTCTTTCACCCGCGCCATGAAATCTCGAACCACGGGCAAGGCCACGTCGGCCTCAAGCAAGGCCACCCGGATTTCCCTGAGCATGTCCGCGACGTTGGATTCGGTGATCCTGGCTTGCCCACTGATGCGCTTGACCAAGTGAGAAAACTTATCGCTTAAGGTAGTTGCCATGAAATGCCCTTTCGGCCTGATGCGAGTGAACACAGAAACGCTACACTCGATTCATGATTTTATCGATGCCCGCTTTTGCTCATCTGTGGACCTCTGTGCTGGCCGCATTGGTCTATGCAGTGGGCGCAGTTTGGGGGCAGCGACTCAACCCCAAGCATGCCATCATCTTATTCACGGCCTCCTGGCTGATCCATGGCCTTGCGCTGGTGATGGGCTTGCATGACGAGTCTGGCGCGCCTCGCTTTGGGTTTGCACCGGCCCTGTCGGCCATGGCTTGGCTGGTGATCCTGATTTACGTGCTTGAAAACCATTGGTATCCGCAATTCAAAACACGCTGGGTGCTCATGGGTTTGTCGGCTGCGAGTGTGCTGCTGGCCATCGTCTACCCTGGTCAGGTCTTGCCCAGCCAAGCGACGGTTTGGTTGCCCATGCATTGGACGCTGGGCATCGCAGCTTATGGCTTGTTCGCAGCGGCTGTTTTCCATGGCTGGTTGTTGCAACGCGCCGAAAAACTGCTGCGCTTGGCCGAACCGAATGAGGAAATGCCACCCCTGCTCACGTTGGAAAGGCTGACTTTCCGATTGGTCACCTTGGGATTTGTGTTGCTGACCCTGACCTTGGCGGTGGGCATCGTGTTTGGCGAACAACTCTATGGCCCGCAATTTGCCCTGAAGGCGGATCACAAAACCATTTTTTCCTTCCTGTCCTGGTTCACCTTTGCTTACCTTCTGTGGGGGCGATACAGCCTGGGCTGGCGTGGTCTCAAGGCAATCCGGGTCTTGTACCTGGGCGGGGGATTCCTGTTGCTGGCCTACGTGGGATCCCGCTTCGTCCTTGAAGTCCTGCTTGGAAGGTTGGCATGAGGCTGGTGCTCATCCTGGCTGGATTTTTTTTGGTGATCTTTCTGATCAAGCGTACCTTGGCCCGCCGTGAACAATCCAGTGCCAAGGCCCATGGCTCTTCACAAGCTACAAATCACCACTCTGCCGTCAACATGGTCGAATGCAGGCACTGCCATGTGCATCTTGCACAAACCGAAGCCCTGCAACGAGGCAACGACTTTTATTGCTGCGCCGACCATTTGCACCTTCACCATCCCCCCAGGTCCACATGAACCGCCCAGATGCGCAACTCTGGCAAGCTGGCTGGTACAGATGGGCACGCCGTCAGCCAAGCCCGCATCACGGCCCCAGGCCTGCTTCGCGTGAGGTGAGCCTCGGTGTCATCCACTGCATTAGCCTGCCACCCGATCGGTATGGCTCATCCGACATTGAAGACTTTTTCCTTGGTCAGCTCAATGTCGATGCCCACCCCTACTTTCAAACCATTGCCGACCTCAAAGTCTCTGCCCACTTTTTGATTAAGCGCGGCGGCGAGCTGATCCAGCTGGTCAGCGTGGACGATCGCGCCTGGCATGCGGGGGCTTCTGAGTTCCAGGGTCGCTCCAATTGCAACGACTTTTCAGTGGGCATTGAACTCGAGGGCAACGACCACAGCACTTTTGAGCCAGAGCAGTACGACACGCTGATTGCGCTTGCCCAATCATTAGTGAGTTTGTATGACATTCAGCACTGGGTGGGTCACTCCGACATTTCGCCAGGCCGCAAAACCGATCCTGGGCCTGGCTTTGACTGGCTTCGCTTTCGCCGTGCCATAGGTTCAATGCCCTGAACAATCGACGTCCATTCGACAAGATCGTTCCACTCTATAAAACCCCCTCCCTTTCTTTTTATTTTTTTCGATTTTTTCTAGGGGAAATCGCTAGAACACTATCCCTAGTGTGTTGTCACGGGTCTTCACCCCATATATAGTGTGGTCTTGGATTTTCACAGTTTGCTTTGGATGAACCGATCGGAACCCAAAGCATCTTTTTTTTGACCCTTGGGACATCGACTCACATGCAAACCATTTCTTCGTCCGTGGAACACGCTGCACCTTTCCAAACAAACGAAGCGACTCCCTCCAACACCTCTGCCAGCTCGCCTTTTCAACAGTATCAGATCATTCGCCGCAATGGCTCGGTTGTCCCCTTTGAGCCCGCCAAAATTGCTGTAGCCATGATGAAAGCGTTTTTGGCTGTTCACGGCACGCAAGGCGCAGCCTCCGCAAGCGTGCGAGAAACCGTCGACGATTTGACTCAGAACGTTGTGCGCGCACTGATGCGCTCGCGTCCAGGCGGCGGCACTTTCCACATTGAAGATGTGCAAGACCAAGTGGAACTCGGTCTGATGCGGGGTAGCCACCACGAGGTAGCTCGTGCATACGTGCTCTACCGCGAGCGTCGCGCCCATGAGCGCGAACAGACCAAACAGGCCGCTGCGGTTGAAGCACCCGCCCTGCACGTCACCGTCAAAGGTCAGCGCGTTGCCTTGGACAAGTCCAAACTTGAAGCGCTGATCAACACGGCTTGCAAAGGCCTGGCGCCCGAGGTGTCGCCCGCGCCCATCCTTGAGGAAACCCTCAAGAACCTGTACGACGGCATCCCCGCCCCTGAAGTCATGAAGGCGGCCATCCTGGCCTCGCGCACCCTGATCGAGAAAGATCCCGACTACACCTTCGCTACGTCTCGCCTGTTGATGCACACGATTGCTGAAGAAGTGTTCGGCAAGGAAACCACCTTTGAGCAATTTGGACAACTCTATCAAGAGCAATTTGCTGGTTTCATCCGCAAAGGGGTGGAAAACGATTTGTTGGACCCCAAACTGCTTGAGTTCGACCTCAAGCGCCTGGCCAAGGCCATCAAACCCGAGCGAGACATGCAGTTCGATTACCTGGGTCTGCAGACTCTGTATGACCGTTACTTTTTGCATGTCAGCAAGCAACGCATCGAAATGCCCCAGTCCTTTTTCATGCGTGTCGCCATGGGGTTGTCACTCAATGAAATTGACCGCGAAAGCCGCGCCATCGAGTTTTACGAGGTGCTGTCTTCTTTCCATTTCATGTCCAGCACGCCCACGCTCTTCAACAGCGGAACCCTGCGCTCCCAACTCTCAAGCTGCTACCTCACCACAGTGCCTGACGACCTCGACGGCATCTACGAAGCCATCAAGGAAAACGCCCTCTTGTCCAAATTTGCGGGTGGCCTTGGCAACGACTGGACGCGAGTGCGCGCTCTGGGCAGCCACATCAAGGGCACCAATGGCGAATCGCAAGGCGTGGTCCCCTTCCTCAAGGTGGTCAATGACACCGCTGTTGCAGTCAATCAGGGCGGCAAGCGCAAAGGTGCTGTTTGCACCTATCTGGAAACCTGGCACCTTGATGTGGAAGAGTTTCTGGAGTTGCGCAAGAACACGGGCGATGATCGCCGCCGCACCCACGACATGAACACGGCCAACTGGATCCCCGACCTGTTCATGCGCCGCGTCATGGAAAACGGCGAATGGACCCTGTTCTCTCCCTCTTCCGCGCCTGATCTGCACGATCTGTTTGGTAAAGCCTTTGAAAAGGCTTATGTGGCCTACGAAGAAAAAGCCAAGCGAGGCGAAATCAAACCCAGTAAAACCATTCAGGCTGTTGACCTGTGGCGCAAGATGCTGACCATGTTGTTTGAAACTGGTCACCCGTGGATCACCTTCAAGGACGCCTGCAACCTGCGCTCGCCCCAGCAGCATGTCGGTGTGGTGCACTCATCCAACCTCTGTACCGAGATCACCCTCAACACCAACGACGATGAAATCGCCGTTTGCAACCTGGGCTCTGTCAACCTGGTCAAGCACCTTAAAGATGGCCCCAACGGCAAAACGCTGGATCACGAGAAGCTGCAAGCCACGATCCGGACTGCGATGCGGATGCTGGACAACGTGATTGACATCAACTATTACGCTGTGGCCAAAGCCCGCAACTCCAACCTGCGCCATCGTCCGGTGGGCCTGGGAGTCATGGCCTTCCAGGACGCGCTGTATGACATGAAGTTGCCATACGCATCCCAAGAGGCTGTTGAATTTGCCGATCAAGCCATGGAAGCCATTTGCTATTACGCATACTGGGCCTCCACTGAACTGGCCAAAGAGCGCGGCACCTACACCAGCTATAAGGGCTCCTTGTGGGATCAGGGGATTCTTCCTCTGGACACGCTCAAGCTGCTTGAAAAAGAGCGTGGCGGCTACGTCGAAGTGGACCTCTCCAGCACTTTGGACTGGGAAGCCTTGCGCGCCAAGATCGCCAAGGACGGCATGCGCAACTCCAATTGCGTGGCCATTGCGCCAACTGCCACCATCTCCAACATCATTGGTGTGGACGCCTCCATTGAACCTTGCTTTGGCAACTTGTCTGTCAAATCCAACTTGTCGGGCGAGTTCACCATCATCAATGCCTACTTGGTGAATGACCTCAAGCGCCTGGGTCTGTGGGACGAAGTCATGGTCATGGACCTCAAGCACTTTGATGGTTCGCTCGCGCCCATTGACCGCGTCCCCCAGAACATCAAATCCCTCTACGCCACCGCGTTTGAAGTGGAGACCAAATGGCTGGTCGAAGCGGCTGCAAGGCGCCAAAAGTGGATTGATCAAGCGCAATCGCTCAATATCTACATGGCTGGCGCATCCGGCAAGAAACTGGACGAAACCTACAAACTTGCATGGCTGCGCGGTCTCAAAACCACTTACTACCTGCGCACCACCAGTGCAACCCATGCTGAGAAGTCCACCGTCAGAAGCAATCGACTCAATGCAGTCTCTTCTGAAACGGCCTCTGGCACATCCAGCGCAATGGAAGCAGCAGCTGCTGCTGCAAAAGCTCAAATGAGCAGCGCACCAGCGACCGACATCAAGTTTTGCGGCGTCGATGACCCGACCTGCGAAGCTTGCCAATGAGTCATGAATCGATGCGATTGAACAACAACGAGCGCATCGATTCTGATCAAAATGTTGAAATTCCTTCACAACGATTCATAATCACGGCACGGACACTTATATGTTGACCTGGGACGACCAAGCGAAATCTTCTTTGAACACACAGACCCTGAATGAATCCATGGGATTCATGCAGGGAGTGAATGCCTCCCCCACCCCTTCTTCCACGTCTCAATCAGCTCCATCATCGTTGCGTCGGGTCAATGTGGCTGACAAGCGCATCATCAACGGCCAAACCGATGTGAACCAGTTGGTGCCCTTCAAATACAAATGGGCCTGGGAAAAATACCTCGCAACCTGCGCCAATCACTGGATGCCCCAGGAAATCAACATGACCCGGGACATTGCCCTTTGGAAAGACCCCAACGGTCTGACTGAAGACGAGCGCCGCATCGTCAAACGCAATCTGGGCTTTTTTGTGACAGCTGACTCCTTGGCAGCCAACAACATCGTGCTGGGCACGTACCGTCACGTCACCGCCCCCGAGTGCCGTCAGTTCCTGCTGCGCCAGGCCTTTGAAGAAGCCATTCACACCCATGCCTATCAATACATTGTTGAGTCGCTGGGACTGGATGAGAGCGAAATCTTCAATGCCTACCACGAGGTGTCCTCGATTCGGGACAAGGACGAGTTCCTGATCCCCTTCATCGATGCCATCATGAACCCGGAGTTCCACACTGGCACACCTGAAAACGATCAGACCCTGCTCAAGTCCCTGATCGTCTTTGCCTGTTTGATGGAAGGCTTGTTCTTTTATGTTGGCTTCACCCAGATTCTTGCCTTGGGTCGCCAAAACAAGATGATGGGTGCAGCTGAGCAGTACCAATACATCCTGCGTGATGAGTCCATGCATTGCAATTTTGGGATTGATCTCATCAACCAGATCAAATTGGAAAATCCCCATCTGTGGACCCCGGAATTCAAACAAGAAATCAAAGCGCTGTTCCTCAAGGCTGTCGATCTTGAGTATCGTTATGCCGAAGACACCATGCCTCGTGGCGTTCTCGGCCTCAATGCCTCCATGTTCAAAGGCTATTTGCGTTACATTGCGAATCGTCGAGCCACGCAAATCGGGCTTGATCCCCTCTTCCCCCAAGAGGAGAATCCGTTCCCATGGATGAGCGAGATGATTGACCTGAAAAAAGAACGTAACTTCTTTGAGACCCGCGTGATTGAGTATCAATCCGGCGGGGCACTTTCCTGGGATTGATCCATTGAATAACCTGACCCGTACGAACTCAACTCGCATTCGACTGCTTCGTCGGGTAACCCCATTCTTCCTCTTGGATGGCAACATCCAGGGGGTTGAGTCGCTTCTGCCTGCTCAGGCTGAAGTGTCACACCAATGATCCATGACATGATCAAGGAGTCAAACTATGGCAACTGCAAAAAAAGCCGCTGCAAAAAAACCCGCAGCAAAAAAACCTGCAGCTAAAAAAGCTGCAGCCAAAAAGCCCGCAGCGAAAAAAGTAGCTGCAAAGAAGCCCGCAGCGAAAAAAGCTGCAGCCAAAAAGCCCGCAGCGAAGAAGCCCGCAGCGAAAAAAGTAGCCGCTAAGAAGCCGGCCGCGAAAAAAGCTGCAGCCAAAAAGCCCGCAGCGAAAAAAGCCGCTAAAAAGCCTGCTGCCAAAAAAGCCGCTAAAAAGCCGGCTGCGAAAAAGGCCGCTAAAAAGCCTGCTGCCAAAAAAGCCGCTAAAAAGCCGGC
>RGCL01000201.1 GCA_009919175.1 Betaproteobacteria bacterium
ATTTTTTTCGCCTCATCACTGACAGCAGGAACGTAATGATCCAGCACCAACACCACTTTGCTGGGGTCCCATAGCTGGGCGCCCAATTCATCCAGCATCGGCTTGAGACGACGCGGCCCGGATGAATCATGAAACATCGCCAGGTCTACATGGCAGGTGACCACATCGCCCACTTGTACCTGAGCCAGGCCAGCGGCCTTGGCAATGAGCTTTTGCGCCAAGGTTTGAGGGGGGGTCATTCGGCTTTCACTCCTGCGAATTGAACCACCTCACGCCAGCGAACAATTTCCGCAGCCACAAACTGTGTGAATTCAGCGGAGGAGTTGCCCACAGGGGTGGCCCCATCGGCCTCGATGCGTCTCCTCACCTCAGGGGACTGAATGGCCGCTCGTGCTGCATCCGCATAGTGCTTGACCACCTCAGGGGGCATTCTGGCGGGACCAAATAAGCCAAACCAGGCACTGGACTCGTAGCCTGGCAAAACCTCCGCAATGGCCGGCACATCCGGCAATGCCACCAATCGCTTGGGGCTTGTCACGCCCAGGGCAATCAATTTGCCTGATCGAATGTGCTGTTGCACATTGCCAATCGCCGCGAACATCAGCTGCACCTGTCCCGCCAGCACGTCTTGAACTGCCGGGGCAGTCCCACGGTAAGGGATGTTCACAATGGTCACACCCGCCTTCATCTTGAAGGCTTCGCCAGCCAGGTGCAAGGAAGAGCCCAACGCGCCAATGGCAAAGTTCAGTTGGCCAGGCTGCTTCTTGGCAAAGGCCAATAAACCGGACACATCACGAAATGGGACTGAAGGATGTGCCACCAACACCGAGGGAGAGGTGGCCACCTTGGTGAGCGGCGTGAAGTCTTTCAACGGGTCAAACGGCAAGACGGGGTACAGCGAGGCATTGATGGCATGACTGGTGAAACTCATCAGGAGATGCTGGCCCGTGGGCGGTGCATGTGCCACCCAGTCAGCGGCCAGATTACCGCCTGCGCCCGGCTTGTTTTCCACCACCACGACGCGATCGAGTTGCTGCCCGAGTTGCTGGGCCAGTGCGCGCGCCATGCTGTCGGTCGTTCCGCCGGCGGGCGCTCCTACCCAAATGCGTACCGGGGGCTGCGCTGTGTTGACCTGTGCAGTGGCCTGCCCCCAACAGGCCCAGCACACCAAGCAAGCCAGCACCCCGAGGGACATGCGCCGGGCATGAAGGCGTCGACGATCAGGCATCGTCATACCCCCAGATAAGCCTGGCGCAGGCTATCGCTGGAGAGCAATTCGC
>RGCL01000202.1 GCA_009919175.1 Betaproteobacteria bacterium
GGTCGCACCGAGCAGCAACTCAAGGCCGATGGCGTCGCTTACAAGGCGGGCACCTTCCCGTTCCTGGCCAATGGCCGTGCGCGTGCCCTGGGTGACACCACCGGCATGGTCAAATTTTTGGCTGATGCCGCCACCGATGAGATTCTGGGCGTGCACATCGTGGGCCCGATGGCCAGCGAGTTGATTGCCGAGGCTGTGGTGGCCATGGAGTTCAAGGCCAGCGCGGAAGACATTGCGCGCATTTGCCACGCCCACCCGTCCCTCAGCGAAGCGACCAAAGAGGCCGCATTAGCCGTAGACAAGCGCACCCTTAACTTCTGAGGTTAGCATTCGGGCATGTCCGTACGACACGCTTACGAGCAAGAACTTCAAACCCGAGGCTTCCAAAGCGACCCCGCCCAACTCCGGGCGGTGGACGCCTTGGAGCGTTGCGCCCAGGAATGGGCGGCCTACAAGGCGCGTCGCTCTAACCCCCTGAAGAAATTCATCAACCGCCCCGAAATTCCACGGGGCGTTTACATGTATGGCGGCGTCGGCCGCGGCAAGAGCTTCCTCATGGATTGCTTCTATGGTGCCGTGCCCATTGAGCGCAAAACCCGCCTGCATTTCCATGAGTTCATGCGCGAGGTTCACCGCGAGCTGCGCGAACTGCAAGGCACGGTCAACCCCTTGGATGTGCTGGGTCAGCGCATTGCCAAGCGCTACAAGCTGATTTGCTTTGACGAGTTTCATGTGGCCGACATCACCGATGCCATGATCCTGCACCGTTTGCTCGACGCCTTGTTTGCCAACGGCGTGGGCTTTGTCACCACCTCGAACTTTCGGCCCGATGACTTGTACCCTGGTGGCCTGCACCGCGACCGCATTCTGCCGGCCATCGCCTTGCTGAACCAAAAGTTGGAAGTCATCAACGTGGACAACGGCACGGACTACCGGCGCCGCACCTTGGAGCAGGTGGACCTGTACCACACGCCCTTGAGCGAGCAGGCCGATGCCGCCATGACCGATGCCTTCAATCGCCTGGCGGAAACCCACGATGAAGACCCAGTGTTGCACATTGAGGCGCGCGAGATCCGTGCGCGTCGCAAGGCCGGGGGCTTGGTCTGGTTCGATTTCAAAACCCTGTGTGGCGGCCCCCGCTCGCAGAACGACTACCTCGAAATCGCCACCCAGTTTCATACTGTGTTGCTCAGCGATGTGCCGCACATGCCGGTGCGCATGGCTTCGGAAGCGCGCCGCTTCACCTGGCTGATTGACGTGTTGTATGACCGGC
>RGCL01000203.1 GCA_009919175.1 Betaproteobacteria bacterium
AAGGTGTAAGGCATGGGGTGTGTCCTGTCAGCCCGCCAACGGGTGGGTGGATTGCCAATGTCTGGCGATGTCAATGCGCCGCGCCACCCAGACGTCGGGGTGCGAGCCGATGTGGTCCAAAAACCGTTGCAAGGCAGTGATGCGCCCTGGCCGTCCCAGCAAGCGGCAATGCATGCCGATGCTCATCATCTTGGGACGGTTCAGGCCATCGGGGTCGCCTTCGGCATACAGCGCGTCAAAGCTGTCCTTCATGTACTGATAAAACGGGTCGGCATGCGAATAACCCTGGGGCAAGGCAAAGCGCATGTCATTGCAGTCCAGGGTGTAAGGCATGATCAGTTGCGGCACCACGCTGCCATCGGTCTTGCGCACCTTCATCCAGAACGGCAGGTCGTCGCCATAGTAGTCGCTGTCATAGGCAAAGCCGCCGTAGTCGGCCACCAGGCGGCGCGTTTGGGGGCTGTCGCGGCCGGTGTACCAGCCCAGCGGGCGTTCGCCCCAAAGTTCGGTGAGCATGGCCATCGCCTGCGCCATATGGGCGCGCTCGGTCGCCTCGTCGATGTTTTGATAATGGATCCACTTCAGGCCATGGGCGCACAGGTCGTGCCCCAGTTCTTTGAGCGCCTGCGCCATCTCCGGGTAGCGCTGAAACGCGGTGGCGATGCCAAACACCGTCAGGTGCAGCCCACGGCGTTCAAACTCACGCAGGATGCGCCAGACCCCCGCGCGTGAGCCGTATTCATAAATCCCCTCCATGCTGATGTGGCGGGCCTCATAGGCCGCGGGGTTGAACATCTCGCTCAAAAACTGCTCGCTGGCCACATCGCCATGCAATACGCTGTTCTCGCCGCCTTCTTCATAGTTCAATACAAACTGCACGGCGATGCGTGCGCCGTTGGGCCAGCGGGCGTGCGGCACATCGCGCCCATATCCCTTCAGGTCGCGCGGATAGGGCAGGGTGCTGTCATAGGTGCTCATGGTGTTCTCTCTTCAAAAGGGTCAGGCCAAAGCCATGGAGATGTCGTTGGAGGGCACTTGGCGGTCCAGCTTCAAGCTGCTCTCCACATGGGTCAGGTGTTCATCCATGCAACGCACGGCCAGCGCTTCGTCGCCTTGTTCGATGGCCTCAATCAGGGCCACATGCTCATCGGTGGAGTGGGCGGCGGCACGGCTGCTTTGGTACATCAGGGTGATCAGCGCACAGCGCGAGATCAGCTCGTTCAAAATCTGCACACAGCTGCAGATAGGCTTCTCGAAAAA
>RGCL01000204.1 GCA_009919175.1 Betaproteobacteria bacterium
CATCCCTCGCGGCGCTTTGTGTTCCGGCTGGCGCTGGCTTTGGGCCTGCCGGTGCGCGAGATGCTCGCATCGATGGGCTCGGATGAGCTGACCGAGTGGATGGCGTACTACCAGCTTGAGCCCTTTGGTGACTACCGGGCCGATTACAGATCAGGTGTGGTGGCCTCCACGTTTGCCAATGCCCACCGGGCCAAAGATGCGGGGCCATTCAAGCCTGAGGACTTCATGCCCTTTCTGGACAAGCCCAAGGCTACGCAACCCCCAATCCAAGATGAAACCCAGCTCAATGTGGCCCGTTTCAAGGCCATGTTCGCTCACAAAGTGATGAAACATGGCTGATATCGGCTCCCTGGTCGTCAAACTCGCTGCAGAAACGGCCGATTTCCGGGAGGATTTGGGCAAGAGTGCGCTGCTTTTGGAGCGCCACGCCGAATCCATGCGTGGCTCCCTTGAGAAAGTCGCTGAAGTCGCCAAGACCACCTTTGCCATCGCCATTGGCGTGGAATCGGTGGGGGCGCTCAAAGAGCTGGTCATGCACACACTGGAAACGGTGGCCGCCCTGCAGGATCTGGCCGAGCAGACCGGGGCGAGCGCCACGGCCTTGTCCGGCTTTGCGCCGGTGGCCACCATTTCAGGTGTGGCCATGGAGCAAATCGGCGTGGGCCTGACCAAGCTCTCCAAAGGGTTGGCCGGGGTGGACGATGAGACCAAAGGGGCTTCCCAGGCCCTGCAGTTTCTGGGTGTCAAGGCCAAGGATGCAGGTGGCAACCTGCGCGATCCGGCAGAGGTCATGAATGACATTGCCCTCAAGCTCTCAAACTTCGAGGACGGGGCGGGCAAGACGGCCATTGCGCTCGAACTGTTCGGCAAGTCAGGTGCAGGGTTGCTGCCCTTCCTCAAGGACCTGGCCGCGAATCAGGATCTGAACATTCGGCTGACCGAAGCAGAAATCGAGTCGGCCGAGAAAGCCTCCAAGGCCATGGGCCGGATGCGGGCCGAGCACAACTTCGTGGCCCAAACCATCGTGACGGCAGCGCTGCCTGCGCTGGAAGAACTGGTGGGTGAGCTAAAGGCCGTGATGCTGGGCACGCACAACACGGCAGATGCCATGGTCAAGCTGCGAGATGACGGCACGCTCAAGACCTGGGCGCAGGACACGGCCTACGGCATTGCGATCGTGATCGATGCGCTGCGAGGTGTGATCCAGATGGCCAAGGCGGTCATGGGTAGCTTCGAGGCGGTCTGGGCCGACATCGAGTT
>RGCL01000205.1 GCA_009919175.1 Betaproteobacteria bacterium
CACACGCTTGCAGCTGCGGGCCGATCAGGCCACGGCCTATGGCCGGGTGGTCGAGTTGATGGCCGCTTTGCAAGCCCAGGGCTGGGCACAGCTGGACCTGGTGGTGCGACCCGAGCGGCAACCTTGAGCGGCCCTGGCGGTGCAGTGGTGGGGCGCGCGCTGCGGTCCTGGCCCTGCGCCTAAAATCTCGCCACTTTCCCCACCCCTGCGGCAAACACCTTGCAGGGGTTTCTCATTGAGCCCCATGCAAGACACCTATCACCCCAAAGACGTTGAAGCGGCAGTCCGCGCCGAGTGGACCGCTGGCGATGTGTACCGCGTCACCGAAGACCAAAGCCGCCCCAAGTACTACGCCTGCTCCATGCTGCCGTACCCCAGCGGCAAGTTGCACATGGGCCATGTGCGCAACTACACCATCAACGACATGCTCACCCGCCACCTGCGCATGAAGGGCTACAACGTGTTGATGCCCATGGGCTGGGACGCGTTTGGCTTGCCCGCTGAGAACGCCGCGCTCAAGAACGGCGTGCCCCCGGCCAAGTGGACCTACGAAAACATCGCCTACATGAAGCAGCAGATGCAGGCCATGGGCTTGGCCATCGATTGGTCGCGCGAAGTCGCCACCTGCGATGCCAGTTACTACCAATGGAACCAATGGTTGTTTTTGAAGATGCTGGAAAAAGGCATTGCCTACCGCAAAACCCAGGTGGTCAACTGGGACCCGGTGGACCAAACGGTGCTGGCCAATGAGCAAGTGATCGATGGCAAGGGCTGGCGCACCGGTGCGGTGGTGGAAAAGCGCGAGATTCCGGGCTACTACCTCAAGATCACCGACTACGCGCAAGAGCTGCTCGATCATGTGCAGGTGGGCAATCCCAAGGCCAGCTTGAACGGCTGGCCCGACAAGGTGCGGCTGATGCAGGAAAACTGGATCGGCAAGAGCGAGGGCGTGCGCTTTGCCTTCACCCATGACATCCAGGGTGCCGACGGGCAGCTGATCCAGGGCGGGCGCCTGTATGTCTTCACCACGCGCGCCGACACGCTCATGGGTGTGACTTTTTGCGCGGTCGCGCCCGAGCATCCCCTGGCGCTGCATGCGGCGGCGGGCGATGCCAGGCTGGCGGCCTTCCTGCAAGAGTGCAAGGAGGGCGGCACCACCGAGGCCGAGCTGGCCGTCAAGGACAAGGTGGGCATGCCCACCGGCCTCTTTGTCAAACATCCGCTGACCGG
>RGCL01000206.1 GCA_009919175.1 Betaproteobacteria bacterium
CTGGTGGCCGGGCTGGTTCTGGTGTTTTGGCTGGCCTCCGGGTTTTTCATCGTGCAAGAGGGCCAGCAGGCCGTCATCACCCAATTCGGCAAATACCACTCGACGGTGGGTGCCGGTTTTAACTGGCGCATGCCCTGGCCGGTACAACGCCATGAACTGGTGTTTGTGACCCAGATCAGGTCTTTGGACATCGGGCGTGACACGATCATTCAGGCCACCGGTCTGCGTGAGTCGGCCATGTTGACCGAGGATGAAAACATCCTGGAAATCAAATTCGCCGTTCAGTACCGACTGACCGATGCACGGGCCTATCTGTTTGAATCGAAAAACCCCATCGACGCAGTGGTTCAGGCAGCAGAGACCGCTGTGCGCGAGGTGGTGGGCAGCATGAAAATGGACGCCGCGCTGTCTGAGGATCGCGATCAGATCGGGCCCAGGGTGCGCCAGATCATGCAAACCATCCTGGATCGTTATCAGGTGGGCATCGAGGTGGTGGGCATCAACCTGCAACAAGGTGGCGTGCGTCCGCCCGAACAGGTGCAAGCCGCTTTTGACGATGTGCTCAAGGCCGGCCAGGAACGCGAGCGCGCCAAGAACGAGGCGCAAGCCTATGCCAACGACGTGATCCCGAGAGCCGCAGGTACGGCCTCACGCTTGCGTGAAGAAGCCGAGGGCTACAAGTCGCGCATCGTGGCTCAGGCCCAAGGTGACTCCCAACGCTTCAAGGCTGTGCTGGCCGAGTACCAGAAGGCCCCGCAAGTCACCCGCGATCGCCTCTACATCGACACCATGCAGCAGATGTACAGCAGCGTGACCAAGGTGCTGGTGGAGAGCCGTCAGGGATCCAACCTGCTCTATTTGCCCTTGGACAAAATCATGCAAATGACCAACACCCCGGGGGCGACGGTGGGCGATATGCCCTTGGGCAGCGCCCCGGGCACGCCATCGGGCAATTTCTCCTCCCCCCCATCGACAGGCACGGACAGCCGGGCCCGAGGCGATGGCCGCCAACGTGACAGAGATGGCCGATGAACGGAGTGCATATGAATAAATTGGGTTTTTATCTGGCCTCTGTGCTGCTGGCCTTGTTGTTGCTGGCTTCGACGGTGTTTGTGGTTGACCAGCGCCAATTCGGTGTGGTGTATTCATTGGGGCAGATCAGCCGCGTCATCACGGAGCCTGGCTTGCATTTCAAGGCGCCGCCCCCGTTCCAGAACGTGAACTACATCG
>RGCL01000207.1 GCA_009919175.1 Betaproteobacteria bacterium
GCTGTGACCACAGCTGCCACCACAACCTGCAGGGTCAAACCCATGAGGCACCCAATGAAGATCTGGTTGACGATCTCGACCAACCCCGGCGCCGACATGGGATCAATGTTGGGCCACTCCACCAAAGGGTAGATGAACCAGGTCAATGCCAAAGCAGCCAACACCCGAATTCGCCGGGGTACTGCCGCAATCGAAAACAGCGGAGCGGTCAGGAGCAGGGCCGAGATGCGCAGCATCGGCCACATGAAGGTGTAGAACCGGTTGACGATATCCGCGGCCAAGAGGTCCATATCACGGTGTAAAGCGGGTCGGCCTGAGAATAGGACTCACTGGAACAATCCGGGAATGCGCCCGAAAATGCCTCGCCAGTAGTCCACCAGAGTCGCTATTTGCCAGGATCCAACGACAGCCAAGGCCGCTGCCATTGCCACTACCTTGGGGATGAAACTCAGGGTCATTTCATTGATGGACGTAGCAGCCTGGAAGATGCCGACCGTTACGCCGACCACCAGAGCAACCAGCAACATTGGCGACGAGACCAATACTGTGATCCACAGAGCGTGGCGGGCCAGTTCAATAACGGTGGCGGTATCCATTGCGGCGGTTCCTGATTGAGCGCGTTAGCCGGCGTTTATGGTTAGCGGTGTTTCCGGTGGGGGGATGGGCCGGCCGGAAGTTCCTTCATGGCATCACAAAGCTGGCGGCCAATGACCCCATGATCAGCCCCCACCCGTCTACCAAGACGAACAGCATCAGCTTGAAAGGCATGGAGATCATCATGGGCGACAGCATCATCATGCCCATGGACATGAGCACGCTGGAAACGACGATGTCGATCACCACAAAGGGGATGTAGATCAGAAATCCAATCGTGAAGGCGCTCTTGAGTTCCGAGATGATGAAAGCCGGTACCAGCGTGGTGAAGGGCACTTCAGCGGGCGAAGCCACCTCGCGCTTGCGTGCGATCTCCAGGAAGGTTGCCAGATCGTCTTCACGGGTCTGCGCCAGCATGAAGCCGCGGATGGGTTTTTCAGCGGCGGCCAGCGCCTGCTGAGCACTGATCTTGTTATCCATGTAGGGCACTGCAGCGTCTTGGTAGACCGACGTGAGCACCGGTGACATGATGAACAGTGAGAGGAACAGGGCCAGGCCCACGAGCACCGTGTTGGGCGGTGTTTGGCCCGTGCCCAGGGCTTGGCGC
>RGCL01000208.1 GCA_009919175.1 Betaproteobacteria bacterium
ACTGTTGGCGCGGTTGATGGATCAGAACGCTTTGCGCCCCGAACCCTGGGAGTCGCGTCAGGTCATGTATGAGGCCTTGATCACTTCGGCCATCGACTCGGCTCAACGTGCGGTGGATCTGGGCATGCGACCCGAGCAGGTGTTGCTCAGTTGCAAGGTCAGTGGTGTGCAAGACCTGATTTCGGTTTACCGGGAATTGGCCCGGCGTTGTCGTTACCCTTTGCATCTGGGTTTGACGGAAGCCGGCATGGGCACCAAGGGAACGGTGGCCTCTGCGGCGGCGCTGTCCATCCTTTTGCAAGAGGGCATTGGCGACACCATCCGGGTCTCTCTCACCCCGCAACCGGGCGAGTCTCGCACGCAGGAAGTGGTGATTGCCACAGAAATCCTGCAAGCCCTGGGCTTGCGGGTGTTTGTGCCCAGCGTCACGGCCTGCCCGGGCTGTGGCCGCACCACCAGCACCACCTTTCAGGAGTTGGCCAAACAAATCGACGACCATTTGCGTGCGCAGATGCCGGTTTGGCGGGCCCGCTACCCGGGGGTGGAAGCCCTCAAGGTGGCGGTGATGGGGTGCATCGTGAACGGCCCAGGCGAGAGCAAGCATGCCGACATAGGCATCAGCCTGCCGGGCACAGGTGAGTCACCCTCGGCCCCGGTGTTTGTCGATGGCGAGAAGGTCGCTACCTTGCGCGGCGAAGGCATTGCCGCTGAATTCCATCAGATGGTGGAACAATACATCCAGAAACGGTTTGGGGCGAAGTCCCCTGCACCCTGAAATTTGGTAATGTCCATGGCTGATCAATTGGTTGCCGTCAAAGGCATGAATGACTTGTTGCCCGCCGACTCGCATGCGTGGGAGTGGTTGGAGGCCAAGGTGCGCGATCTCATGCATCGTCATGGTTATCGCCAGATCCGTACCCCTATTGTTGAACCCACTGGCCTGTTTGTGCGCGGACTGGGGGAGGTGACCGACATCGTTGAAAAAGAGATGTACTCGTTCACCGACCGCCTTAATGGCGACTCACTCACTTTGCGCCCTGAGGCGACCGCTGGCGTGGTGCGGGCTGTGGTCGAACACAGCCTGTTGTACGACGGCGGCAAGCGGATGTATTACATGGGCCCCATGTTCAGGCATGAGCGGCCCCAAAAAGGCCGATATCGCCAATTTCACCAGATCGGCGCAGAGGCCCTGGGCTTTG
>RGCL01000209.1 GCA_009919175.1 Betaproteobacteria bacterium
CCGGTGGGAAACCAGCCATCGCGCAAGGGGTTGCCCCCCTCAGCCTTGAAATATTCCCGAATGACCCAGGGCCCGCGCACCAGCAAGTCGCCGTAGGCCACGCCGTCATGTGCCTGGTCTTGGCCATCGTCGCCGACGATTTTCATGTCGACCCCGAAGATCGCCCGCCCCTGCTTCAGGCGAAGGTTCATCTGTTGCTCTGCGGGCAAGCTCAGGTGTTTGTTTTTCAGGGTACACAAGGTGCCCAAGGGGCTCATTTCTGTCATGCCCCAGGCATGCAATACATCGACGCCGTAGTCTTCGCGAAACGCGGTGATCATGGCGGGCGGGCAGGCGGAGCCGCCGATCACGGTTCTTTGCAGGGTGCTGAATCGCAAACCGCCGGGCTTCATGTGCCCAAGCAACATTTGCCAGACCGTGGGCACGCCTGCGGCGAAGGTGACCGCCTCAGATTCGATGAGTTCGTAGACCGACTTGCCGTCCAGTGACGCCCCCGGGAACACCAATTTGGCCCCCACCATGGCGGCACTGTAGGGGATGCCCCAGGCGTTGACGTGAAACATCGGCACGACAGGCAACACCGAGTCGCGGGCCGACAGGCACATGACGTCGGGCAAAGCCGCCGCAAAAGCGTGCAGCAAGGTGGAGCGGTGTGAATAAAGGGCCGCTTTCGGATTGCCGGTGGTGCCACTGGTGTAGCACATGCTGGAGGCCGTGTTCTCGTCGAGCTCGGGCCAGACATAACTGGCCGGTTGGCCGCTGATCCATTGCTCATAACTGACGAGGTTGGGAATGCCCGAATCTGCTGGCAGGGCGTGTGCCTCGCACAAGGCCACATAGTGGCGGATGGTTTTGCAATGGGCATGGACTTTTTGCACCAGGGGCAAGAAGGTCAGGTCAAAGCACAGAACCTGGTCTTCGGCATGGTTGGCGATCCAGGCCACCTGGTCGGGATGAAGTCTTGGATTGATGGTGTGCAACACCCGCCCGGTGCCGCTGACACCGAAATACAACTCGAGGTGGCGATAACCGTTCCAGGCCAAGGTGGCAACCCTGTCGCCCTGGGCCAGTTGCCAGCCATCGAGCGCGTTGGCCACCTGACGCGAGCGCTGTGCGATGCCGGCCCAGTGGGTGCGGTGGATGTCACCTTCGACGCGTCGGGAGACGATTTCGGTGTCCCCGTGGTGTTTTTCGGCGTG
>RGCL01000210.1 GCA_009919175.1 Betaproteobacteria bacterium
GTGGTTTTGCCTGCCCCATTGGAGCCCAGCACGGTGGCAATCTCGCCCCGGCGCACTTGCAGGCTGACGCCACGGATGGCCTTGATGGGCCCATAGGTGCTTTCCACGTTGAGCAGTTTCAGCACCGGCTGATCGGACACGGGCGAAGTCATACCGCCTCCCTGCGCAGGTTGGATACGTCGTCGATGGTGCCCAGGTAAGCCTCGATCACGCCGGGGTGGGTTTGCACCTCGCGGGGCGTGCCCAGGGCCAGCACCTCGCCTTGGTTCATGGCCAGCACCCGGTTCGATACTTTGGACACCAAGGTCATGTCGTGTTCCACCATGAGCACCGTGATGCCCAACTCTTGCTGGATGTCCTGAATCCAGAACGCCATGTCCTCTGTTTCTTCCACGTTGAGACCGGAAGAGGGCTCATCGAGCAGCAACAGCTGTGGCTCGGTGCACAGCGCGCGGCCCAATTCCACCACTTTGCGCACGCCATAAGGCAGGCCCGCTACCAAAGAGTCGCGGTGGTGTTGCAGGTCGAGAAAGTCGATCACCTCTTCGGCTTTTTCGCGGGCCTTGAGCTCAGCTGCGCGCGCCGTGCCGGTGAACAGCATGTCTTGCCACAGCGAGGTTTGGCGGTGGGTGTGCCGGCCAATCAAGAGGTTGTGCAGCACGGTAGCATGCTCGAACAGCTCGATGTTTTGAAAGGTGCGAGCGATCCCTAGGCCTGCGATTTTGTGGGCCGGCTGATCGGTCAGGCGCAACATGCCCTGGGACGACTGGTAGTCGATGGTGCCCGTGGTGGGGGTGTAAATGCGGCTGATCAGGTTGAACACCGTGGTTTTGCCTGCGCCGTTGGGGCCAATCAGGGTGAACACTTCGCCACGCTTCACGTCGAAGCTGACGTTGTTGACCGCCAGCACGCCGCCAAAGCGCACGCTCAAGTTTTGGGCTGAAAGCAAGCTGTCCATGGTGTTATTTCAGCCGATCGGATTTCTGGAAAGACTTCTGTCGCTTGAACATGCCGCGCCGATAGAAGGGGAAAATTTGCAGATAGGTGCGCACCTTGAGCCAGCGGCCATACAGCCCCATGGGCTCAAACAGCACAAAGGCAATTAGCACCGAGCCATACACCACCGATTGCAAGCCGGGCGCTTGGCCAATGGCCTCGGGCAGAAAGTCTTTGCTGAGTGAAATCA
>RGCL01000022.1 GCA_009919175.1 Betaproteobacteria bacterium
GTGGTGTTCCGGTTTATGTGCTCCAAGCCCCCAACCGCCCCCCCCAGGTCTTTTCCGAGATCCTGGATGCCCAGGATTTGCTGGCAGCCATCCAGACCTTGCCTTGATTTCAAGGGTTTTTTTGTCATTGTGATGCTGATTTGTCACGCTTCAGAGCCGTTTCCAAGTGTCAGAGGGGGTCAGTTATGCACAAAAATTGGATGTCCCCGCTTTTTGCGAGTTTGACTTACTCTTCATTTTGGCAATCCTTTGAAATATTTAACCCCTTGAATTCATTGACTTTTTCGAATTGCCCAGATTTCATGCATTCCAATGAAAGCCTTGCCATTTATGGCTTTGAGGGCCATGATGCCCACCTATCAACAAAGTTATCCACAGCAACATTGGATGCATGTTAAGGCTCTGTTAAATCAACCACTTGCACCCATTTTTTTAAGATCCCAACTCCACCCATGGCCGCCACTGTGACCCCTGCTGACTTCTTCATCGAGGCCTGGACCCATTTGCCTGCCCACCGAGGCATGGGCAAGAGTTTGTCTTACCGACACCACCAGCCGCTGCAGCCAGGCCAATTGGTTCACCTCCCGGTGGGGCGACAAACCCTACTGGGCGTGGTGAGCCGTTGCGCCACCACGCTCCCGCCAAACAGCACCCTCGCGCCGCATGAGCTCAAGCCCCTGGCCGAAGTCCTGAGCCACTGCCCACCCCTTGGTGCAGACTGGATGCGGCTCATTGAATTCACCGCCCATTACTATCGGCGCTCACCAGGCGAGGTGGCCATCATGGCCTTGCCCACCTTGCTCAAAGAGGCCACTGACGCCAACCTCGTCAAACGCCTGCAAAGGCTGCATGACAAAAAGCCACCCGCCACATCGCCCACGCCCGACCCTGCCAAACGCCTCAACCCCGAACAACAACAGGCCATGAACGCCTTGGTGGCGCATGCCGGCCCCAGCTTGCTGCACGGCGCCACGGGCAGTGGCAAGACCGAGGTCTATTTGCAGCGCATGCAACGCATCCTTGAGGAGGATGAACAGTCGCAAATCCTGGTCATGGTCCCTGAAATCAACCTCACCCCGCAGTTGGAACAACTCATGAAAGGGCGCTTTGCCCATCTGGGGCCACAAGCGGTCATCAGCCTTCACAGTGGCTTGCCCACGGCGCAACGCCTCAACAACTGGCTGATGGCTCATCTGGGCAACGCACGCATTGTGTTGGGCACCCGGCTGTCCATTTTTGCCAGCTTGCCCAGGCTGCGCCTCATCGTGGTGGACGAGGAACACGACCCGAGCTTCAAGCAAGGCGACGGACCGCGCCACTCCGCGCGGGATCTGGCCGTGTTTCGTGGTCATCAGCTGGGCATCCCGGTCATCCTGGCCTCTGCCACACCGTCGCTGGAGAGCTGGAACAACAGCGCGCCTGCGCCCAATGCCAAACCGAATTACCTGCGGGTGAGCATGCCCTCTCGCCAAGGCGATCAACCCATGCCGGAACTGGTTGTGGTGGACATGAACCGCTTTGGCCGCAGCGTCTGGCTTTCGCCCACGCTGGAGCAGGCCATGCGGGCACGCCTGGATGCGTCCGAGCAGGTGCTGCTGCTGCTCAATCGCCGTGGCTTTGCGCCAGTGCTGTACTGCCCCGATTGCCAATGGACGAGTGACTGCGCCCACTGCTCTGCCCACCAGGTCCTGCACAAGGCCGACCACCGCCTGCATTGCCATCACTGCGGCGCACAAACCCGTGTGCCCACCACCTGCCCCTCGTGTGGTGGCCAGCAAATCCTGGGCTTGGGCCAGGGCACTGAACAAATCGAGGAAGAACTCATCGAGCGCCTGAGCTCATGGCAAAAGCCCAACGGCCAGCCCGTGAACATCTTGCGCATGGATGCCGATACGGTTCGCCTCAAGGGACAACTCACAGCCCAGCTCAATGCCTTTCACGATGGTCAGGCCGATGTATTGGTCGGCACACAAATGGTGGCCAAAGGGCATGACTTTCAGCGCGTGGGATTGGTCGCAGCCCTCAATCCGGATGGGGCCTTGTTCAGCAGCGACTTTCGCGCCCCCGAGCGGCTTTTTGCCTTGCTCATGCAAGCGGCAGGGCGTGCCGGGCGTGACCCTAAACGCAGCGCAACCTTGCCCGCTCAAATGTGGATTCAGACCCACTACCCCCAACACCATCTCTTCACGCACCTGCGCCACTTTGACTATGCGGCGTTTGCCGAGGAGGAGTTGTCCGCCCGTCAAAGCGTGGGGCTGCCGCCATTTGTTCACCAGGCGTTGCTGCGCACCGAAGCCCGTCAGGCCGGGGCGACCTTGTCAGCTTTGAATCACATGCATTCAGCCTGCACCGACTTGGCCGCCAGGTTGGACATGCCCTTGACGGTCCATCAGCCCGTGCCCATGTCCATGAGCAAACTCGCCGGAGTACACCGTGCGCAAATGCTGGTGGAGGCCAACTCCCGCAAAACACTACAGGGCTTTTTGCAAGTCTGGGATGCAGAGCTTGCACCCGCAATGCGCCAGCAAAAAGGCTTGCTGCGCTGGGCATGGGATGTGGATCCCGTGTCGATCTGAGCGCGCCTAGGGGCGCAACAACTTCACCATCAGTGAAAAGGTGGGGAAGGCCAGAATTGTGGACACCAGGATGATGCGGGCGATGCGCCCATTGTTGGCGCCCATGCGCTCGGCCAGCATGGACACGTTGCTGGCACTTGGCAACGACGCCACCAGCACGACCACAGTGATCGCAAACATGTCGATGGGCGCGCCCAGGCGGCGTGCAATCAGCATGGCCAGCATCACCAACAGCGGGTGCAGGATCAGCTTGAGCAAGGCCACGGGCACATAGTCCTGCCAGGGCACATGATGAGCCCGGTCGGCCTTGGTCTGCAAGACCGAGCGCGCCAACACAGTGCCAATGGTGAACAAGGCCACGGGCGAGGCCGCTTGCGCCAACAAGCCGATCGTGGTGTCGAGCATGCTGGGCAAGGTGAACCCGTTGGCCGAGGCCAAGGCACCCAACACAATCGCCCAGGGCATGGGGTTGCTGAACACGCCCTTGAGGGCCATCTGGAAAGCTCGCCAAGCGCCCTGCCCATTGGCATCGTCAAGCCGCGACAAGCCCACGCACAACGACGTGGTGATGATCATGTCGCAGGTGATGGTGACAATGGCCGGACCAGCCGCCTGCGCACCCAACAAGGCCACCAACAAAGGCACGCCCATGAAGCCTGTGTTGGGGAAGGCAGCCACCAATGCCCCCAGGGCGCCGTCATTCCAGCGAATGCGCCGACTCAAGGTCACCGCCAGGGTGAAGCTCACCATGGTCATGGCGCACGCGAAATAGACCAAAAACAAGGGCAGATCCAACAACTCGCGGATCGGCGTTTTCGCGCCGAACTGGTAGAGCATGGCGGGGAGCGCGAAAAACAGCACAAAGGCATTCAGGCCGGGAATGGCCTCCAGGCTCAGCCAGCGCCGGTACGCGGCCACATAACCGGCCAGCACCAGTGCAAAGAAAGGAAATGTGACTTCGAGGATCTTGAGCATGATTTGGGTATTTTGACCGCTATGATTTTCACCCAGGGTCGCCAACGGGCGACCCTGTCGTTTTTCATGTCAGCCCAACTCAACCTCCCCCAACTTCAAGCGGTTCATCACCTCAACGGCCCCTGCCTGGTGCTGGCAGGTGCGGGCTCGGGCAAAACACGCGTCATCACTCACAAAATTGCCCAACTGATCCAGTCTGGCGTGCCAGCCGAGCGCATCGCAGCCATCACCTTCACCAACAAGGCGGCCAGCGAAATGCGTGAACGGGCGCGTCAACTGGTGGGCAAGGCTGCGGGCAGTGTGCGCATCTGCACCTTTCACGCATTGGGCGTGTGGGTGCTGCGCCAAAGCGCCCAGGCCATTGGCCTGTCCGCCCAGTTCTCGATCATGGATGCCTCCGATGTGCATTCGCTCATCAAGGATGCAGGTGGCACCACCGACAAAGGTGAGGCCAATCGCTGGCAATGGCAAATCAGTGGCTGGAAAAACCAAGGACTGTCGCCACAGGCCGCGCTGTCGCAAGCCCAAGGCGATGACGACAGAACCGCCGCGCTGGTCTACGAGCGCTATCAGGAGCGGCTGCGCGCCTATCAGGCGGTGGACTTTGACGACTTGATCCTGTTGCCCCTGAGGGCCTTTGAGCAGCACGAGGAGGTGCGCCGACATTGGGAATCGGTGTTCGATCACATCCTCGTAGACGAGTACCAGGACACCAACGCCATTCAATACGAATGGCTGAAATTGATGGTGGGACCCAAAGGCTCCTTCACCGCCGTGGGCGACGACGACCAGTCCATCTACGGTTGGCGCGGCGCAACCCTGGACAACCTCAAACGCCTGCCCGAAGACTTTCCCGCGCTGCGCGTCATCAAGCTCGAACAGAACTACCGCTCCACCACCTCCATCCTTCAGGCGGCCAATCAACTCATCGCACCCAACCCCAAACTCTTTCCCAAGCGCTTGTTTTCGGAGCTGGGCGCGGGCGAGCCCGTTCGCATCCTGGATGCCGACCACGAGGAACATGAGGCCGATCGCGTGGTCGCGCGCATCCAGTCCTTGCGTGCGGGTCAGCAGGCCATGGGCGCAGGGGCGTCTTTCAAGGAATGGAAGCACTTTGCGGTGCTCTACCGCGCCAACCATCAGGCCAAGGTGATTGAACAAGCCTTGCGCCGCGCGCAAATCCCCTACAAGGTCTCGGGTGGTCAGAGCTTTTTTGAACGCACCGAAATCCGCGACCTGTGCAGCTGGTTTCGCCTGTGGACCAACCAGGACGACGATCCGGCTTTCCTGCGTGCGGTCACCACACCCAAGCGCGGCATCGGCCACCAAACCCTCGAGAAGCTGGGCCAATTTGCCGCCTCTCACCATGTGAGCCTATTTGAAGCCTTGTTCCAAAACAGCCTGCACACCGTCCTCACCGGCCGTGCTCATGAAGGGCTCAGGCACTTTGGTCAAAACGTCAACGACTGGGCCTACCGCGCCAAACATGCCGTGGGGCAAACTGCCGCTTTGGCGTTCATGATGGAGTGGCTCAAGGAATTGAACTACGAGCAGCACCTGTACGAACTGGAAGACAACGAACGCCTGGCCGCATCCCGCTGGGACAACGTGCTGGAGTTTTGCAACTGGATGGCGCGCCGCTGTGGAGGTGCCGAGGAAGACCCCACCAGCCTACAGCTGCACACCCCCGAAAAATCCCTGCTCGATGTCGCGCAAAGCATCGCCCTCATGTCCACACTGTCTGAGCGCGATCAGGACCAAAACGTGGTGACCCTGTCCACCTTGCATGCCGCCAAAGGCCTGGAGTGGCCGCATGTGATGCTGGTGGGGGTCAACGAGGGTTCACTGCCCTTTCAGTCGGGCGATGAGAGCAGCGCGGGGCTGGACATTGACCCGCTTCGCTTGCAGGAAGAGCGTCGCCTCATGTATGTGGGCATCACGCGCGCGCAACACACCTTGCTCGTGAGCTGGTGCAAGCGCCGCAAGCGCGGGCGCGAGCTGCAAGCAGCGCAACCCAGCCGCTTCATTGCCGAAATGGCCGTGCCTGCCGACACCCAGAAAGAAGACCCTCGCGCCAAGCTGCGTGCCCTGCGGGAAGAATTTGCCCAGCGTGCCGCCGCCACAGCCGCCGCGATCAAAGACAAAGACTGAGCCCTGGCGCGGTCACGCCTGGATGCGCAAGCGCGGGCTGGCTTCCTGTCGAGGCTGAATCTGGCCCACCACGGCCGCTTGCGCAAAGCCCTGGGCATGGAAGACCGCCAGCACCTCATCCACGGCGGCAGGGGCACAGCTCACCAACAGCCCACCACTGGTTTGCGGGTCGCTGAGCAAGGCGCTTTGCACCGCATCCCAACCCGATGTGGGCAAAACCACCTGTTCGAAATAGGACTGCTGGTTTCTGCCCGATGCCCCAGTGATGCAACCCGCCTGGGCCAAGGCCTGAGCTTGAGGCAAGAAAGGCACTCGACTCCACTGGATGCCCACATCCAGACCCGAGCCGCGTGCGATTTCCAAGGCATGCCCCGCCAGGCCAAAGCCCGTCACATCGGTGATGGCATGCACCGCGTCCATGGCAGAGAGCACCGATCCCGGCTTGTTGAGCTGGGTGGTGACGGCCACCATGTCCCGATAACCCTGAGCATCGAGCTGCTGCTTTTTCAGGGCAGAGGAATACACACCCACCCCCAGAGGTTTGCCCAGCACGAGTTGATCACCCACCTGCGCGCTGGCATTTCGGCGAATGCGGCTGGGGTGCGCCAAGCCCAGCACCACCAGGCCATAAATGGGCTCCACCGAATCAATCGTGTGCCCACCGGCCACCGGGATGCCAGCGAGCTGGCAGACCTGCTGCCCACCTTGAAGGATTTGCGCGATCACCTCGGTCGAGAGCACATTCACCGGCATGCCCACCAGCGCCAAGGCCAGAATCGGTTGGGCGCCCATGGCATACACATCACTGATGGCGTTGGTGGCGGCAATGCGCCCAAAGTCAAAGGGATCGTCGACCACCGGCATGAAGAAATCGGTGGTCGCCACCAGGGCTTGCTCGTCGTTGAGCAGGTACACCGCTGCATCGTCCGAGGTTTCTATGCCCACCAGCAATTCGGGCGGCACCACCATCTGCGAAGTTTTGGACAAGATGTCGCGCAAGACACCCGGCGCAATCTTGCAGCCACACCCACCACCGTGGGCCAAATCGGTGAGTCGCGGACCCGCTTGGCTCATGGGTCAAGCCCCAAACGGTCGAACACCAAAGAGCTGCTGGTGCAGGTAAAAGGCAAACACGGCAAAGAAGGCCGCACCCAAAGCCACGGCCAGCAAGGTGGCGCGCAGATTCGCCTCGGGAGCGGGCACTGGCGAGAGGCGATCCCTGCGCCGCCCTGCGCGAAAACCCAGCACCGCCCAAATCAGGAACGCCCCAAAGAGCACGATTTCGGCGAGCAGGCCATTGGCCAGCAAGTGCGACAAGGCCCAGATCTTGACGCCGGCATACATGGGATGCCCCAGGCGAGCCTTGATGTGATTGCCGGGAACATAGGCCGCCACCACCAACACGCAGGCCAGCAAAACAAGCAAGGACACGAGGTGCTTGATCCAGACGGGCGGCGTCCAGATGACGATGGGGTCGAGCTTGCTTTGGGCAAAGCCCACGCACAGGATCACAAACCCTGCGATGGACAAGACGGCATAGACAAGTTTGAACCGCTTTTCACCCAGCCGCTCCACCCACTGGCTGCGCCGCTCGTCCGAGATGATGCGAAGGGAGTGAACCCCGAGAAACAGGACCAAGCCCAGAATCAATAAGCCCATGAGGGACTCCCAAGTTAAACGACAGCGGCCGATGAATCAGAATGGATGAGGATGGAGTTAGTCACCTCAAATCACACTGAACGAATTTAACGGTGCGTCAGTTTAACCTTGGCCCAAGCTGAGAAGTGATCATTGCAGCCCAACACTAGCGTCGGAAAAACCACGCCCGCCAATGCTGCGGCCCGCTGATTTAAAGGGGTTATCACGACAGGCATCGATGATGGCCATGGTGAATTTAGCCCGGCGATCGGCAAACTCATCGAGCACACGCTGCAAGGGAATGGATTCATCGCGCACCTGCCCCTCGGACTCGCCCGAAATGTCCACAGGCAACAGGTAGTTGGCTGGTCCCACTTGAACGCCATGCCCAGCAAAGAAAAAAACCACCTCATCGCCACCCTGTACCTGGTCTGAAAAGGTCCTCAACGTGCGTTTCATGGTGCGTTCATTCAGGTCCAAGGCCAACGTCACCTCATAACCCATGGCGCGAAACTGCTCGGCCATGGCGCGTGCGTCCTCACGAGCATTCACCAAGGGTTGAACCTTTTGATAGGCATCGTTGCCCATCACCAATGCACGCCGTTTGCCAGACTTGGAAACGGATGTCGAATCTGGCTTGGTCGTCACGCCAGCATGCAGGTCTGAATTTGAAGCTGGCATGGCCACTGCAACAGGCATCGCAGCGGGGGCAGGGGCAGGCGCCGTAGACACAAGTGCAGTTGTAGTGGATTCAACAGGCGCAGCCAATGGCGTTGCCGCCTGAACAATGTCTGGGCTGATCAAGGCAAGGTTTTCACGGGCAGCCCTGCGTTGCGTGGGGCTACGCTCCTCGGAATCGGCGATCGAGCGATACAGCGACGCTGCTCGCTGATCATCACGAGGAAGGCCTAAGCCGTTTTGATGCATCCAAGCCAAGTTATGGATGGCTGAAGGATCGCGTGCGTTGGCTGCCAGCTTCATCCAATACACCGCTTCCTCTAGATCAGCCGCGATGGTTGGAGGGCAACCCAAGAGGTAGAGGTAGGCCATCTGTGACATCAACGCGCCACCCAGACTTTGCAGAGTCGCACCGCCCTGGTCACGGCCCAATTGAGCTCTGGCTTTGATCGTCGCGTCTGCATAGGTGCAATTATGAATACCCTGTACCAATGGATTGACCAATTTGGCGAAAGGCTGCGCCAAGTGAGTCTTCAAAGCCAACTGCTGATTGATGAGGGCTTCAATCTTGGGCACCTCGGCTTGTTGCTCACTGTTGAGGTTAACTTTCAGCGCTAATCCGCGGTTAAAAAGTACGGACTCCTCACATTTTTTTAAATTTTGACGCTGTGCTTCACGATTGGCGCTGTACTGGGGAACGTCGTTTTCAAACCTGCCACAAAACACCAACTCTTTATTTTGGTTATAGAGCACGCCAACCCCATCTCGCTCACCCTTCTCGTTTTGCGGGCCTATGTAGGTCATCAATTGGGTTTTGGTTTCGCTGGTAAATAAACCCGTCTTGATGGTCGTGGTGATGAAGTATTTTTCTTCACCATCAAAAAAGGTGTTGTTTTTATATTCGCCGATGAATCCGGTTCTATCGTTGCGCGTGGTTTGACCAAAACCGTGCATCTTGCCTTCTTTAAAGAAACCCACCGTTTTGACCTCGAGGTCGCGTCCATCGTCGGTTTTTGTTGGCACCCAACGTCCTTCCTTGTCCTTGGCGTAGGCCACACCAAAGCGAACGCCCCTGCCATGAGGCAACCCGTTTTCAAATTCGCCCCTGTAAGTGCGCTTCGAGCCATCAACCTCCAATTGGGTTTCACCCACGCATTGATGCCAGGTTTTGATGTCATTGCCAGCACAAGGCAAAGGCAGGGTGATGAGAGGCTGAGCCAGCGCAGAAAGACCCCACATCTCTAGGGCCAAAACCCAAAGTACGAACCGGAACATCATGTCGCAACCTCAGTGAAGGCGTGGTGCCGAAGAACAATCAATGACTGATCATTTTGACCATGATTCAATTGCACCGATGCGCTGGGGAAATGGTGATTTCCCCAGCCTAATGGGTGGCGGCTTATTTCAGCGCGCCATGGCAGTGCTTGAATTTTTTACCGCTGCCACAAGGGCAGGGATCATTGCGCCCAACACCGGCAAACGCCTCAGGGGGCAATTCACCCGGCGTGCTGGTGATGGCCTCGCCACTTTCGTCGGGTGCGGTGTAGGTCACGTTGCGCAATTGCTCGCCCTGGGCCTCGATGGCCTGAGCGGCTTCGGTGACTTGTTCGGTCGACTGGATTTGCACCGTCATCAGCACGCGTGTGACTTCGTTCTTGACCGAATCGAGCAACTGCGAGAAGAGTTCAAACGCTTCGCGCTTGTATTCCTGCTTGGGCTGCTTTTGGGCGTAGCCGCGCAGGTGAATGCCCTGGCGCAGGTAATCGAGCGCGGCCAGGTGCTCGCGCCAATGGGTGTCCATGCTTTGCAGCAGCACCATGCGCATGAAGGGCATGAATTGCTCCAGACCCACCAACTCGACCTTGGCCTGGAAGGCGGCCTCGGCAGCCTCGACCACGCGCTCAACCACATCCTCGTCAATGACCTGATCGGAGGACTCCACCCACTGGATGAGCTCCACGTCCAGCTGCCACTCATTGACCAGCAGGGCCTGAAGGCCGGGCAAATCCCATTGCTCTTCCACCGAGTCCGCCGGCACAAACTGGCGCACCAGATCGGTCATGCACGACTGACGCAAACCTTTGATCTGAAGGGCGATGTCGGCGCTATCGAGGATCTCGTTGCGCTGCTGGTAGATGACTTTGCGCTGATCGTTGGACACGTCGTCGTATTCCAACAATTGCTTGCGGATGTCGAAGTTATGGGCTTCGACTTTGCGTTGTGCGCTTTCGATGCTGCGCGTGACCATGCCTGCCTCGATGGCCTCGCCCTCGGGCATCTTGAGCCGGTCCATGATGGCCCTGACCCGGTCGCCGGCAAAAATGCGCAGCAAAGGGTCTTCCAGGCTCAGATAAAAACGGGAAGAACCCGGATCACCCTGGCGGCCAGAACGCCCACGCAACTGGTTGTCGATGCGGCGTGACTCATGGCGTTCGGTGGCAATGATGCGCAAGCCACCCAGGGACACCACTTCGTCGTGATCGAGTTGCCATTGCTGTCGCATGGCCTGGACCTTGGGGGTCAGGTCGGTGCCCTCAGCCCCGTCTTGGGCATGCAGCGTGGCAATGGCCTTGTCCACGTTGCCACCCAGCACGATGTCGGTGCCGCGACCCGCCATGTTGGTGGCGATGGTGATGGAACCCTTAGCGCCCGCCTGGGCAATGATGTCGGCTTCGCGTTCATGCTGCTTGGCGTTGAGCACCTGGTGCGGCAACTTGGCCTGTGTGAGCAGCTGGGCAATGAACTCCGAGTTCTCGATCGAGGAAGTGCCCACCAGCACCGGTTGGCCACGGCCATGGCATTCACGAATGTCTTCGATGGCCGCCTTGTACTTTTCGGCCGTGGTCTTGTAGACGCGGTCGAGCTGGTCTTCGCGGCGGCTGGGCCGGTTGGGCGGGATGATCACGGTCTCCAGACCGTAGATCTCCTGGAATTCATAGGCCTCGGTATCGGCTGTGCCCGTCATGCCAGCCAACTTGCCATAGAGGCGGAAGTAGTTCTGGAAGGTGATGGAGGCCATGGTCTGGTTTTCAGCCTGGATGGTCACGCCTTCCTTGGCTTCCACGGCCTGGTGCAAGCCATCGCTCCAGCGACGACCCGACATGAGGCGCCCAGTGAATTCGTCAACGATGATGATTTCACCCGCCTGCACCACATAGTGCTGGTCGCGGTGAAAGAGGTGATGCGCCCGCAAAGCGGCCATCAGGTGGTGCATCAGGGCAATGTTGGCCGGCTCATACAGTGAAGCGCCATCGGCCAGAAGGCCCATGCTCACCAGCAAGGACTCGGCCTTTTCATGACCGGCTTCGGTGAGGTGCACCTGACGCCCCTTTTCGTCGAGCAGGTAGTCGCCGGGTTCGATCACACCCTCGCCCGTGCGCGGGTCGGCCTCGCCAATCTGGCGCTTGAGGTGGGGCACGGCCTGGTTGATGGCCACATACATGGCTGTATGGTCTTCGGCCTGGCCTGAAATGATCAGGGGGGTGCGCGCCTCATCGATCAGGATGGAATCCACCTCGTCCACGATGGCGTAGTTGAGCTGGCGCTGAACCCGGTGCTCGGCTTCATAGACCATGTTGTCGCGCAAGTAGTCAAAGCCAAATTCGTTGTTGGTGCCATACGTGATGTCGGCGTGGTAGGCAGCTTGCTTTTCTTCGCGCGTGAGGCCGGGCAGGTTGACGCCCACGCTCAGCCCCAAAAAGCCATACAACTGTCCCATCCAGCGTGCATCGCGTTGAGCCAGGTAGTCGTTGACGGTCACCACATGCACACCCTTGCCGGCCAGGGCATTGAGGTAGACGGCCAGCGTGGCCGTGAGGGTCTTGCCTTCACCGGTGCGCATTTCAGCGATCTTGCCCTGGTGCAAGGCCATGGCGCCCATGAGCTGCACATCGAAGTGGCGCATCTTCATGACGCGCTTGGAAGCCTCGCGCACGGTGGCAAAGGCCTCAGGCAACAGGTCGTTGAGCTTGGCCCCTTGGGCCAATTGGTCTTTGAAGGTTTGGGTCTTGGCAATCAACTGCTCATCGCTGAGCGCCTCCATGGAGGACTCCAAGGCATTGATGGACACGACGTCGCGCCGGTACTGCTTGAGGAGGCGGTCGTTGCGGCTGCCAAAAATCTTGGTGAGGAGTTGTATCGCCATGACGCTGAAAGCCCGTTTGAGCTGGCTTTATGAAGGTGTGAATGAAGGTGTTAAATTCACTTGGAATTCTACCCTTGCCCTCATGTCCGACCCTTCACAGACCCCACGCGACGAAGTGCTCAAGGCTTATGCCAAGCTGGGGTTTGGTCCGCGACCACCACAAACGCGTCACATTGATGGACAAATCCATCCCGCCAGTGAGGCCTTGGGGCAGCACCCGGCCCTGCGCGAAGTCATGAAAATGGCCCAGGTCTCGCGGCGCTGCCTGGTGCTTTTGCGGCCTTTGATCCCCGTGAATGTCTATGAGCAGTTGCAGGCTGGCCCGTTGATCCAGGGCGAATGGTGCGTGCTCACGCCCCACCCGGCCTGGTCGGCCAAATTGCGCCAATCCTTGCCCGCCTGGCTGGCTCACCTGCGCACCAAGGGCATGCCCGTGGAGCGCATCCGAATCAAAACCATGGCGTCTAGCCCACGCTAAGCCTCCTTCATGCGCACCCTGTCATGACACAACGACACAAACCCCGCAAAACAGCCCAGGACTTGCGCAGCGCACGCTGGATGGCACCCGATGACTTGCGCTCCTTCGGGCATCGTTCGCGCATCATGCAAATGGGCTATGCACCAGCCGACTGGGTGGGCAAGCCCCTCATCGCCATCCTCAACACCTGGTCCGACATCCAGCCATGCCATGCCCACTTCAAGCAGCGCATTGAGGACGTCAAGCGGGGCATCTTGCAAGCCGGGGGCTTTCCGCTGGAGCTGCCCGCCTTGTCCCTGGGCGAGATTTTTGTCAAACCCACGACCATGCTCTACCGCAACTTCCTGGCCATGCAGACCGAGGAATTGTTGCGCTCTCACCCCATCGACGGCGCGGTGCTCATGGGTGGATGCGACAAGACCACGCCCGGCCTGATCATGGGGGCCTTGTCCATGGGGGTACCTTTCATTTATGTGCCTGCGGGTCCCATGCTGAGGGGCCACTATCGTGGCGATGTGCTGGGTTCGGGCACCGACAGCTTCAAGTATTGGGACGAGCGCCGCGCAGGGCTGCTGAGTGAACAGGAGTGGGTGGGTGTGGAGGCCGGCATTGCCCGCTCCCATGGCCACTGCATGACCATGGGGACCGCCTCGACCATGACTGCGGTGGCCGAGGCCATGGGGCTGAGTCTGCCCGGTGCAAGCTCGATCCTGGCCGCCGATGCCAATCACCCCCGCATGTGCGCTCAAGCCGGGCGGCGCATCGTGGACATGGTGTGGGAAGACCTCACGCCCGACGAGATCGTCACCGCTACCGCAGTGCGCAATGCCTGCGTGGTGGCCATGTCGCTGGGGTGCTCGACCAACGCCGTGATCCATGTGCTGGCCATGGCGCACCGCGCCGGCATTCCCCTCACCCTGGACGACCTGGATCGCCTCGGGCGCGACACCCCGGTGCTGGCCAATGTGCGCCCGGTGGGCAAAACCCATTTGATGGAAGATTTTTATTACGCCGGAGGCTTGCGCGCGCTGATGAGCGTGCTGGCACCCAAGCTCGCACTCGACGCCCTCACCGTCACCGGCCAAAGCCTGGGCGACGGTCTCAAAGGGGCTAAGGTGTTCAACAGCGATGTCATTCGCCCCTTGGACAACCCAGTCGATCAGGCCGGCTCGCTGGCCGTGCTCAAAGGCAATCTCGCGCCCGACGGTGCCGTGATCAAGCCCGGCGCCTGTGACCCGCGCTTTCATCAGCATGTGGGGCCTGCGCTGGTGGCCGATGACTACAACGTCCTCATGGCCATCGTCGACGATGAGTCGCTCGACATCCACCCGGACACGGTGCTGGTCTTGCGCAACGCCGGACCGCTGGGTGGTCCCGGCATGCCCGAGTGGGGCATGATCCCCATGCCCAAGTCACTCTTGAAGCAAGGCATCCGCGACATGGTGCGCCTGAGCGATGCGCGCATGAGCGGTACGTCCTATGGCGCCTGCGTGCTTCACATCGCGCCAGAAGCCCACGTGGGCGGGCCTTTGGCCTTGCTGCATAACGGGGACCTGGTTGAACTTGACATCCCCGCTCGCCGCTTGCACATGCGCGTGAGCGACGAAGAGCTATCGGCCAGGCGTGCGGCCTGGCAAGCACCCGCTCCCCGGTACGAGCGGGGCTACGGCTGGCTCTTTAGCCAGCACATTGAGCAAGCCGACAAGGGTTGCGATTTTGATTTCTTGCGCACCGACTTTGGCCGCACTGCAGGCGAACCCGAAATCCATTGAGGGGCCTGCCTTGGCCACCCGGGTGTGCGGCCTCACTCAGGCTTGATGCCCGCGGTGCGAATCACCCGCGTCCACTGATCGATCTCCGAGGCCACAAAGCCGCTGTAGTGCTTGCTCCCGTAAGGCGGGATGACAAAGCCCACCGAGCTCAGCCGCTGCTTGATGGTGTCGGACTTGAGCGCCTGCGCCAGGGCTGCATCCAGCTTGTCGACGATGGGCTGAGGGGTGCCCTTGGCCACCGACAAACCTGACCACGAGGTGGCCTCAAAACCCTTGTAGCCCGATTCGGCCACGGTGGGCACATCGGGGTAAAGCGCATTGCGCTCCTTGCTGCTCACCGCGATGGCGCGCAGCTTGCCCGCTTTGACGTGAGGCAGCACTGCATCCTGGTTCAAAAAGGTCATGGGGATGGTGCCCGCGAGCAAATCATTGAGCATGGGGTTGCCGCCCTTGTAGGGGATACCGGTCAGAACAATGCCAGAGGTTTGCTTGAACAGCTCCATGGCCATGTGGCCTGAGGCTGCATGCGTGAAACCGTAATCGAGTTTGCCGGGGTTCTTTTTGGCAAAGTCCACGATGTCCTTGACGCTGTGGAAGGGCTGGCTGGGATGCACCACCAGCACATTGGGACCGGCGTTGATTTGCGCCAGATGAGTGAAATCGGTGAGCGAGTTGTACTTGAGGTTGGGGTCCAGGCCATGGGCGACGGCGCTTTGTCCCACCCCAGTTTGGATCAGGGTATAGCCATCGGCGGGCAACCTCAACGCCCTTTCCATGCCCACGATGCCGCCCGCCCCAGGGATGTTCTCGACGACCACCGGTTGCTTGAGCACCTTGCCCAATTCCTCCGCCAAAAGCCGGCCCAGCACATCGCTGGTGCCGCCCGGAGGGAAGGCCACGATGAGTTTCAAAGGTTTGTTCGGGTAGTCGGCCTGCGCCAGGGCTGTGCTGGCAGAGCCCCAACCCAGTGCAGCAAGCAGCATCCACGACAACAATTTGCGAATCAGCCCCATGTGAGTCTCCTTGGCATTGGACATGACCCTTTAGCCTAAGGGCATTGGACCCCGCCTGCCATTCGTGAAATCCTCAAGTGCCCAGATTGGGTTTAAATCAGGGCTTCACCTCTGGAGTTGTTCATGAAAAGAAGTTCCTTGGTTTGCCTCTTCACTGCCTGCTTGCTGATGGCCTGCTCCAAACCGCCCCAGGAGGAATTCAAGATTGAATTGCGTGTCGATAGCAAGGATCAATTCAAAGAGCAGGCGATCAATGACAAAGTCCCTGCGCTGGAAGCCAAGCACCGCGAGCTTTTGGATGCCGCCATCAAGGCTTGCGCGTTTTCTTCGTTTCTGTCCGAATCGGTCAGGCAGCAGGGCGGATCGAGCCAATCCGTGGTCACCAGCAGCACGGTGCAAGACATGGGCGGCAAGAGCGAGGTGACCACCAGCACCAGCACCACCATTCGCAATGTCGAATTGCCAGGAGCAATCCTGGAATGCCATTCGGGTCTGGTGTCAGACGCACAGAGCGGACAAGGGAAAGATGAAGGGTGCAGGCTCAAAGACGCGGACGGCTCCACCCAAGTGCAATACCCACTGCTTTTGCAGTCGCTGTTGCAAAGCCGTCATGGCATGAAGCAAAACGCCATCCTGACCCAAGAGTCCATTTCGCGCGAGAAGAAATTTGAATCGTCCTTGAAAAGCACCGTGGCCGTTTCGGGCGACACCTTGAGCTGCACCAAGGAATTGGTGACGAAATGAGGATGCCAAGGACGTGAGATGGTGCCGGTTGTCGGAATCGAACTGACGACCTTCCGCTTACAAGGCGGGTGCTCTACCAACTGAGCTAAACCGGCATGGGTGGAATTCTAGCCGCGGGACATCGCACTTGAGGCCCGAGGTCCCCTTCACTTGACCAGCTTGAGCGAGGGCTTGCCCTTGGTGGTCTTGGGTGCGGTGGGGTCAGGCTGAGGTGGCTCGGTGTCCGACGCCTCGCTGCTGGCCAAACTCAACACCGGGTGATCAGCGGCATCAGCAGCCTGACCAGGCAAATCGTAGACCGGGAAGGACATCCCTTGCCCGTTTTCGCGGGCATAAATGGCAATGACCTTGCCCACAGGCAACATGATGTCGCGCGGCACGCCAGCAAAGCGGGCCTTGAACTCGATCCACTCGTCGCCCAACACCAAACCACTGGTGGCATCGCTGCTGATGTTGAGCACGATCTCACCGTTGTTCACATACTCGTGGGGCACTTGCACGGTGTCATCCACCATGACGGCCAAGTAAGGCGTGAAGCCGTGGTCCTCGCACCAGTCAAACAAAGCCCGGATCAGGTAGGGCTTGGTGCTGGGCACCGATGAGGATTCGCCCAAAGTCACGTTCACCTCACTTGCGCATGACTTTTTCTGAGGGGGTCAGTGCTTCGATGTAAGCGGGGCGCGAAAAGATGCGCTCGGCGTACTTGAGCAAGGGCGCCGCGTTTTTCGACAAGTCGATGCCGTAATGGTCCAGGCGCCACAGCAAGGGCGCGATGGCCACGTCGAGCATGGAGAAGTTTTCACCCAGCATGAACTTGTTCTTGAGGAACACCGGGGCCAATTGGGTGAGGCGGTCGCGGATGTGCGAGCGGGCTTTTTCCAGGGCCTTGTCATTGGGCTTGTTGGTGCGTGCCTCCAGCGTGGCGACATGCGCGAACAGCTCTTTTTCAAAGTTCAACAAGAACAGGCGAACGCGCGCCCTGTCCACGGGGTCGCCCGGCATCAACTGGGGATGAGGGAAGCGCTCATCGATGTATTCGTTGATGATGTTGGACTCGTACAGAATCAGATCGCGCTCAACCAGGATGGGCACCTGACCATAAGGATTCATCACATTGATGTCCTCGGGCTTGTTGAACAGATCCACATCACGGATCTCAAAATCCATGCCCTTTTCAAACAGCACAAAGCGGCAGCGGTGGGAAAAAGGACAGGTGGTTCCCGAATAAAGCACCATCATGATGGAGGCTCCTGAAATCAAAAAGAGTGACAGGCAGGCCTGTCACTCCGAAAAAAGAAAGAAGGCTGCTCGTCACAGCCCTCGAGGATCAACGAATGTCTTTCCAGAACGCGGCGTTCAAACGCCAGGCGATCACGAAAAAGACCAAGAGGAACATCAACACCCACACGCCCAGCTGAACACGGGTGGCCTGAGCGGGCTCTGCCATCCACTTCATGTAGGCCACCAGGTCAGCCATCGACTTGTCAAATTCTTGCGGGCTCAGGGTGCCGGGGGTCACTTGCTTCCAGCCCTTGAAGACGTGCGTCTCATGGCCGTGTTCAGTGACAGTTTCGTAAATGGGTTCACGCTGTCCCTGCAATTCCCACAACACATGGGGCATGCCCACATTGGGGAAGGCCATGTTGTTCCAGCCCGTGGGGCGAGTGGGGTCAGGGTAGAAGGTGCGCAAATAGGTGTAGAGGTAGTCAGAGCCCGAACCGTAGCTGCCCGCGCGTGAGCGCGCCACCAGGGTCAGGTCAGGCGGGTTGGCGCCGAACATTTCCTTGGCTTGCTTGGGGTTCAAGTTGGCCACCATGGTGTCGCCCACCTTGTCAGTGGTGAACATCAGGTTGTCTTTGATCTGCTGGTCGGTGAGGCCAATGTCCTTGAGGCGGTTGTAGCGCATGAAGGCCGCCGAATGGCAGTTGAGGCAGTAGTTCACGAACAGCTTGGCGCCATGCTGCAAGGCCGACTGATCCGTGCTCAGGTCAGGCGCCTTGTCCCAACGCATGCCATCCGAAGAAGCCTGAGCTGTGACAGCACCCGCGACCATCATGAGACCGATGAGGAATTTTTTCATGTTGATTTCTCCTAATGGGCTCACAAGGCTCAGTGGGCAGTGAAATTGACGCGATCAGGCACAGGCTTGGTCTTGCCCATGGTGCTCCACCACGGCATCAGCAAGAAGAAGCCAAAGTAAATGAGCGTGCCCACTTGAGACACCAACCCTCCGATGGGAGAGGGAGGTTGCACGCCCAGATACGCCAGGATCACGAAATTGATCACAAAAATGCCGTAGAGGTATTTGTGCCAATCGGGACGGTAACGAATCGACTTGACTGAGCAGTTGTCCAGCCAGGGCAGGAAGAACAGGATGACCACAGCGCCACCCATGACGACCACGCCCCAGAACTTGGCGTCAATCATCTTCATGAGGGCAATGGCCACCACAGCACCACCCAACACCACCAGCTTCATGAAGCTTGAGAGCTTGAGCTTGAAGTAGGCCAGACCTGCCGCCAAGGCCACGCAGGCCATGAGGGCGTACATCATCTCGCTGGTGATGGCCCGCAACATGGAGTAGTAGGGCGTGAAATACCAAACGGGTGCAATGTGCGAAGGGGTCTTGAGCGGGTCAGCCGGGATGAAGTTGTTGTACTCGAGGAAGTAGCCGCCAAACTCGGGTGCAAAGAACACGATGGCGCTGAAGACCAGGAGAAAGCCCAGCACGCCCATGAGGTCGTGCACCGAGTAATAGGGGTGGAAAGGAATGCCGTCCAGGGGGATGCCATTGGCATCTTTGTTGGCCTTGATCTCGACGCCGTCGGGGTTGTTGGATCCCACTTCGTGCAAGGCGATGATGTGTGCCACCACCAGACCCAACAGCACCAAAGGCACGGCAATCACGTGGAAGCTGAAGAAGCGGTTGAGGGTGGCATCGCTCACCACGTAGTCACCACGGATCAGCAAGGCCAGGTCGGGACCGATGAAGGGAATGGCAGAGAACAGGTTCACGATCACCTGGGCGCCCCAATAGGACATCTGACCCCAGGGCAGCAAATAGCCCATGAAGGCCTCGGCCATGAGGCACAGGAAGATGGCGCAGCCAAAGATCCAGACCAGCTCACGAGGCTTGCGGTAGGAGCCGTAGATCAGGCCACGGAACATGTGCATGTAGACCACGATGAAGAAGGCTGAAGCACCGGTAGAGTGCATGTAACGGATCAGCCAACCCCAGGGCACGTCGCGCATGATGTATTCGACCGATGCGAAAGCCACGTTGGCATCGGGCTTGTAGTTCATGACCAGGAAAATGCCCGTGACGATCTGGATCACCAGCACCAGCAGCGCCAGCGAGCCAAAAAAGTAAAAGAAGTTGAAATTCTTGGGTGCGTAGTACTCGGAGAGATGCTCTTTGTACAGCTTGGTCAGGGGGAAGCGGTTATCCACCCAATTGAGCAGCTTCTCACCAGCAGGCGCATCCGGGGAAACGGTTTTGAATTCAGCCATGGTCGTGTCCTCAAGCCTTCTTGTCTTCGCCAATCAGAATCTTGGAGTCTGAGAGGTACATGTGGGGGGGCACTTCGAGGTTGTCGGGTGCGGGCTTGTTCTTGAACACGCGGCCTGCGAGGTCAAAGGTCGAACCGTGGCAGGGGCACAAAAAGCCGCCCTTCCAGTCATCGGGCAAAGAGGGCTGGGGACCGGGGACGAGCTTGTCCACCGGTGAGCAACCCAGGTGGGTACAAATGCCCACGGCAACCATGAATTCGGGCTTGATGGAGCGCCATTCGTTGCGCGCGTATTCGGGGGTGAGCTCAGAGGGGTTGCGCTCGGATTTGGGATCAGCCAGCGAGGCGGAGACCCCTTTGAGGTCGTCGAGCTGCTCCTTGGTGCGACGAATGATCCACACGGGCTTGCCGCGCCATTCAACGACCATTTTTTCGCCTGGTTTGAGGGCCGAAATGTCGGCCTCGACAGGGGCTCCAGCGGCCTTGGCGCGCTCGGAAGGTTGGAATGTGCTCACGAATGGGATGGCGGTGGCCACACCACCCACCGCACCGGCACAGGTGGATGCAATCAGCCACGTGCGCTTGCTGGAGTCCACGGAGGAGTCGCTCATGGGTTTTCCTTGAAGGTCTCTACGATCGGGTAAACCATGGGATTGTATCGGACTAAAAAAGGCCTAAAAGGCGAATTGCCGCCATCATGCTGTCTGGCCGGGCTCGTCCACTGCCCGCGAGGTCAAAGGCCGTCCCATGGTCGGGGCTGGTGCGCCGCAAAGGCAAACCCAGCGTCACGTTCACGCCCTCGTCAAAGCCCAGCAGTTTGATGGGGATGAGCCCCTGGTCGTGGTACATGACCACCACCGCGTCAAAGCGCTCCGGGTGCCGATCCGAGTCCAACGCCTGCAAGAACACCGTGTCTGAAGGCAAGGGACCACTCACCTGCAAGCCCTCTTTTTGCGCCATTTGAATGGCCGGACCGAGGATGCGGATCTCTTCATCGCCCATTTGCCCGCCTTCGCCGGCATGGGGGTTGAGTCCCGCCACCACCAGCCTGGGCGGGCGCTGGAGCTGCACCGCCAAGTCCTTGTGGGCAATGCGCAGGGTTTGCAAGACCAGCTCGGGCGAGAGCGCGGCAATCGCCTCGCGCAAGGCCAGGTGGATGGTCACCAGCACCACCCGCAGGCGGGGTGTGGCCAGCATCATGCGCACGGGCAAGGCGTCCAGCGAGCACCCCAGGTGCTGCGCGCTGAGCGCCTGGAGCATCTCGGTGTGCCCAGGAAAGGTCAGCCCGGCAGCGTGCCAGGCTTGCTTGTGAATGGGCGCAGTGGCCAAACCACGGGCGCGACCCTGCAACACGGCCTGAGCAGCCCATTCCACAGCGGTGGCGCTGGCCTGCCCGGCTGTGGCGCTCACCTGCCCCAGGGTGATGGGGGGCAAAGCCGGCATCACCTGCAAGACCGGCATGACCACCCCCTCATGCGCCTGGTTAGGCGCCATGGATTCGAGCGCATCCAGCGACGACAACTCCAGCACCTTGACCTTGGCAAGGCCTTGTTGCGCCAGTCGGGCGGCGGCATGGCGCATCACCCCGACGTCGCCCACCACCACCGAATGGAGATCCTCTTGCCCGTGAAGCTGGGCCAAGCTGAGGGTCACGATCTCAGGGCCAATGCCAGCCGGATCGCCCATGGTGATGAGCAAAGGCTTGTTGCTCATGCGGGGTTGTCCACCTCGATGAAGCGGTGTTCCAGCCCCAGGTGGCTCGCCAGCGCCTCGCCCAGCGCGGGCGCGCCATAGCGTTCGGTGGCATGGTGGCCGCAGGCCAAAAACGCCACCCCGGTCTCGCGCGCCAAATGCGCCTGGGGCTCGGAGATTTCGCCCGTCACAAAGGCGTCGACCCCCGCCGCGATGGCCTCTTCAAAGTGCCCCTGTGCCCCGCCCGTGCACCAGCCCAGGCGCCGGATCACGCGGCCGTCTCCCGGCACACCCACAGGCTCACGCCCCAGCACTTGGTGGCAGTGCTGTTTGAGGGCATCGAAGGTCCATGCGGGCGCATCGCCCCACACGCCCAGCGACTGGTCGCCAAACTGCCCCACAACCGACACCCCCAGGCGCAGACCCAGCTGGGCGTTGTTGCCCCACTGGGGGTGGGCATCCAGAGGCAAGTGGTAGGCCAGTAAATTGATGTCATGGCGCAGCAGCAGCGCCAGCCGCTCGCGCATCCAGCCTGTGATGACCCCGGTTTGACCGCGCCAAAACAGGCCATGGTGAACGACGATGGCATCGGCCTGCCAGGCGATGGCTTGTTCGATGAGGGCACGGCTGGCGGTGACCCCGCTCACCAAACGGCGCACCTCGGGCTTGCCCTGGACTTGCAGCCCATTGGGGCAATAGTCCTTGAAGCGGGCAGGCTCCAGCCACGCCTCGCAGCACTGCACCAAGCTGGTCGTGGTGGCCATGGCGTTACTTGGCCGACTTGGGTTTGGGGCGCTGGGCAGGCACCACTTTGAGGTTGACTTGCTCGCCCTTGCGCAAGACGGTGAATTCGGCGGCTTGCCCCGGCGGCAACTCGGCCACGCGGGTGAGCAACTCCCCCACCGTCTGAATGCGTTGACCCGCCACCTTGAGCAATTGATCGCCTGGCAGGATGCCCGCGCGATGGGCGGGCGCGTTTTGCAGCACGCCTGTGATCACCACACCCTCTGAGTTGGGCAGCGAAAACGTCTGGGCCAGCTCGGCGGTGAGCTGCATGGGCTCGACACCGATCCAGCCACGCACCACCTGGCCGCTCTTGAGGAGACCATCCATCACCTGTCGCGCTGTGCTCACGGGAATCGCAAAGCCAATCCCCAGGCTGCCGCCGGTGCGGGAGTAAATGGCGGTGTTGATGCCCAGCAGTCGGCCTTGGGCATCGACCAGTGCGCCACCCGAATTGCCGGGGTTGATGGCGGCATCGGTCTGGATGAAGTTTTCAAAGGTGTTGATGCCCAGCTGATTGCGCCCCAGGGCGGAGACGATGCCACTGGTCACCGTCTGCCCCACCCCAAACGGGTTACCAATGGCAAGGACCGGGTCGCCCACTTGCAAGCCATCGGATTGGCCCCACTGAATCACGGGCAGGCGGTCGAGCTGGATCTTGATCAGGGCCAAATCGGTATCGGGGTCGGTCCCAATCACACGGCCTTGCGCCGAGCGGCCATCGTTGAGCATGACCTGAATGTCATCGGCCTCGGCCACCACATGGTTGTTGGTGAGGATGTAGCCGTTATCGCTCACGATCACGCCACTGCCCAAGCCGGTCTGTTCCTCTTCGTTGTCTTCGCCACCAAAGAAACGGAACCAGGGCGAGGCTTTGGCGCGAGGGTCTTGCTTGCGTGCCGTGCTGATGCTCACCACCGCAGGCGCAGCCCTGTGAACCGCCTGGCGAAAGCTGCCCGCAGGCGCGGGCAAGGAAGCGTCGCCCGACAAAGACCATGCAGGCGCATCAGGGCTCTCCGCCGGGCGGGACTTGACCCATTCGGGCTTGAGGGTGACCAGCACAAACCAAACGGCCAGCAAGACAGTCACCGCTTGGGAAAACAGCAACCAGTAGCGTTTCATGGCTTCATTCCGAGGGCGGTGCCGCGCCTTCTTCGGTGGACTCGGGCGGCTTGGTCTTGCGAATGAACACCACCGCGCTCCAAATGCCAATCTCGTATAGCAAGCACATGGGGATGGCCAAAGACAGCTGGGACACCACATCGGGCGGAGTCACCACGGCAGCGATCACAAACGACAACACAATGAAATAGCCCCTGAACTCGCGTAGCTTTTCAATGCTCACAATGCCCATGCGGGCGAGCAACACCACGGCCACGGGCACTTCAAAAGACAGGCCAAAGGCGAGGAACATGGTCATCACAAAGCCCAGGTACTCCTCGATGTCAGGCGCAGCGGTGATGCTTTGCGGCGCAAAGCTTTGAATGAACGCAAACACTCGCCCAAACACAAAGTAATAGCAAAACGCCACGCCCATCAAAAACAAAGCGGTGCTCGACACCACCAGCGGCAACACCAGTCGGCGCTCGTGCATGTAAAGACCTGGCGCCACAAAAGCCCAGAGCTGATAGAGCGTGTAGGGCAAGGACAGCATGAAGGCCGCGAGCAAGAGGATTTTGAGCGGCACCATGAAGGGCGAGATCACCGAGGTGGCAATCAGCTTGCTACCCGCTGGCAAGTGCGCCACCAGCGGCGCGGCCAGCCAGTCATACAAAGCGGCTGGGCCGGGATAGAGGCTGAGCACCACGCAGGCCAGGATCAACAGCACCGCCGCACGAACCAGGCGGTCACGCAGTTCAATGAGGTGGTGAACAAAAGGCTGTTCGGTGCCAGCGAGTTCGTCTTGGGCGTTGCTCATGTCATGCCCACCGAGCCTGCGCCCGAGCGCGGGCGATAGCGCGCCACCCGAGCCGCGCCCGACAGCACATGCGTGCGCACACGCTGGCGGGATTTGTACCAACCGGGCACCGCAGCGCGCTTGAGGCGCCATTTCTTGCCGGGGTGGGTATAGAAGGGCGGCGCAATGTCCACCTTATCGCTGGTGGGTTCATAGAGGCCAGAGGTGGACTGCTCCCAGTCACTCTCGAAATTTTGCGTGGCCGACTGGACGGAAGACTCCACATCCTTGGCGGCGCTTTCCACCGAGGCCTTCATTTTTTGCAGCTCTTCGAGCTCCATCGAGCGATTGACCTCGGCCTTGACATCGGACACATAGCGTTGAGCCTTGCCCAGCATGGCGCCCACCATGCGCGCCACGCGCGGCAACTTCTCGGGACCGATGACGACCAGCGCCACCACGCCGATGAGCGCCATCTTGGACAGGCCCAGATCAAGCACCTTGCACTACCCCTTCAGGCCTTGGGCTTGGCATCGACATCGATGGTGGTCGCTTTGGCCGGATCGGCTTTGGCAGCTTCCACCTTGGGCGCCTCTTCGGCTGCCGGGGGCGTGCCGCCCTCCTTCATGCCATCTTTGAAACCCTTGACGGCGCCGCCCAGGTCTTGGCCGATGTTCTTGAGCTTTTTAGTGCCAAACACCAACACAACGATCAGCAGCACGACCAGCCAGTGCCAAATGGAAAAAGAACCCATGAGTTGCTCCTTGTAACCGGGGAAATTCTAGCCCTGAGGACAAAAGACTCGAGGGGTAGGTGAATAGGGACTTATCCCCTCGCCCAGGGGCGCGGACCGCCCATGAGGTGAAAGTGCAGGTGGTGCACTTCCTGGCCGCCTTCGCGCCCGGTATTGGAGACGATGCGAAAGCCCCCATCGGGATAGGGGTTGCAGCCGTGCTCAACGGCCAGCTTGTTCATGAGCAACATCATGCGGCCCAGCAAAGCCTGGTGTTCGGGTTGCACGTGGGCGAGCGAAACGATGTGCGTCTTGGGGATGATCAGCAGGTGAACCGGCGCCCAGGGGTTGATGTCGTGAAACACCAGGATCTCTTCGTCCTCGTAGGCTTTGCGCGAGGGGATTTGACCCGCAACGATCTTGCAAAAAATGCATGAAGGGTCGGAATGGCTCATCTCGTTCAGGCTCCGTCGTTGTGCTCACGTTCCTTGAGCTTGCGCATGGCTTTTTCTTCCAGGCCGCTCATGCCCTCTCGACGCGCCAGCTCCTGCACCACATCGTTGGGGTGCAGGCCATGGTGCGACAAGGCAATCATGCAGTGAAACCAGAGGTCGGCCATCTCGTAGACGAGCTGCTTGGTGTCACCCCCATGCGCGGCATCCTTGGCCGCCATCACGGTCTCGGTGGCTTCTTCGCCGATTTTTTTCAAAATGGCATCTTGCCCCTTCTCGAAGAGGCGAGCCACATAACTGGTTTGCGGGTCTCCCCCGTTTTGGGGTTTGCGACTCTCCACCACCTCGGCCAGGCGGGCGAGGGTGTCAACGGAAGTCCCTGCGGAAGGCTGCGTCATGCTGGGCTCACTTGTAAATGTGTTCGGGGTCTTTGAGCACCGGATCCACCTCCTGCCACTTCGCCTGTTGGAGGCTGCGGAAAAAGCAACTGTGGCGGCCGGTGTGACAAGCGATGCCGGGCTCGTGCCCGAGCTGCGTCACCTTGAGCAAGACAACGTCGTTGTCGCAATCGAGGCGGATGTCGTGAACGGTCTGGACGTGGCCGGATTCCTCGCCCTTGAACCACAGCCGGTTGCGGGAGCGGCTGAAGTAGACCGCCCGGCCCAGCTCAGCCGTTTTTTCCAGGGCTTCGCGATTCATCCAGGCAAACATCAACACATCGCCCGTGTCTTTTTCCTGAGCAATGACCGGGACCAGCCCCTGCGCGTCCCAACGGATGTCGTCTAGCCAATTCATGCGGTCATCTTAAAGGCGAACCGGAATGCCTCGCTCGGCCATGCGCGCCTTGGCCTGTGCCACGGTGTATTCGCCGTAATGGAAGATGCTCGCGGCCAGCACCGCATCGGCGCCGCCTTGCTGGATGCCGTCGGCGAGGTGGTCCAGGTTGCCCACGCCGCCCGATGCGATCACGGGTACCGACACCGCATCGCTCACCGCGCGGGTGAGTGCCAGGTCAAAACCGGCCTTGGTGCCGTCGCGGTCCATGCTGGTGAGCAAAATTTCGCCCGCGCCCATGTTCGCCATGTAGGTCGCCCATTGCACAGCATCGAGCCCCACGTTCTTGCGGCCACCATGGCTGTAGACATCCCAGCCTGGCCCGAAGGGCTGACCTTGTTCGTTGAGGCGTTGCTCGTCCTCGGCGCTGCGGCGTTTGGCGTCAATCGCCACGACGATGCATTGCGAGCCGTACTTGCGCGAGGCATCGCGGATGACCTGGGGGTTGGCAATCGCTGCCGAGTTGAAGCTGGTCTTGTCTGCGCCTGCATTGAGCAAGCGGCGCACATCGGCCACGGTGCGCACGCCGCCACCAACGGTAAGGGGGATGAAGACCTGGCTGGCCACGGCCTCGATGATGTGCAGGATCACATCGCGCCCATCGGATGTGGCGGTGATGTCGAGGAAGGTGAGTTCGTCAGCGCCCTGGTCGTTGTAGCGGGCAGCGATTTCAACGGGGTCGCCCGCATCGCGCAGGCTCACGAAGTTGACGCCTTTAACGACCCGGCCGTTGGTGACGTCCAGGCAGGGAATGATGCGTTTGGCCAGCATGTCAGCCGTTGTGCTCGTCAGCCCAGGCCTGAGCCGCTGCGAAATCCAGGTCGCCGCTGTAGATCGCGCGGCCACAGATCACCCCTTCAACGCCTTCGTCTTCGACGGCGCAGAGCTTGCGGATGTCGTCCATGTTGGACAAGCCGCCCGATGCAATGACGGGGATGGACATGGAATTGGCCAGCTTGACCGTGGCGTCGATGTTGATACCCGAGAGCATGCCGTCGCGGCCAATGTCGGTGTAGATGATGGACTCCACACCGTAGTCTTCGTATTTCTGCGCCAGGTCGATCACCTCGTGGCCGGTGAGCTTGCTCCAGCCATCAGTGGCGACCTTGCCGTCTTTGGCATCGAGCCCCACGATGATGTGGCCGCCAAAAGCCGAGCAGGCGTCTTGCAGGAAGCCGGGGTTTTTCACCGCCGCGGTGCCAATGATCACGTAGCGCAAACCCAGGTCGATGTAGCGTTCGATGGTGTCCAGATCGCGAATGCCGCCGCCGAGCTGTACGGGGATGTCTTCGCCCACGGCTTCGAGGATGCGCCGGATGGCCGTGAGGTTTTGCGGTTTGCCCGCAAAGGCCCCATTGAGGTCCACCAGGTGCAAGCGCCTCGCGCCTTTTTGCACCCAGCTCAGCGCCATTTCGGCGGGGTCTTCGCTGAACACGGTGACCTGATCCATGTCGCCTTGTTTGAGGCGCACGCATCGGCCGTCTTTGAGATCAATGGCAGGAATCAACAACATGGTTCAAGGACTGGGCATCCCAACAACGTTCAGGGGCTCCAGTGGAGGAAGTTGCGATAGAGCATCAGACCTGCGTCTGCGCTTTTCTCGGGGTGGAATTGAGTGGCGAAAATATTATCCCGACACAGGGCTGCGGTAAAGCGCAAACCATAGTCGCATTGACCCGCAATGTGGCGCTCATCCGACGGCCGGGCATAAAAACTGTGCACGAAGTAGAAATACGCCCCGTCGGCCACGCCCGACCAAATCGGGTGGGGCTGGCTTTGCCACACCGCGTTCCAGCCCATTTGGGGGACTTTGTAGCGGCTGCCATCGGGCTGATGCTGGCCTTCGAGTCGAAAGCGGATGACCTCGCCGGGGATGATGCCCAGCGCAGGCGTGCCCGATGCATCGTCGCCCTCCTCGCTGTGGTCAAGCAGCATTTGCATGCCCACGCACACGCCAAACGACGGCTTGCTGGCCAGGGCCTCGACCACCGCCTCGCGAAGGCCAGAGGCATTGAGCGCGGCCATGCAGTCGGCCATGGCGCCCTGCCCGGGCAAGACCATGCGCTCGGCCTGGCGAACCTGATCGGGATCCTGCGTCACCACCACCTCATGGCCGCTGTGGTCGGCCACGTGCATGACCGCCTGCGCCACCGAGCGCAGGTTGCCCATGCCGTAGTCCACCACCGCGACCAGGGGTTTGGCCATCAGAGCGAGCCTTTGGTAGAGGGGATTTGGTGCGCCGCGCGCGCGTCCAGGCTCACGGCCTGACGCAGGGCACGGCCAAAGGCCTTGAACACCGTTTCGGCCTGGTGGTGGGCGTTTTCGCCGCGCAGGTTGTCGATGTGCAAGGTCATGAAGGCGTGGTTGACCAGGCCTTGGAAGAATTCGTACGTGAGCTGGGTGTCGAACTGGCCAATCATGCCGCTCTTGAAGGGCACGTGCATCTCGATGCCCGGGCGGCCAGACAAGTCGATCACCACGCGGCTCAAGGCCTCGTCGAGCGGCACATAGGCATGGCCGTAACGCTGGATGCCTTTTTTGTCGCCAATCGCCTTGGCCAAGGCCATGCCAATGGTGATGCCCACATCCTCTACCGTGTGGTGGCCGTCGATGTGCAAGTCCCCCTGGGCTTGTACGTCGAGGTCGATGAGGCCATGGCGGGCAATCTGCTCGAGCATGTGATCGAAAAAGCCAATGCCAGTGGACAGGTTGGATTGCCCGGTCCCGTCCAGATTGAGTTGGACGCGGATTTGGGTTTCCTTGGTGTCGCGACTCACCTGAGCAATGCGTGCAGTCATGGGGGATCCAGTTCAGTGGGTCAACAAACCGTTGATGGCGGCCAACATCATGTCGTTTTCCTGGGGTGTGCCCACCGTCAGGCGCAGGCAGTTGGCCAGCAAGGGATGCATTTTAGAAACGTTCTTGACCAGCACCTTGCTGGCCTTGAGCCCCTCGAACCAGGCCATGGCATCGGGCACACGCACCAGCACCATGTTGGCTTCACTGGGAAAGGGCTTGACCCCGGGCATGGCGGCCAGCGCCTTGACCAAGCGCTCGCGCTCCTCACGCAGCACGCGCGCCTGAGCGGCAAACACCTGAGCATGCTCCAGCGCAAAGAGCGCGCACTCGCAGTTGAGCACGCTCACGTTGTAGGGCGGGCGCACTTTGTCGATTTCGGCGATCAGGGCTTGGGGTCCCATCATGTAGCCCAGCCGCACCCCGGCCAGGCCAAATTTGGAGAGGGTGCGCATGAGCAAGACATGCTGATGCCGGGTGATGCGGTCCAGGTAGGTCTTGCTGGCAAAGGGCTGGTAGGCCTCGTCCATCACCACCAAGCCGCCGTGCGCGCCTTGCGCCAGCACCAGGCGTTCGATCACCGCGTCGTTCCACAAATTGGCCGTGGGGTTGTTGGGATAGGCCAGGTAAAGGAGGGTGGGCTGGTGCTGTTCGATGGCGGCGAGCATGGCGGCTTCATCGAGCTCGAAATCGGCCGTGAGCGGCACGCCGTGAAAGGCCAGGCCTTGGAGCTGGGCGCTCATGGCGTACATCACAAAGCCGGGCACGGGCGCGAGCACAGAGGCCGGCCGCCCCGCGTTGGCGGCGCTGGAGGGGGCATCACAGGCCATGGCCAGCAAGGAGATGAGCTCGTCTGAGCCATTGCCCAGCATGAGGTCAAAGCCCTCGGGCATGCCCGCGTGCTGCGCCAGGGCGCTGCGCAAGGTGTTGACGCGGCTGCCCGGATAGCGGTTGATGGCCAAAGCCCCCAGGCGTTGACCCAAAGCCTGCTGCAAGTCGGCGGGCAGGCTGAATGGGTTTTCCATCGCGTCGAGCTTGACCATGCCCGTGGCGTCTTGAATGGCATAGGCCTGCATGGACTGCACGTCCTGGCGGATCACTGAAGTAAAGGCTTTCATGGGGTGGGCTTGCGCATGGGCGGGACGGTGTGCAGGCGCAACTCGGCGGCGCGGGCGTGGGCTTGCAATCCTTCGCCATAGGCCAGCTCGGCGGCAATCTGCCCCAGGCTCTGCGCCGAGGCCTCGCTCACCTCGATGAGGCTGGAGCGCTTTTGAAAGTCATACACCCCCAGGGGCGAAGAAAACCGCGCCGTGCCGCTGGTGGGCAGCACATGGTTGGGACCCGCGCAATAGTCGCCCAGCGATTCGCTGGTGTAGGCGCCCAGGAAGATCGCGCCCGCATGCTTGAGCAAGGGCTCCCAGCGTTGCGGATCACGGCTGGAGACCTCGAGGTGTTCGGGGGCGATGCGGTTGCTGATGTCACAGGCCTCCTGCATGCTGCGCGTGTGGATGAGCGCGCCCCGGTCTTGCAGGCTCTTGGCAATGATGTCGCGCCGAGGCATCTCGGGCAAGAGGCGATCGATGGCCGCCTGCACCGCGTCGATGTAGGCCGCATCGGGGCACAGCAAGATGCTTTGCGCCAACTCGTCGTGCTCGGCCTGGCTGAACAAATCCATGGCCACCCAGTCAGCAGGGGTGCTGCCATCGGCCAGCACCAGGATCTCTGAAGGACCGGCAATCATGTCGATGCCCACCGTGCCAAAAACACGGCGCTTGGCACTGGCGACATAGGCATTGCCGGGGCCGGTGATCTTGTCCACCTTGGGGATGCTGGCAGTGCCATAGGCCAAAGCGGCCACCGCCTGGGCGCCGCCCACGGTGAAGGCGCGGTGCACGCCCGCTACGGCCGCAGCGGCCAGCACCAGCGGGTTGCGCAGGCCTTGCGGCGTGGGCACGACCATGATGATCTCGTGCACGCCCGCCACGTGCGCGGGGATGGCGTTCATCAGCACCGACGAAGGGTAAGCGGCCTTGCCGCCGGGCACATAAATGCCCACGCGGTCCAGGGGCGTGACCTTTTGTCCGAGCAGCGTGCCATCGGCGTCGCGGTAAGACCAGCTCTCGCCCGAGGCTTTTTTCTGAGCCTCGTGGTAGGTGCGCACGCGTGCCGCAGCGGCTTGCAAGGCCTCGCGCTGGGCAGCGGGCAAGCCCTCGAGGGCGGCTTGCAATTCGCTTTGGGAAATTTCCAGCTCGGCCACCGACTGGGCGTGCAGGCCATCAAAGCGCTGGGTGTAGGCCAGCACGGCGGCATCGCCGCGCGCGCGCACATCGGCCAGGATGTCGGCCACGCGCTGCTCGATGTCGGCATCGGTCTGATCCGACCAGTGCAGACGCGCTGCGAAAGCGGCCTCAAAGTCGCTTTGCGTGGTGGAGAGTCTCAAGGGCTTGGACATGCTGCGGGTCCATCGTCACCGGTTGGCCACGGCCTGAGCCAGGGCGGTGAGCAAGGGTCTGAGTGTTTCGCGCTTGAGCTTGAGGGCGGCCTGATTGACCACCAGGCGCGAGCTGATGTCCATGATGCGCTCGACCTCGACCAGGTGGTTGGCCTTGAGGGTGCTGCCCGTGGACACGAGGTCCACGATGCCGTCGGCCAGGCCCGTGAGGGGTGCGAGCTCCATGCTGCCGTAGAGCTTGATCAAATCGACGTGCATGCCTTTGGCCGAGAAGAAGTCGCGCGCAATGGTGGTGTATTTGGTGGCAATGGTGAGGCGCCCGCCCCGGCGCACGGTGCCCGCGTAGTCAAAACTTTGCGGCACCGCCACCGACATGCGGCATTTGGCAATTTGCAAGTCGATGGGCTGGTAGAGGCCTTGCCCGCCGTGTTCGATCAGCGTGTCCAGCCCCACCACGCCCAGGTCCGCACCGCCTTGCTCCACATAGGTGGGCACATCGGTGGCGCGCACCAGCACCACCTGCACATGGGGCAAATTGGTGGGCAGGATGAGCTTTCGCGTCTTCTCCGGGTCTTCGAGGACCTCCAGCCCGGCGGCCTGGAGCAGCGGCAGGGTTTCGTCAAAGATGCGCCCTTTGGAGAGGGCCAGGGTCAGGGTCATCGGATTCTTTCTATGTCTGCGCCCAAGGCCTTGAGTTTGGCCTCCATGCGGTCATATCCACGGTCCAGATGGTAAATCCGATCCACGATGGTCTCGCCCTCGGCCACCAGGCCGGCGATCACCAGGCTGGCCGAAGCCCGCAAATCGGTGGCCATGACGTGAGCGCCCGAGAGCTTTTCAATGCCTTCGATGACCGCCACCTTGCCATCGATTTGAATGCGCGCGCCCAGGCGCACCATTTCGTTGACGTGCATGAAGCGATTTTCAAAAATGGTCTCGGTCACCTTGCTGGTTCCATGGGCAATGCAGTTGAGCGCCATGAACTGGGCTTGCATGTCGGTGGGAAAGCCGGGGTATTCGGTGGTGCGGAAACTCTGCGCCTTGAGCCGACCCTGGCTTTGGATGCGGATGAACCCGTCCCCCGAGGCCACGTGCGCGCCCGCCGCCTGGAGCTTTTCGATGACCGCCTCGAGGTGATCGGCACGCCCATGGCGCAGCACCACATCGCCCGAGCAAGCGGCCACAGCGCACAGGAACGTCCCCGCCTCGATGCGATCGGCCACCACCTGGTGCGCACAGCCCGTGAGGGACGACACGCCCTGAATGCGGATCTTGCTCGTGCCATGCCCTTCGATGCGCGCGCCCATGGCAATGAGCATCTCGGCCAGATCGGGGATCTCGGGCTCCTGGGCAGCGTTTTCGAGCACGGTTTCTCCCTCGGCCAGGCAAGCGGCCATGAGGAAGTTCTCGGTCCCGGTGACGGTCACCATGTCGGTGGTGATGCGCGCACCCTTGAGCCGCGTGCGCCCAGCGGGCAGGCGCGCCAGCATGTAGCCGTGCTCGACGTCGATCTCGGCACCCATGGCCTGCAAGCCCTTGATGTGCTGATCCACCGGGCGCGAACCAATCGCACAGCCGCCAGGCAGGGACACCTTGGCCTGCCCAAACCGCGCCAGCAAAGGCCCCAGGGCCAGCACCGAGGCGCGCATGGTTTTGACCAGCTCGTAGGGCGCTTGGGGGTTGTCGACCCGCCCAGCATCCAGGCGCACCGTGCCGTCGGCCTCATGCTCAGCCGCCACACCCATGTTGCGCAACAACTTGAGCATGGTGGAGACGTCTTGCAAGCGCGGCACATTGGCCAGCGTCACCGGCGCGCTGGTCAACAGCGCCGCGCACAGCTCGGGCAAGGCCGCATTCTTGGCGCCCGCGATCTGGACTTCGCCATGCAAGGGCTTGCCGCCTTGAATTCGGAGTTGGTCCATGCTCAGGCTTTCTCGCCGCGAGCCAGCCATTCGGCGGGCGTGTAGGTTTTCATGGACAAGGCATGCACCTCGTCGGTGGCCATGCGGTTGCCCAAGGCGGCATACACCTGCTGGTGACGCTGGATGGCGCGCGCACCCTCAAAGGCCGGCGAAACAATGGTGGCATACCAATGGCGACCATCGCCCTCGACATGCAGATGGTCGCAAGGCAAGGCTTGAGCGATGAGGGTTTGGAGTTGGTCGGCGGTCATGTCAGCTTCTTATTTTGTATCCAGTTTGAAGGAGATAAAGGGCCAGGCCAGACACCAAGGCCCAGGCCACAGACAGCAAGCCCAGACTCAGCCAGGGCGAGACATCGCTGTGCCCGAAAAAGCCATAGCGAAAGCCGTCGACCATGTAGAAAAACGGGTTGAAATGGCTCACCTGCTGCCAAAAGTCGGGCAGGGAATGAATGGAATAGAAGACCCCACTCAAAAACGTCATGGGCATGATGACAAAGTTCTGGAACGCCGCCATCTGGTCGAACTTGTCAGCCCACAGGCCGGCAATCACCCCCATGGCACCCAGCATGGCCGAGCCCAGGAAAGCAAAGGCCAGCACCCAGACCGCCGAATAAAGGGGCAAGCGCACCACCACGGCGGTGACCAGGGCAATGCCCACGCCCACAGCCAGGCCGCGCATCACCGACGACAGCACATAGGCCAAAAACCAGTGCCAGGCCGTGAGCGGCGTGAGCAGCAAGAACACCAGGTTGCCCATCATCTTGCTCTGGATGAGCGACGACGAGCTGTTGGCAAACGCGTTTTGCAACACGCTCATCATGATGAGGCCGGGCACCAGAAACTGCAGGTAGCTCACGCCGGGAAAGACCTCCACGTGGTCGCGCAGCACATGGCCAAAGATCAGCAGGTACATGAGTGCGGTGAGCACGGGGGCGGCAATCGTCTGAAACGCAACTCGCCAAAACCGGGTCATTTCCTTGACCAGCAATGCACGCCAACCGGTCATGAGGCCTCTCCCACCAGGTCCAAAAACACATCTTCCAGATCGGCTTTGCGCACCTCGACATCGGCCACCACCACGCCGCTTTGCCGCAGGTGGGCCAAATGCGCCTCGATCTGGCTGGCATCGTTGATCGGCAACTGCACCACCCGCCCAGTCACCCGGGCCTGGGCAGCGATGTCGGCTGGCAAGGGGCCATCGCACTTGAAGCGCAGCACATTGCTGGCCGAGCGGGCCAGCAACTCGGAGGTGGAGGCCAGGGCGACCACGCGCCCTTGCTTGAGCATGGCAATGCGCGAGCACAAGGCCTCGGCCTCTTCGAGGTAGTGCGTGGTGAGCAAGACCGTGTGACCTTGGCGATTGAGGCGGGCAATGAATTGCCACAGCGATTGGCGCAACTCCACATCCACCCCGGCGGTGGGCTCGTCGAGCACGATCACGGGCGGGCGATGCACCAGCGCCAGCGCCACCAGCACGCGCCGCTTCATGCCGCCCGAGAGCTGGCGCATGTTGTGCTCAGCCTTGTCCTCCAGCCCCAGACCCGCGAGCAGCTCGTCGATCCAGTCATCGTTGTGGGCAATGCCAAAGTAGCCCGACTGAAAGCGCAAGGCCTCGCGCACCTTGAAAAATGGATCAAACACCAGCTCCTGGGGCACCACGCCCAATTGGGCGCGCGCCTGAGCTGCCTGGGCTTGCACATCAAAGCCATTGACGCACACACGCCCCGACGTGGGCTTCATGAGCCCAGCGAGGATGCTGATGAGGGTGGTCTTGCCCGCGCCGTTGGGACCCAACAGGCCAAAGAATTCTCCCGCCTCGATGTCAAAGCTCACGTTGTCGAGGGCCTTGAAGGGACCTTGGCGACCTGGGTGAACTTTGCTGAGGGCTTGGATGGATACAGCGGGCATGAGTGATTCAGGACGAGGCTTGACCCATGCCAAGCAAGGCATCCACACCATAGAGCTGGGCCAAGGCCTGCATGCGCGGCGGCACATCCCGCCAGGCCACTTGACCAGCCAAGGCCTTGGCCGAGCGCTGCAAGGCCAACATCACCGCCAAAGCCGACGAATCAAAGGTCTGCAACTCGGCCAGGGACACCGTTTGCGTCTGGGCGGGCACGAGCTCGCGCGTGAGGCGATCGAGCACCTCACGGGCTTGGTCGGATTGCAAACGCTGGGGGAAAGACAGGCTCACTTGGCGTTGCTCTGATTGCGGTCACGCAAGGTTTTGATCAACCCCTCGATGCCCTTGGACGAAATGATCTGACCGAACTGGCTGCGGTAGGTCTCGACCAGCCAAACGCCCATGACGTTGAAATTGAAGATGCGCCAGCCCGCAATGTGGTCGGGGGCTTTTTCCAGGCGGTACTCGATGGGGATGGGTTCGGGTCCGCCCACCACCTCGGTGCGGATGACCACCTCGGTGTCCTCAGGGGCAAAGCGCGAGCGCTTGACCACCAGCTTTTGGTCTTTGACCTGCGACAAGGCGCCCGAGTAGCTGCGCACGAGCAAGAGCTTGAACTCATCGATGAGCTGCTTGCGTTGCTCGGGCGTGGCCTGGCGCCAGGCCGGCCCCACGGCCGAAGCGGTCATGCGCTCGAAGTTGACGTGCGGCGCCACCTTGTCGTTGACCAGCGCATTGATCTTGACCAAGTCCCCAGCGCGCAGGCCGGCATCGGATTTGACGATCTCCAGCAAATGATTGGAGAGTTTGGAGATGAAGACATCGGGCGTGTCTTTGGGGCTCAAGGTCTGAGCATGGAGGCTGGGCATGGCCAGACCCATCGCCAGCAGGCACGCGCCCCAGCCCAGCGCCACGCGCTCGAGCAGCGAACGGGTCTGCATCAATCGACAAATCATGTTCAATCCTTGGCATCCTCTGGAGGAGGGTTGCCATCATAAATTTGGAAGCGGCGGCGTTGCAGGTAGGCGTCGCGAACAAAGCTGTAACGATCGAAAGCGATGGCATCCACCGTGTTGGTGGCCGACAGCAGCCGCGCACGCTGATCCACCACCTTGAGGCCTTGGGCCACGTTGCGGTGCGCGATGGGGTTGATTTCTTTGATGGGATCCCCGTTCCTGTCCACCAGCACATAGGACGAGGCATCCCTGAGGGTAGAGGGACCCAGCACAGGCATGACCAGGTAAGGACCACTGCCCACGCCCCAGCGACCCAGAGTTTGGCCAAAGTCTTCCGAGTAGCGCTCCAGCCCCATGGGCGAAGCCAGGTCCACCAGGCCATAAATGCCCAGGGTCGAGTTCACCAGCACGCGCGTGCCCATCTCCAGGCCGGCCTTGGGTTTGAATTGCAGGAACAGGTTCACCGTGGACCACAGGTCCCGCAAATTGCCAAAGAAATTGCCCAGACCCGTTTGCACCAGGCGAGGTGTGACCCGCTGGTAGGTGTTGGCCACGGGCTTGATCACCGCCTGATCCAGGGACTCGTTGAAGTCAAAGACCTTGCGGTTGAAGGGCTCCCACGGGTCGGTGGGCGAGCGTGTGGGGTAAGCGGTGTCCGAGTTGGTGGCGGCATCGCCCGCAGCAGGTGCCTGAGCTTGCACCTGGGCTTGCACCGGCACCAGGCAGGCCAAGGCCATCACGCACGCCCAGGCTCGCGCAGTGCGCGCCAGGTGAGCCTGGGCGCGAATCATGGGTTGGAGCAGGTTGGGCGTGGTGTGCTTCACTTGGTTTGGCCTGCGTCGGCCGCCTTGTTGTAGAGGAATTGTCCGATGAGATTTTCCAACACAACGGCAGACTGGGTGCTGGTGATGGTTTCTCCGGCCTGAAGGTTCTGATCGGAGGATCCCGCCTCCAGGCCAATGTACTGCTCACCCAGCAAGCCGCTGGTGAGGATTTTCAGGCTGGAGTCCTTGGGGAAACGGAATCGTTGGTCCAGGTCCAGCACCACCGAGGCCTGGAAGGTCTGGTCGTCAAAGCCAATGGCCGATACCCGCCCCACGACCACGCCCGCGCTCTTGACCGCTGCCTGGGGCTTGAGGCCTCCAATGTTGTCAAAACGAGCTTTGACCGAATAGGTGGACGACCAGTTCAGGCTGAGCAAGTTGGCCGACTTGAGCGCCAAGAACACCAGCGCCAGCGCGCCCAGCAGCACAAACAAACCCACCCACACATCGACCTTAGAGCGTTGCATGATCACTCTCCCCTTCAAAGACTAAACATCCAGGCGGTGAGGATGAAATCCAGCCCCAACACCGACAGCGAGGCCATCACCACAGTTCGCGTGGTTGCCCTGGAAACGCCTTCTGGCGTGGGCTGGGCGACATAGCCTTGCAACAAAGCAACAAACGACACGGTGAACCCAAAGACCAGGCTCTTGACCACCCCATTGCCCACGTCCTTGAAGACATCCACACCGCTTTGCATCTGGCTCCAGAAAGAGCCCGCATCCACACCAATCATGACCACGCCCACCAGCCATCCGCCCACGATGCCCACGGCACTGAACAGCGCGGCCAGCAAGGGCAAGGTGATCACGCCAGCCCAAAAACGCGGCGCCAGGATGCGCTCGACGGGGTCAACGGCCATCAATTCCATGGCGGTGAGTTGCTCGCCCGCCTTCATCAAACCAATTTCGGCGGTGAGCGACGTGCCCGCGCGCCCGGCATACAGCAAGGCACTCACCACCGGACCCAATTCGCGCACCAGGCTCAAAGCCACCAACAAGCCCAGCGCCTCGGCTGAGCCATAGCGTTGCAAGGTGTAGTAGCCCTGCAAGCCCAGCACAAAGCCCACGAAAAGGCCAGACACCACGATGATGGCCAGCGAATGGTTGCCCAGAAAGTGGATCTGGTCGCGCACCAGGCCAAAGCGGCGCAGGCACGCGCCAAGCAAACCCACCAGGCGAACAAAAAGGCGTGCGCCATAGCCCATCGAAACCAGGCCATGGCGAAACCAGGCGCCCAGCCGAGCGAGGGGGCTTTGCCAGTCGCTCATGCGCCAATCCCCAGGTCATCTGCCAGGCCCACCGCCGGGTAATGGAAACGCACCGGACCATCGGGCGAGGCGCTCACAAATTGACGCACCAGCGGGTCTTCACTGTGCCTGACCTCGTCGGGCGTGCCCTGCGCCGCCACACGGCCATTGGCCAGCACGATGACCTGGTCGGCGATGCCAAAGGTCTCGTCCAGGTCGTGCGACACCACGATGCTGGTGAGCCCCATGGCATCGTTGAGGCGGCGAATGAGCCGCGCCGCTGTGCCCAGGGAAATGGGGTCCAGCCCGGCAAAGGGCTCGTCGTACATGATCAATTCGGGGTCGAGGGCTATCGCACGCGCCAAGGCCACACGCCTGGCCATGCCGCCCGAAATTTCGCTGGGCATGAGGTCTCGCGCACCGCGCAAGCCCACCGCCTCGAGCTTCATGAGCACGATGTCGCGGATCAGGGCGGCAGGCAAGTCGGTGTGCTCGCGCAAAGGAAAGGCCACGTTGTCAAAGACCGACAAATCCGTGAACAGCGCGCCAAACTGAAACAGCATGCCCATGCGACGGCGCAAGCCATAGAGCTCGGCCTGGTTGAGGTCGGGGATGGATTGGTCGTCAAACTGCAAACGCCCTGACTGCGGCTTGTACTGCCCGCCAATGAGGCGAAGCACGGTGGTTTTGCCGCCGCCTGAGGCGCCCATCAAGGCCGTGACCTTGCCGCGCGGGACTTCAAAGCTGATGCCGTCCAGGATGCGGCGCTCTCCGTATCCAAACGAGAGGTCTTGACAGGTGATCAGGGCTTGAGGTGCAGGCATGGGGTGAGGCCCATGTCCAGAACTTGGCAGGCGATTGGGCAGGGCGGCGTTCATCTTAACGGAGGAAGATGAACACCTAAGTCGTCAAGCCCACGACCACGCCCAGGCTGGCAACTCAGCGCGGCAGGTCGGAGCTGCCCATGAGGTACTCGTCGACCGCGCGCGCAGCCTGACGGCCTTCGCGAATGGCCCACACCACCAGCGACTGCCCCCGGCGAACGTCGCCAGCGGCAAACACCTTGGGGACATTGGTGGCATAGCCGCCCTCCTCATCGGTGCCGGCCTGGGCATTGCCACGGGCATCCTTTTGCACGCCAAAGGCATCGAGCACGGCAGGCACGGGATTCACAAAGCCCATGGCCAGAAGGACCATGTCGGCTTCAAAGGTTTTTTCGGTGCCGGGCACTTCCACTAATTTGCCGTCCTTGAATTCAACGCCCACGGTCTTGAGGCCGGTGAGCTTGCCGTTTTTGCCAATGAACTCTTTGGTGGAAATGGCGAACTCGCGGTCCAGCAGCTGCAAGCCACCGCTTTCGTCGTGGCTGGAGCTGGTGCGCAGCTTGAGCGGCCAGTAAGGCCACACCAGGGGCTTGTTTTCTTCTTCGGGCGGGCG
>RGCL01000211.1 GCA_009919175.1 Betaproteobacteria bacterium
TCGATGTTGATGCGCTCGATGCCGTCGGTGTACTCGGCCATGCGCGGCAGCGGGATGACCACATCCTCGTTGACCTTGAAGGCGTTGGTGTGGCGGCTGATGGCTGCGGTGCGCTTGCGGTCCAGCCAGAATTTTTTGCGCGCCTCGGCACTGATGGCAATGAAGCCTTCGCCGCTGCGTGAATTGGCCAGGCGCACCACCTCGGAGGTGGCCCGCGCGACGGCGTCAGCGTCGTCACCGGCAATGTCACCAATCAACACCATCTTGGGCAAGCCACCGCGCTTGCTCTTGGTGGCATAGCCCACGGCTTTGAGGTAGCGGTCGTCCAGGTGTTCCAGGCCGGCCAACAGGGTCCCTGTTCGCTTTTGTTCGGCAAACATGAAGTCCTTGATCTCGACAATGCTGGGCACCGCGTCCTTGGCATTGCCAAAGAATTCCAGGCACACCGTGCGGGTGTGCTCTGGCATGCGGTGCACCACCCAGCGCGCACTGGTGATCAGGCCATCACAGCCCTCTTTTTGCACGCCGGGCAGGCCGCTCAAAAACTTGTCGGTGACATCCTTGCCCAGGCCTTCCTTGCGGAAGGTGCGGCCCGGAATGTCCAAGCGCTCGGTGCGCAAAGGTGTTTTGCCATCGGCCGCAAAGTAGCGCAGCTCGAAACTGGCCAGCTCGGCATCGTGGATCTTGCCCAGGTTGTGGCCGATGCGGGTGACTTCCAGCCATTCGGCCTGCGGCGTCACCATGCGCCAGCTCACCAGGTTGTCCAGGGCCGTGCCCCACAGCACGGCCTTTTTTCCACCCGCATTCATGGCGATGTTGCCGCCAATGCAGGAAGCCTCGGCAGAGGTTGGGTCCACGGCGAAAACAAATCCGGCACGTTCGGCGGCATCGGCCACGCGCTGGGTGACCACGCCCGCCTCGGTCCAGATGGTGGGGACCGTGTGTTCAATGCCGGGCAGCTGGACCTGCTCGACCTCGGTCATGGCTTCCAGCTTTTCGGTGTTGATGACCACGCTTTTCCAGGTCAGGGGAATGGCGCCGCCGGTGTAACCCGTGCCACCACCACGCGGCACGATGGTCAGTTCCAAGTCGATACAGGCTTTCACCAACAAGGCCATCTCTGCCTCAGTGTCGGGCGCCAGCACCACAAAGGGATATTCCACGCGCCAG
>RGCL01000212.1 GCA_009919175.1 Betaproteobacteria bacterium
GGCTCGGCCAACTCCGGCCTCCTCACCATCGACGGCAGCTTCGCCGGCGGCCTCCAGCTGTCGGACCAGTCCAAGGTCTCGCTCGGCACCGCCGGCGCCCCGAACGTCGCCATCGCCGGCAACATCACCGTCGACGCGACCTCCTCCCTCAAGGGCTCGGCCGTCCTCGGCACGCTCGCGGCCCCGGCCAACCTCGCCAACGCGGGCGTCGTCGCCCCGGGCTACTCGCCCGGCGTCATCACGGTCACGGGAGACGTCACGAACTCGAACCTCTACCAGCTCGAGCTCTCGGCGACCGCGACGAACGGCACGCTCAACGACCGCATCGAGTTCTACGGCGCCGCGGACCTCAACCAAGGCGGCACCGGCCGCATCGAGCTCTCGCAGTTCGGCGCCGCCGCCCTGCCGCATGGCCAGCGCTTCGTGCTCTTCCAGGGACTCACCCCCGCCACCGTCGCCACCGCCGGCGGCGTCACCGGCAAGAGCTTCCTCGCCACCGCCAACGTGAACGGGCTGAAGGTCGGCCAAGGGCTCGCCGGCACCGGCCTCGCCGCCGGCACCACCGTCGCCGCCGTCATCCCGCAGGTCGCCCTCACCGCGACGGGCGGTTCCGGTTCCGACGTCCTGGTGGCCAGCTCCGCCGGCCTCGTCGTCGGCCAGGTCATCTCCGGCACCGGCATCGCCGCCGGGTCGGTGATCAACGCCATCAACGGTACCACGCTCACGCTCAACCAGCCGACGACCGCGACGCCGGCCGGCACGCTGACGGCCGCCGCGGGCGTCACGCTCAGCGCGGCCCTGACCGCCGCGCCTGCGGGCGCGGTCGCGATCACGCCCAGCACCCTCGTCGCGTCCTACTACACCTCGACCACCCCGCTGCCCGCCAGCGCGATCACGATGGTCGGGAACGTCGACAACCCGCGGCCGAAGCCCTACCTCCTGTCGCTCCCGTGGGCGCCGGTCGTGGGCGTCCCGGTCGCGCCCAACGAGGTCGCCGTCTACTCCGTCCGCACCGCGGCCGAATACGCGGCCTTCAATGGGCCGGCGCCGCTCATCGGCGTCATCCAGAGCCTGGCCCGGGTCGACATGGTCCGAGTCGGCAACGGCGTCGACGGCAATCCCGACACCACGGACGACGTCTGGCAGGCGACCCCGGCCGGCACCTTCAAC
>RGCL01000213.1 GCA_009919175.1 Betaproteobacteria bacterium
ATGGCCTGGCGGTGTTGCTGACGCTGGAACAAGGTCCAGCGGCGGTGGAGACGGGAGTTTTTCATCCGGAAGGAAAACGAGATGCGTCAAGTGTAGCGGTGGATGGGTGGATCTCCGTCAACCCATCACCAGCCAGTATCGTCGTCTCGCCGTACCTGCTGTGTGATCAACTGAGCATGATCACTGACTTGGTGTGAACCCCGAATTGTTGGGTCGCACGGCTGCACTCACCCACAAAGACAAGGCACCTAACAGCACCCACTGCCGCTGAGCCTAGCCGCTGAAGCGTTCAGCCCGCCATCACCAGTGACAGGCTGGACGTGTCGCGATCCTCTGAATGGGTTCTATCGGGCAGTCCGAAGACGGTGAAGGCCGACGTCTCGCCGCGGCGGACAATTTGTAAAGATAGGTATCCCTGCGTGGGCAATATGGCGCGAACAAAGAATCGACCATCGCCATCGGTTCGCGTCGTCACGCCCTCGACCGTTACCTCTGCCTGTCGCAACGGAAAACCGCTCTCATCGGTCACACGCCCAGACAGCATCGATTCTCGCGCCTGGCGCAGTGGCGCGGCCCCAGCGGACACCCCCAGCAGCGATACCGCCAGACCACTGACCAGCACCGAGCGACGTGAAACAGCTGTGAGAGTGTCTTGCATGCGTGCTCCTGGAGAGAATGAATTTTCATTATCAGGTTGAATCCCGCGTCAGAACCCCGGGATTGCCCGTAGCAGTCACCGATGCGTAAAACACCGATTGTGTTCAATGACGTGTCCATCTAGGATTACCCTCTGAACCTACAACGGCATCCAGGAGCCAAGATCATGCGATTGATGTTTTTTAATGATTTCCGGCTGGGCGTTCTCAAAGGCGACAAGGTGGTGGATGTCACCTCGGTGGTGGCCAACATCCCCCACACCGGCCCTGGCGACTTGATGATTGGCCTAATTGCCAATTTCGCAAACTTTCGCTCGCGCTTGCAAGACGCCGTGGCCAAAGGCGACGGCCCATCCGTCATGCGCGTGAAGATTCGCCCGCCATTACCCAAACCCGTGAATGTGGAGTGCATGGCTGTGAACTACATGGAGGACGGCACCCGCAAAGCGCCCGCCCCCATCAACGCCTTTCACAAATCACCCGGCTCCATCATTGGCCACGGCGACACCATGG
>RGCL01000214.1 GCA_009919175.1 Betaproteobacteria bacterium
TGCGTGAGGGCAAAGCCCTTTATGACAATTTGCACCCCAGTCGAATCGTGGTTGGCGAGCGCAGCGAGCGGGCCAAACAATTTGCCGCGATGCTTCAGCAAGGGGCCATCAAGAGAGACATTCCCACCCTGTTGACCGACAGCACCGAAGCAGAGGCCATCAAGCTGTTTGCCAACACCTATCTGGCCATGCGGGTCGCCTATTTCAATGAACTTGACTCTTATGCCGCCAGCCACGGTTTGGACACCCGTCAGATCATCGACGGGGTATGCCTGGACCCTCGCATCGGTCACCATTACAACAACCCCAGCTTTGGCTATGGCGGCTATTGTTTGCCCAAAGACACCAAACAGTTGCTGGCCAACTACGATCAGGTGCCGCAATCACTCATAGGCGCCATCGTCACCGCCAACAGCACCCGCAAGGATTTTGTCGCCCAGGACATCCTGAACCGGCACCCCCGATCAGTGGGCATTTATCGGCTGGTGATGAAAACCGGCTCTGACAATTGGCGGGCCAGCAGCATTCAGGGGATCATGAAAAGGATCAAGGCCAAAGGCATCCCGGTGATGGTCTACGAGCCTGCGCTGGCTGAAAGCGAGTTTTTCAACTCGCCCGTCACCCATGATTTAACGGCCTTCAAAAATGAGGTTGATCTGATCATTGCCAACCGCTTCACCCCGGAGTTGGAGGACGTGAAAGACAAGGTTTATACGCGTGACCTCTTTGGCCAGGACTGAGCCTGGCCTCAGCTTCCCTGAGGCTGGCTGTGGGGCTCGCGCTCAGGACAAAATCACAAATCTATCCATCGCTCAATGAGCTGGGCCGTCTCGCGCAAAGGCAAACCCATGATGCCGCTGTAGCTGCCCCGCAGGCTGGCAATTCGTGTCGCCGCCAAACCCTGAATGGCATAGGCGCCTGCCTTGCCCATGGGCTCGCCCGAGGCCACATACATTTTGATCCAGGTCGGGGTCAATCGATCGAAGCGAACCACCGAGACGGAGCAGGCTGTTCTTAAGCCTCGTGGTGTGCCCACGGCCACGGCGGTGTAGACCCGATGATCCTTGTCTGACAAGGCCGCCAACATCTCGCGGGCGTGTGCTTGGTCTGCCGGTTTGCCCATGATGCGGCGTCCTAAAG
>RGCL01000215.1 GCA_009919175.1 Betaproteobacteria bacterium
ACTGATCAAGGACACGACCAAGGTGTCCTGGGGGGTCAGCATTCCGGGTGTCTTTCATGTGAGCTTCTGGTTCATCCCGAACCAGATCACCACATCGGTCATTTGGACTGCCACGGGTGCTGGAGTGAGCCTCCTGGTCGGCTATGACTCGGTGGCGGGAACCTTCTTTCTGGAGGACCAGCTCTTTAACCGGGTGCTGGTGCCTTACCCCGTGAACGTGGCTGATCGCATCTGCATCGGTGTGTGTCAGACGGCAACAGAGCGCAGGCTTTTCATCGGGAAGATGGGCGGTGAGGTCCAAAGCGCAAGTCAACCTCTGGCACCGACAGCGGGGTATTCGATGCTCAAGCTGTACTGACAAATCAGACAAACCAATCAACCTAAGCAAAGGCGTTGTACCCATAGGGTCAGCGCCTATTTTTTTGGAGAAATCCCATGATGGATGAAGGCATGCAAATCAAGGGCTCGCTCACGCTGGTGCTGGCCAAGCCCAGTGGCGAGGTCGAGGTGGTCCACAAAGACAACATCATCGTCAACGGCGGCTTTGACTTCGTTGCCGATGCGATTGGCAACTCGGGAAGTCGCCCCGGGGTGATGGGCTGGATTGCGGTCGGGACAGGCACGACAGCCGCAGCCTCGACCCAGACTGCCCTGGTCACCGAGATCAAACGCAACGCCTCCACCTATGCCCACACAGCAGGCACCAAGGTGTTCACCTTCACGGCCAGTTATGCGGCGGGCGACGCCACAGGTGCGTTGACCGAGGCGGGTGTGTTCAACGCAGCCTCGGCCGGAACCATGTTCGATCGTGTGGTGTTCCCGGTGGTCAACAAGGGGGTGGACGACAGCCTGACGGCTGTTTTTACCTTCACGATGAGCTGATCGGGCGAATGACATGGCCGAGACCGTCAATGTCTCAAGCTCGCCGGGGGCCAATTACACCTGGACCACTGGCAAGTTTGCATGGAGCAGCGCCACAGCCGGTAAGAACTGGACGAGTGCATTTCCGGCGGTCTACAGCCTGAGCGTGGCCACGGACATCGGTTTCACGGAGTTGATCCAGAAGCTGGGGATCAAGCGAAGCTCCGAAGCAATTGCCTTTGCAGAGAAGCAAGGCAAAGGGCTGGTACTGAACAAGTA
>RGCL01000216.1 GCA_009919175.1 Betaproteobacteria bacterium
AAGAAAACCTTCAAAGAGTTCCGTGAAGGCACGACCGGCCGCTTTGTCGGCGTGGGCATTGAAATCACCATGGAAGAGGGGCTGGTCAAAGTGGTGTCGCCCATCGAAGGCTCGCCCGCCTTCCGCGCTGGCTTGAAGCCTGGCGACCTGATCACCAAGGTGGATGACACCGCCATCAAGGGCCTGAGCCTGAACGATGCCGTCAAGCGCATGCGCGGCGAACCCAACACCAAGGTGGTGTTGACGGTGTTCCGCAAAGACGAGAACCGCAGTTTCCCGGTGACCATCGTGCGCGAGGAAATCAAGACCGTCAGCGTCAAGGGCAAGGTGGTGGAGCCTGGCTATGGCTGGATTCGCCTGACCCAATTCCAGGAGCGCACCGTCGATGATTTCGCGCGCAAGCTGGAAGAAATTTACAAAGCCGAGCCGCAACTCAAAGGCCTGGTGCTGGACCTGCGCAACGACCCGGGCGGCTTGCTCGACGCTGCGGTGGCCGTGTCGGCGGCCTTCTTGCCTGACAACGTCACCGTGGTCTCCACCAATGGCCAGTTGGCGGAAAGCAAATACGTGTACAAAGCGGCGCCCGAGTTCTACCAGCGCCGCGGCGGCAACGACCCCATTCGCCGCATGACCGAAGCCACCAAGGGCATTTACAAAAACCTGAAGCTGGTGGTGCTGGTCAACGAAGGCTCTGCCTCGGCCAGTGAAATCGTGGCCGGTGCCTTGCAAGACTACAAACGTGCCACCTTGCTGGGCAGCCAGACCTTTGGCAAAGGCTCGGTGCAAACCGTGCGCCAGCTGGGCCCGGACACCGCCTTGAAAATCACGACCGCCCGTTACTACACCCCCAATGGCCGCTCCATTCAGGCCAAGGGCATCGTGCCCGATGTGCTGGTGGACGAAACCGCCGAAGGCAGCCCCTTTGCCGTGCTGCGCACCCGCGAAGCCGACCTGGAAAAACACCTGGCCAGTGGCCAAGGTGCCGAAGCCAAGGACCCTGCACGCGAGAAGGCACGCGAAGAAGCCCTCAAGCGCCTGGAAGAAGAGTCCAAGAAGCCCGCCGCCGAGCGCCGCCCGCCCGAGTTTGGCAGCGACAAGGACTTCCAGTTGCAGCA
>RGCL01000217.1 GCA_009919175.1 Betaproteobacteria bacterium
ACGGTGAACACCGCCAAGCATCTGATGATGCGCACGCTGGACATGATGCGCAGCTGAGGCTGTATGTGAGGAACTTGTCATGACCACTACGCCAGCTGCCCCCACCGCGAAGACCGCACAGCCCGTTTTGCCGGGCATTACGCGTTACAGCGACATCAAGAATGCGGCAAAGCCCGTCAATGAGCAAATGGGCAAGACCGAGTTCTTGACCCTTTTCACCACCCAGTTGCAGAACCAAAACCCGCTGGACCCGGTGAATAACGAGGCCTTTGTGGCGCAGTTGGCGCAGTTTTCGCAGCTTGAAGCCACCACCAACATCAGGACCTCGATGGAGTCGATGGTCAAGGGCATGAAGAGCGAGCGCTTCATGAGCGGAGCCAACCTCATCGGCAAGCAGGTCACGGCTCCGATGGGCAACGCACGCTATGAAAAGGGCAGCACCATCAATGGCCTGATTTCTATTCCCAGCGGCGCGGACTCGGTGAGTCTGGATGTCTTCGATGCCCAGGGCAAGAAGATCTACACCCAAACCATGGGCCGACAAATGCCGGGCGACCTCAAGCTCAGCTGGAACGGTGCTACAGACGCCGGTGAACCCGCACCTTCGGGCACCTACAAGATCGTGGCGACGGTCAACAGCTTGGGAAAGATCACCCAAACACCCATCAGCACGCCGATGACCGTCAAGAGCGTGACCTACAGCCCTGCAGACGACGACTTGATCGTGGAAGTCGAGGGTGGGGCCACCGTGCCGCTGAGCCAAATCTCCCGTATCGATGCGCCTTGGGTGCCGCCTCAGCCCGCCTCAGTGGCCGCCGGTGGCGTAAACGCCTTGCCCAGCGGTGCAGCGGGCAGTGGAACCGGCAGCACCCCTTCATCGGCGCTTCAAGATGCGCTCAAGGGCCTGTTCGCACCTGGACCTTGAGTCGCCAGCTCTTCAACTAAGCATATCCCTCCAACCTGATCACCTCGACCCCCTGACCCGGAGCACACCATGTCTTTCTATACCTCGCTGACTGGCCTGAACGCCGCTTCTTCCCAGCTGACGGTGACCTCCAACAACATCGCCAACGTGGGCACGACCGGCTTCAAGCGCTCGCGTGCCGACTTC
>RGCL01000218.1 GCA_009919175.1 Betaproteobacteria bacterium
TGTAGCGGCCGAAGCGTTCGCCGCCCACCACAGACTCCAGCAAAAAACTGTACTTGCCGCCGTCGCGTGAAAACGCCAGCTTCAAGTACAAGGACAAGGGGGTTTCCAGGTCGGCAAAGGCTTCCGCGATCAGGGGGATGCGGTTGTAGCCTTGCGAGGCCAGGCTTTTGAATTCGAGTTCGGTGATCACATGAGCCTCCACAGCTCAAGCCCGCAAGGGGCGTTCATTCGGTTCGGGAAGTCCCCGTTCAAGGGGTGCACCGCAGTGCAAGCGAGGGCGAAGGGGCCCCAAGTGAATCAAAGACGCACGAGAGCACCCAGGGCGGGCCGGCGACGCCAGGGCCAGGCTCCCCGGTCGCTGCAACCTGTGATGGTGATGCGGTGAATGAACATGAGGCCAAGTGTAGCAAAGCCGTCAGCGGCGGTGGTGGCAGCTCAAATGGCCAGCCATTCGCTCGGTAAATGGTCCAGCCGGTCCAGGTAAGCCAGGGCGGGCACGGTCTCGACCGGCTCGCCGTGGTTATAGCCATAGCGCATCAGCACCACGTCACAGCCGGCGCCGTTGGCGGCCAGGGCATCGTTGCGGGAGTCCCCCACCATGAGCGTGCGCTCGGGCAAGCTGCCCAAAGCCTGGCAAGTGGCCCGCACCGGCAAGGGGTCGGGCTTCTTGCGCTCGAAGCTGTCTCCGCCAAACACCGCTTGGAAATAGCGGTCCAGGCCTTTGAGGCGCAGCAGATCGCGCGCGAAATCCACCGGCTTGTTGGTCAGGCAGGCCAAGCGACATTGGGCTTGCGTCAATCGATCCAAGCCTTCGACCACGCCCGCAAACACGTCCGAGTGCTGGCCGTTGATGTTCTGGTAGTGCGCCTGGTAGTGGTCCCAGGCCCGGATGTAGAGGTGTTGCTTGGCGGGGCCCAACAAGGTGCGAATCAGGTGCTCCGAGCCTTTGCCAATGGCCAAGGACACCGCGTGGCGCGAGGCCATGGGCAAGCCCAAATCGACAAAGGTCAGGTTCAACGCCACCTCGAAGTCCCCCAGGGTGTCGACCAGGGTACCGTCCAGGTCGATGATGGCGGCGTCGAAGCGGGACATCAGGCCAGCGCTTGGCGC
>RGCL01000219.1 GCA_009919175.1 Betaproteobacteria bacterium
GTGCCCAGCATGTCCAGCCGCACGGTCATTTACAAGGGCCTGTTGCTGGCCGATCAGGTGGGCACTTATTACCATGACCTCACCGACGAGCGTTGCGTCTCTGCCCTGGGTTTGGTGCATCAGCGTTTTTCGACCAACACCTTCCCTGAGTGGCCGCTGGCTCACCCCTATCGTTATGTCGCCCACAATGGCGAGATCAATACGGTGAAAGGCAACTACAACTGGATGAAGGCCCGTGAAGGCGTGATGTCTTCCCCCGTTTTGGGCGAAGACCTGAAAAAGCTCTACCCCATCAGTTTCCCCGACCAGTCCGACACCGCCACCTTTGACAACTGTCTGGAACTGCTGACCATGGCGGGTTACCCCATCAGTCAGGCGGTGATGATGATGATCCCCGAGCCCTGGGAGCAGCACACCACCATGGACGAGCGTCGCAAGGCGTTTTACGAATACCACGCCGCCATGCTCGAACCCTGGGACGGCCCGGCCTCCATCGTCTTCACCGATGGCCGCCAGATCGGCGCCACACTCGACCGCAACGGCCTGCGCCCTTCGCGCTATTGCATCACCGATGACGACATGGTGATCATGGGCTCAGAGTCGGGCGTGCTGCCCGTGCCCGAGAGCAAAATCGTGCGCAAGTGGCGCTTGCAGCCCGGCAAGATGTTCCTCATCGATCTCGAGCAGGGCCGCATGATCGACGATGAGGAGTTGAAAGCCAGCCTCTCCAGCACCAAGCCATACAAGCAGTGGATTGAAAACCTGCGTGTCAAGCTCGACGACATCGACACCACCCACGAAACCCCCGCACCCACCCAGGCCAGCCTGCTCGACCGCCAGCAAGCCTTCGGCTACACCCAGGAGGACATCAAATTCCTGATGGCCCCGATGGCCGCCAACGGCGAAGAGGGCATCGGCTCGATGGGCAATGACAGCCCGCTGGCCGTCTTGTCCGATAAAAACAAGCCGCTCTACAACTACTTCAAGCAGCTCTTTGCCCAGGTCACCAACCCGCCCATTGACCCCATCCGCGAAGCGATCGTGATGTCGCTGGTGTCGTTCATCGGCCCCAAGCCCAACTTGCTCGACATCAACCAGGTCAACCCGCC
>RGCL01000220.1 GCA_009919175.1 Betaproteobacteria bacterium
AGAACATCATGCTCGCCCCCGGCTTGGTCAAAAAATTTCCGCAAGCCCAAGGTCGCGCGGTGGCCGAGCCTGTCTCTTTATACACATCTGACGCTGCCGACTTCAAGATCAATGCCTTTGAGCACCTCGTTCGACCCAAAGGACTTTCGCAGTCCCTGGATGTGAACTGCAGCCGCGGCGTCAGTGACTGTGGACATGGAGCCTGCTTTCAAGTGAACGGGCGTAAACGCTGATGGGGTAGCACAGAGCGAAATAAACCAAGCCCACACAGCTGTAGACCACGAAAGGTCGGAAGGTGGCGTTGGTGATCATGGTGCCGGCCTTGGTGAGTTCAATAAACCCAATCACCGAAGCCAAGGCTGTCCCCTTCACGACCTGCACCAAGAAGCCCACCGTGGGCGGGATGGCAATGCGTGCCGCCTGCGGCAAGATGATGTATTGCAGCTGCTCTCTAAAGTTGAGCGCCAAACTCTGCGCAGCCTCCCATTGCCCCCGCGCGATGGCCTTGACACAACCGTGCCAAATCTCGGTGAGAAAGGCGCTGCTGTAAAGGGTGAGGGCGACCGCTGCTGCCGTCCAAGCCGAGGTTTCCAACCCCAGCAGCGCCAGGCCGAAATACGACAAGAACAGCTGCATGAGCAATGGCGTGCCCTGAAAGAGCTGGACATAGGCCTGGACCAACTGCTGAAGCGTTCTAGAAGGGGCGGTCCTTGCCACCAACAGGGCCAATCCCACCAGGCCGCCCCCGACAAAAGCGATGAGCGACAGCACCACCGTCCAGCGTGCGGCCAGCAGCAAGTTGCGCAATATGTCCCACGCGGGCCACACGCGCTGCAAGGCAGGGGGCAACACCACGCGCGTGAAAGTTTGCATCGGCGTCAGCGCCAGGCTCCAGGCGGCTTCAATTTGGCCCCGTGGCGTGGCGACAATGCCGGCGCGAACAATTTCTGCCGAGTACGCTCCGAGATTGACCACCATCGCAATCACCGAGGCCCACTCGGCTGAGAGCCGCACGCCTGCGGCTGGAAGCCCAAAGAAAATGAAAAACAACTGGACGATGAAGGGCGTGTTGCGGATCAACTCCACATAAGCCCCCACCATGGGCTTGG
>RGCL01000023.1 GCA_009919175.1 Betaproteobacteria bacterium
CCAGGCGCTCGGCGGCCAAATTCAGCTGGCCTGTGTCAGCGATTTGCTCGCTCACATCCGACTGGCCGTTCTTCCTGGGCACCACCAGGGCTGATCCTTTGCGAATGATGCTGTTGAGGTTGGGAATGCCATTGATCTGGCGAAGTTCGTCCACATCCATCTGGGTGAGTTGGGCTGCTTCGCGCACCTTCAGGTCCCGTGGAGCCAGCCATGCGGTCCAGCTGGCAAAGGCACCTGTGTGCCGGTTGAAATTCTTGCTGAAGATTTCCGCGTTGTCCCAAGGCAGCAGCAATTCATCGGTCACTGCCCCCATGAGCAGGGGGCGTTTGGCTGACGGGTTGAGCTGCTTGAGCTCCTCCACACTCAATCCCGCCAGTTGGGCTGCGAGGGCCACGTCGATGTCCACTTTGAGCGGCACCGCCTGGAAGTACGGATGGTTCTTGATCACCCTCAGGTTCAGGCCAAAGCGCTGCGGATCGGCAATGAGGTTTTTGATGGCCTGGAACTTGGGCACATAGTTGCGGGTTTCATTGGGCATGTTCAGGTCTTCATAGCCTGTGCCCTTGCCCTGCCTGCTGTTGGTGGCCTGGGCGCGAGCCACATTGCCTTGCCCCCAGTTGTAAGCGGCCAAGGCCAGATGCCAATCACCAAATTGGCCATGCAGTTGGTTGAGGTAGTCCAGGGCTGCGCGGGTGGACGCGATCACATCCAGGCGGTCATCGCGAAACGCGTTTTGTTTGAGGTCGAACTGGGTGCCCGTGCGGGGCATGAATTGCCACATGCCACTGGCCTTGGCGCTGGAGAGGGCCTCCGGGTTGAAAGCGCTTTCGATGAAAGGCAACAAGGCCAACTCAAGGGGCATCTTGCGCGCTTGGACCTCTTCGACGATGTAGTAGAGGTAGCGGTTGGCGCGGTCGGTCATTCGCTCGATGTATTCAGGCCGCCCGGCATACCACTTCTCGTGTTGCCTGACCAGGGCGTTGTCCAGATCGGGCATGGCAAAGCCCTTGCGCATGCGGTCCCAGATGTCGTCAGGCAAAGCCACCGCAGTCACCCCCAGCCCCGGGGCGGATGCCGGCTCAATGGGTTTGAGCGGGGTGTTGGTTTTGGTGAGGGGAATGTGGACGGGATGCGGCTGTGGCGCGGGGTCCTTGGCGACGGCGTCGCTGGGTGTCCAACGATCGGTCGACTCACTGGTCAAAGGGCTGCTGGCGCAGCCCGCCAAAGCCAGGGCAACGCACAAGGTGGTGTATCGGATCATTTGAAGCGGTTCTTCCATTCCCGCAACACACCCAGCACATCGGCTGGTTGCGTCACATGGGGTTGATGCAGGTGTGCGGCATGGATCACTTCGGGCACACGGGTGCGAAGAAAAGGATTGATCTGCCGCTCCAGCGCGATGCTCGAGGGCAGCGTGGACAAACCCTGCTGACGTTGTTGCTGGCAGTGTTGGTAGTGAGACTGGAGTTGGGTATTGCCGGGTTCCACTGCCAATGCAAACCGCAGATTGCCCAGCGTGTACTCGTGTGCGCAACACACACGGGTGCGCCCATCGAGCGCAGCGAGCTGATCCAGCGAGTCCATCATTTGCGCAGGCGTGCCTTCAAAGAGGCGGCCGCAGCCACCAGAAAACAGGGTGTCTCCGCAAAAGAGGATGGGCGTTTGATCCTGCGGGGTGAGCATGTAGGCCAGATGGCCAGCGGTGTGACCCGGCACCGACATCACCTGAGTGGCCTGACCCAGGACGCTGAGGGTCTCGCCGCCAAAGTAAGGCTGATGGGCAAAGGCCAGGTTTTCAAGTGCAGGTCCATGCACATGGGGGTGATAGAGGTCCAGCAACTCGGGCACGCCACCCACATGATCCGCATGGTGGTGGGTGACTAGAATGGAATCCAGCACCAGCGACCTTGAGCGCAAGATGTGGATCACTGGGGCAGCATCACCGGGATCCACCACCACGGCGCGACCGTCATGCTGGAGCATCCAGATGTAGTTGTCCTCAAAAGCAGGGATGGCAATCAGTTCCATGGATGATTCGATTATAGAAATGCAGTCCTCTGGTCAGCTTTGGCAGACTCCCGCAGGGAAATACCTTTTGAAATGGATGCAAACCCAGGCCGATTCGGCGGTGGGCGATGTGTTTGGCTATCACGCCTTGCAACTCGGATTTCCGGCTCTTGATGCCCTCAGAAACAGTCGCATTCAGCATCGCTGGTTTGCTCACACTGAAGCCAGCCCCATGGAAGAGCAACCTGCAATGACATTTGCCACGCCGCTGGATGCGGTCTTGTGGTTGGACACCACCGCCATGCCTTTGGCCAATCAAAGCCTGGACCTGGTGATCCTGCCCCACACCCTGGAACAAAGCCATGATCCTCACGCGACCCTGCGCGAGGTGGAGCGCACCTTGGTGCCTGAGGGCAAGGTGGTGATCACGGGTTTGAACCCCTGGAGCTTGTGGGGGTGGCGTCAAAAGCGCTCCACGCTCATGCATCGCCTGGGCATGGGGCAGACTTTCCTGCCTGGCCACATGAACTGGATGAGTGCAGGTCGGGTGAAGGATTGGTTGCAGCTGTTGGGCTTTGAAATCCACACCAGCCAGTTTGGTTGCTATCGGCCGGCCATGGCGTCGCAGCCTTGGCTGGATCGATGGTCGTGGATGGAGTCGGCCGGTGACCGCTGGTGGCCCTACTTTGGCGCGGCTTATTGCATGGTGGCCGTCAAGCGGGTGAGGGGCATGAGGCTGGTCAAGCCCTTGTGGCGGCGCAGCTCGCTCAAAGGTCGTCGCGCCGTACCCAGCGCCAACGCCAACGCCACGGGGGCGATCCCAGACCTGCAACAGCCCAAGACCCATCAGCCCAGGCAGGTCTCATGAAACCCATCACCATCTACACCGACGGTGCTTGCAAGGGTAATCCCGGTCCTGGCGGCTGGGGTGTGCTGTTGCGGTTTGGAGAGCACGTCAAGGAACTCAAGGGGGGCGAGCCGCTCACCACCAACAACCGCATGGAGTTGATGGCCGTGATCCAGGCGCTCAGGGCGCTCAAGGAGCCCTGCCGCATCACCTTCTACCTCGACAGCGAGTACGTTCGCAAAGGCATCACCGAGTGGATCGAGGGCTGGAAGGCCAAGGGCTGGCGCACGGCGAGCAAACAGCCGGTCAAGAACGCCGACCTCTGGCAAACCCTCGATGCCCTGGTTGCCCAGTCGGGCCACAGCATCGATTGGCGCTGGGTCAAAGGTCACGCCGGAGACCCTGGCAACGAACGCGCGGATGCCTTGGCGAACGAAGGCGTTCCAATCCCACCATAATCTGCAAAAACCATTTTTCTTCTGGGGTATCCATGGCTTCCAAGCATGCCGTTTCGTTCATTGCCGTGGCCGCATTGGCTGTAGCGGGTTGGTTTGGCTATCGATCGCTCAACCCTGCGCCGGCTTCCCCTGCACCTGCTGCCGTGAGCGAAGCCCCGAAATCGGGTCAGCCCGCACAAGGTGGTGGTGGCCAAGGGGGATCGGGTGCGTCCGGTGGGCAAGCCGGACCGGGTGGACCCGGTGCAGGTGGACCCGGTGCAGGCGGGCCGCCGCCCAGGGCGTTTGGCGTGGAGGTGGCGGAGGTCAAGCAACGCGCCCTCAAGGATGAATTCCAGACCGTGGGCAATTTGCGTTCACGTCAAAACGTGGTGATCAAACCTGAAATTGCCGGACGCGTCTCCGCACTGGGTTTTTCCGATGGGCAATCGGTTGATGCCAGCCAGATGCTCATCCAACTTGATGACGTCTTGCAGCGCGCCGAGGTGCAACAAGCGGTGGCACAGGTGTCCATTGCCGATGCCAATTACAAACGCAATCAGGAATTGGTGGCCCAGAAATTTGTGGCCCAGCGGGTCCTGGATGAAAGCGCGGCCAGCCTGGCAGTGGCCAAAGCCCAATTCGCCCTGGCTTGCGCTCGATTGCAGCGCATGCGCATCGTGGCACCGTTTTCAGGCGTGGTGGGCATTCGCACCGTCAACCTGGGTGACTATGTCAAAGATGGTGCCGAGCTGGTGAACCTGGAGGACATTCATTCCCTCTACGTGGACTTTCGCTTGCCCGAGCGCCAAACCACCGCGTTGGCGGTGGGGCAGATGGTGGAAGTCCGCGTGGATGCCTTGCCTGATCGTGTGGATCGAGCCAGGGTGGTTGCGGTAGATCCTTTGATCGACGCCAACGGCCGATTCCTCACCGTGCGTGCCTTGCTGGACAACCCACCGGGTACGGGTGGCAAGGCGGTGACGGCCATCAAGCCCGCACCCAAGGTGAACGAAGCCCCCTTGGGACCAGAATTTGCCCAATGCGCCAGCCTCACGCCCGCGCAAGACAAACCCGTTGTCCGCAAGGGGCTGCCAGGCACATTGCGTCCTGGCATGTTTGCCCGCATCAATGTGGTGTTCTCGCAAAGGAACGATGCCCTGGTGGTGCCCGAATCGGCCATCGTTCCCCAAGGCGAGCAGCAGTTTGTGATCTTGGCGCGCAAACCCGAGGGCACTGACAAATTGCCCGAGGGCACCCAATTCGTGTCCAAGCGTGTCCCGGTCAAGTTGGGCATCCGTTCCCCTGGTGAAGTGGAAATCCTCAGTGGCGTTGCCCTGGGGGACACCGTGGTCGTTGCAGGTCAGCAGCGCCTTCAACGTGATGGCTCGCCCATGCGGGTTGTCGCTGTTGGCAAACCCTGACCTCCTGGAGAGTCTTCATGCGCCTGTCCGAAACGTCGATTCGCCGCCCGGTTTTTGCAACCGTGTTGTCCCTGCTCATCCTGTTGGTGGGCGCGGTGTCCTACACCCGCTTGTCGGTTCGCGAGTACCCCAAGATCGACAACCCGGTGGTCACGGTGTCCACCACCTACAAAGGCGCTTCCAGCCAGGTGGTCGAGTCCCAGGTCACCAAGGTACTCGAGGACTCGCTCGCGGGCATTGAAGGCGTGGATGTCATCACGTCCATCAGCCGTCAGGAGCAAAGCCAGATCACTGTGTCGTTTGTCTTGACGCGCGACCCGGATTCCGCCGCAGCCGATGTGCGTGACAAAGTCTCTCGCGTGAGGCAAAAGCTTCCCACCAGCATCGATGAACCCGTGATTGCCAAGGTCGAGGCCGATGCCTTCCCCGTGATCTGGTTGGCCATGAGCTCCGACACCCTCAACGCCTTGCAAATGAGCGAGTTGGCCAACCGCATGGCCAAGCCCTTGCTGCAAACCGCGCCGGGTGCGTCTGACGTTCGCATTTATGGCGAGCGTAAGTACTCCATGCGCATCTGGGTCGATCCGGATCGCCTCGCAGCGTTCAAGCTCACCACGCAAGATGTGGAAGATGCCTTGCGGCGCAACAACCTGGAAGTGCCCGCTGGCCGGGTGGAGAGCCAGTCGCGTGAATTCAACGTGACGGCCATGACGGATTTGCAAACCCCAGAGCAGTTTCGCCAGACCATCATCAAGTCGGTCAATGGCATGCCCATTCGCCTGAGGGATGTGGCCAAGGTGGAGGAGTCTGCGGCGGAAGAGCGTGCCCTCACACGCCTCAATGGCCGCGATGCCGTGACCCTGGGTGTGATTCGCAATGCCACCGCCAATCCTCTGGAGTTGAGCAAGGCCGTGCGTGACATGATCCCCAAGATCAAGGCCAACATGCCGCCTTCTATCGACATCCAGGTCGCCAATGACAACTCGGTGTTCATCGCCCGCTCGATTGATGCAGTGTTTCGCACCATTGCCGAGGCCGTGGTGCTGGTTGCGTTGGTGATCTTCTTTTTCCTGCGCACCTTGCGTGCGTCCCTCATTCCCCTGGTCACCATTCCCGTGTGTCTGGTGGGTACCTTTGGCATGCTGGCTCTCTTTGGCTTCACCATCAACTCGCTCACGATGCTGGCCATGGTGCTCGCCATTGGCTTGGTGGTGGATGACGCCATCGTGGTGCTGGAAAACATCTACCGCAAGATCGAAGAAGGGATGCAGCCCTTTCAGGCAGCCATTCTGGGTTCGCGTGAGATTGGTTTTGCCGTGGTTTCCATGACCCTGACCCTGGTGGCAGTGTTTGCGCCCCTGGCCTTCACGCCAGGGCGCACCGGCAAGCTCTTCTCCGAGTTCGCACTGGCTTTGGCCGGTGCCGTGGTCATCTCCGGTTTTGTGGCCTTGACCCTGTCACCCATGATGTGCTCGGTGATGCTCAAGCACCAGGACAAGCACAGTTGGTTCGACAGGACCATGGAAAAACTGCTCCAGGGCCTGGAGAATTTTTATGCCCGCGCGTTGAGCTTTTCCCTGAACTACCGCCCCGTGGTGGTGTTGCTGATGTTGAGTGCTGCTGGCGGCTCTTATGCACTTTTCAAGACCGCCAAAAGCGAACTCGCTCCCATTGAAGACCGGGGCGTGATTCTGGTGAGCATGAACGGTCCGGACGGCGCGACCCTTGATTACACCTTGCAGTACGCCCAGGTCATCGAGCGCATCGGGCAACGCATGAGCGACATGTTTGATCGCATCTTTGTGGTGGCCGGCAATCCCACCGTGGCTCAAGGCTCGGTGTTCTACCGTGCCCTGCCTTGGGAAGAACGCACCATGACGACCCTAGACGTTGCGCGCAAGCTCACACCGGCCATCACATCGCTGCCGGGTGTCACAGCGTTTCCGATCACCCCGCCTTCCTTGGGGCAAGGCTTTCGCGAGCGCCCCATCAACTTCCTCATCCTCACGCAGGACACTTACGAAAACCTCAACGTCGTCTTGCGCCAGTTTCTGGCCGAGGTGGCCAAAAACCCCGGCATCATCAGCGTGGACACCGATTTAAGGCTGAACAAGCCCGAGTTGTCGGTGGTGGTGGACCGGGAGCGTGCGGCGGACATGGGCGTGTCGGTGGACGCAATTGCCCGTGCGGTGGAAACCATGATGGGGGGGCGCAACGTCACCCGCTTCAAGCGCAATGGCGAGCAATACGACGTGATCGTTCAAACCCAATCGGAAAACCGCAACACCCCGCAAGACATCGAGAAGATCTTTGTGCGGGGGCGGGGCGACGCCATGATTCCTTTGTCGTCCCTGCTGACCATCAAAGAGGTGGTGGTGCCGCGCGAACTCAATCACTTTGCCCAGCGCCGAAGTGCATCCATCACGGCCAACATCGCGCCCGAATACTCGCTCGGTGAAGCGTTGGAGTTTTTGCAGGCCACGGCCAGCAAGGTGCTCAAGGAAGGCTATGTGACCGATCTCAACGGCACCTCGCGTGAGTTCAGGAACTCGTCGGGCTCGCTGGGTCTGGTGTTTGCCTTGTCTCTGGTGTTCATCTTCTTGGTGCTGGCCGCCCAGTTTGAAAGCTTCATCGATCCCCTCATCATCTTGTTCTCGGTCCCCTTGTCCATGGTCGGTGCCTTGTTGGCCCTGAAGTGGTCAGGCGGCACCCTCAATGTGTTCAGTCAGATTGGTCTCATCACCCTGGTGGGACTGATTTCCAAGCACGGCATTTTGATTGTGGAGTTTTCCAACCAACTTCGTGGCAAGGGCATGGATGTGATGTCCGCGGTCAAGCAGGCGGCCACCCTGCGGCTGCGTCCGATTCTCATGACCACGGGCGCCATGGTGCTGGGTGCCATTCCTTTGGCATTGGCTGAAGGGGCTGGCGCTGAAAGCCGTCGTCAAATTGGCTGGGTGATTGTGGGGGGCATGAGCCTGGGCACCTTGCTCACTATTTTTGTGGTGCCCACCATGTACACCCTGTTTGCCCGCCGATCCACGCCCGGCGCCAAAACCATGGTGGTGGATCATCCTGTGGGCGCACATGGCGGCTAAAGCACCAGCAGGCCGGTGAGCTGGTTTGGCGTTTGGTAGAGGCCAGCAGAGGCCATCCCCGCTGCGCAGCGGCGGGTGGCTTCAGACGCAAGTCTCGAGCAACAGCACATCCACTTCCTCGCCGGGTTGCACATCACCCTGGTCATGGTGCAACACAATGAGGCCATCGGCTTGCACCATGGAGCTCAACACCCCTGAGCCCTGTTGCCCGGTGGTTTTCACCCAGAGTTGTTGCTGGGCATCCCGACTCAGGCATCCACGCTGGTATTCGGTGCGTCCTGGTTTTTTGCGCAAAGCCTCCTGACTTTTGGCACGGATCATGAGCGGTTGCACCGAGGTAACGCCCATGCGTTGGAGCAGGGCAGGCCTCACAAAGGCGATGAAGGTCACCATCACAGCCACGGGGTTGCCCGGCAAGCCAAACAAGAGGCTTTGACCCAGGGTGCCCAAGGCCATGGGGCGGCCTGGGCGCATGGCAATGCGCCAAAACGCGACATCGCCCAATCGGCGCATCATGGCTTTGGTGTGATCTGCCTCACCCATGCTGACCCCGCCGCTGGTGATGATCACGTCGGCCTCACGGGCTGCGTTCAGAAAGCAGGCTTCCAAGGCAACTGGCTCATCAGGAATCACACCCAGGTCCACCACCTCGCAACCCAATCGCTGCAGCATGCCCCTGACGGTGTAGCGATTGCTGTCGTAAATCGCGCCCTCGCGCGGGGCTTGGCCCAGGCTCAGGATTTCGTCGCCGGTGGAGAAATACGCCACCCGGGGTTGGCGTTGCACCGCCACCTCCGTGATGCCCAGGCTGGCCAGCAAGCCCATCTGAGCGGGTCCCAGGCGTTCGCCCCGGCGCAAGGCCACAGCGCCCTTGGCAATGTCTTCACCCGCCAGACGGCGGTTGTCACCCGCTTGCACCATTTGGCGGGACCACTGCACCCGTGTGCCCTCGACCTGGGTGAGCTCAACCGGGATCACGGTGTCCAGACCCGATGGCATGACCGCACCTGTGGTGATGCGAATGCACTGGCCGCGCTCCACTCGGCCATGCCAGGCCTGACCAGCCAGCACATGCCCCACACAGTGCATGAGCTGGGCATCATCGCTGGTCTGGTCTGCTGCACAAAAGGCAAAGCCATCCATGGCGGAGTTGTTGTGGCCGGGCACATCGATGGGCGAGGTGACATCGCTGGCCAGGATGCGCTCAAAGGCCTGGTCCACCGGGATGCTGTGAGATGGCCAGGGGGGCATGCGATGCACCAGCTCGGCAATGAATTGCTGGGCCATGGGCACGCTCAGTGCCTGGGGGTCATAGCCCGCCAGTTGCTTGGCAATGTCGTTCAGGCTGGCCACGGATCAGCCGCCGATGTAGCTCATTTCGACGCGCTGAGCTCCAGGCTCTGTGTGCCCTTGCTGGACTTGCCGCAGGGCAGAGTAGCGGTCATCGCGCGATTGCCAAATGCCCACCAGTGCGTGCTCCAGCTCGACGTCGCTCGCGCCGCCTCGCAGCAAGGCGCGCAAGTCATAGCCAGAGGATGCAAAAAGACACAGGTAGAGTCGGCCATCGGTCGAGAGGCGTGAGCGGTTGCAATCGCCACAAAAAGCCTGTGTGACGCTGGAGATGAAGCCGACCTCGGGGTCGCCTGCATGCCATTGCCCATCCGCACGGGCATAACCAAAGCGTTTGGCGGTCTCTCCTGCTTGGGTGGCCGCCAGTGGCATCAGGGGATGCTGGGCGCTGATCATCTGCACAATGGTGGCGGAGGGCACCACCTCATCGAGGTTCCAGTTGTTGGTTTGTCCCACGTCCATGTATTCGATGAAGCGCAGGGGCAAGCGCCACTGGCGGAAATGTTCGGCCATGGGCAGGATCTGATCGAAGTTGACGCTGCGTTGCACCACCATGTTGACCTTGAGTCCGGTGAAATGCCCTGAGGCATCCAGACCCAGGCCAGCCTCGCGCGCGGCGGCGATGCCATCGAGCACATCGCTCACGGGGAAGTCCACGTCGTTCATGCGCCGAAACACGGTTTCATCCAAAGCGTCCAGACTCACGGTCACCCGTTGCAAGCCGGCTTGCTTGAGCGCTTGGGCCTTGTGTTTGAGCAGCGTGGCATTGGTGGTGAGGGTGAGCTCGGGCGCGTGACCCTCGAGCGTCTTGAGCTCAGAGAGCATGGCCACGAGGTCTTCCACCCGTTTTCTGAGCAAGGGTTCGCCACCCGTGAGGCGGATTTTTTTCACGCCCAGTTTCAAAAAGATCGATGCCAGGCGTGTGATTTCTTCAAAGCTCAGGATGTCTGCATGCGGCAAATAACGGTAGGTGTTGTCATACACCTCCTTGGGCATGCAATAGGTGCAGCGAAAGTTGCAGCGGTCTGTGACGCTGATGCGCAAGTCCCGCAAAGGCCGATGCCACATGTCAGTGAGGGATTGGCCAGGCGCGAGCACGCGTTGTGGCTTGGGGATGATCAAGCCTTTGGCACGTTGATCGTGCAACACAATGGTTTTCTCGCTCATTGAACCATTGTGCCAAAGCTCAGCCCTTTGGCTCCTGGCGTGAGGTCAAAAAAAACCCCGGCAGGGCCGGGGTTGTCATGGACCCTGGTGAGAGGGTCTGGGGCGTTCAACCTGAATCAGAAGTGAAGCAGGGGAACGATCAACAGGGCGACGATGTTGATGATCTTGATCAAGGGGTTGACGGCGGGACCGGCAGTGTCCTTGTAGGGGTCACCCACCGTGTCACCCGTCACTGCAGCCTTGTGGGCATCGCTGCCCTTGCCGCCGTGGTGGCCATCTTCGATGTATTTCTTGGCGTTGTCCCAGGCGCCGCCACCCGTGCACATGGAGATGGCCACAAAGAGGCCAGTGACGATGGTGCCCATGAGCAAGCCGCCCAAGGCTTTGGAGCCCAGCAGCAAGCCCACCAGGATGGGCACCACCACCGGCAGCAGCGAGGGGATCATCATTTCCTTGATGGCCGCCGTGGTCAGCATGTCCACAGCGCGGCCATACTCAGGCTTGGCTGTGCCTTCCATGATGCCTTTGATCTCGCGGAACTGGCGGCGAACTTCTTCCACCACCGAGCCCGCAGAGCGACCCACGGCTTCCATGGCCATGGCGCCAAACAGGTAAGGGATGAGGCCACCAATGAAGAGTCCCACAATGACCATCGGGTCGGACAAGTCGAACTTGACGCTCAGGCCATGGGCTTCGAGCTTGTGGGTGTAATCGGCAAACAAGACCAGGGCAGCCAAGCCGGCCGAGCCGATGGCGTAGCCTTTGGTCACGGCCTTGGTGGTGTTGCCCACTGCATCCAGGGGGTCGGTCACATCGCGCACGCTGGAGGGCAACTCGGCCATTTCGGCAATGCCGCCCGCGTTGTCGGTGATGGGGCCGTAGGCATCCAGGGCAACCACGATGCCGGCCATGCTCAACATGGACGTTGCGGCAACAGCCACCCCATACAGACCCGCCAGCGAGTAAGAGGCCACGATGGCCACGCAGACCGAAAGCACAGGCCAGGCGGTGGACTTCATGGACACGCCAATGCCAGCAATGATGTTGGTGGCATGGCCGGTGGTCGATGCCGCAGCCACGTGCTTGACGGGCGCGTAGTCGGTGCCGGTGTAGTACTCGGTGATCCAGACCAGGGCAGCGGTCAACACCAGACCCACCACGCAAGCACCAAAGAGGCGCATCTGGGTGCCAGCACCCAGGGCATCGTCAGGCATCATGTTGTTGGTCACAAAGTAAAAGGCGACCAGGCTGATGAGGCCAGCCACGATCAGGCCTTTGTACAAGGCGGGCATGACGTTCTTCATGCCAGGCGAGGCTTTGACAAAGAAGCAGCCAATGATGGAGGCAATGATGGAAACACCGCCCAGCACCAGGGGGTAGAGCACGGCGTTCAAGGCCGCAGCCTTGACCATGAGGGCACCCAGCACCATGGTGGCAATCAGGGTCACCGCATAGGTTTCGAACAAGTCGGCCGCCATGCCAGCGCAGTCGCCCACGTTGTCACCGACGTTGTCGGCGATCACTGCGGGGTTGCGGGGGTCATCTTCAGGGATGCCAGCTTCCACCTTGCCCACCAGGTCAGCACCGACATCGGCGCCCTTGGTGAAGATGCCACCGCCCAGACGGGCGAAGATGGAGATCAGGGAAGAACCAAAGGCCAGACCGATCAGCGGGCTGAGTTGATCGGCCAGATTGGCGCTCACGCCAGCTGCGGTGAGGTAGGCATAAAAGCCGCCCACACCCAACAAGCCCAGACCCACCACCAGCATGCCGGTGATGGCGCCGCCCTTGAAGGCCACGTCCAACGCCGGACCAATGCCATGCGTGGCGGCTTGCGCAGTGCGCACATTGGCCTTGACCGACACATTCATGCCGATGAAGCCACATGCTCCCGAGAGCACCGCGCCCACCACAAATCCCAAGGCCGTTTGCAGGTTCAGGAAGATGGCGATGACGATGGTGAGCACAACGCCCACCATGGCAATGGTTCGGTATTGCCGAGCCAGGTATGCGGCGGCTCCTTGCTGGATGGCGGCGGCGATTTCTTGCATCCGCGCGTTGCCTGCATCGAGCGCCAAAATGGATGATCGAGCCCAAAAGCCGTAGATGACGGCTGCTAGCCCACAGAAGAGCGCAATGTAAAGCGCTGTGTTGCCTGACATGAGATTCCCCTCTTGGAAGAGATTGAAACGACATGGGCAACGAGTTGCCCATGATGGTGGGAATTGCTTCCTCCGCTCAGTCTTGCGCTGATTTGGATTGGCCAACTCAAAGCTCAATGTAAGCCATCAGAATGACAATTCCAGATGAAAACCGTTCCCTGAGACTAAAATCAGGGTTTTTCCTAGTCTCCCTTCCAGGGAGTTTTTTGAGAGCCGTCAAATGTCACTGGATAACGTCAATCCTGGTAAGAATGCCCCCAACGAGTTCAACGTGATCATCGAGATCCCCATGAATGCGGATCCCATCAAATACGAAGTGGACAAGGAAACAGGCGCCATCTTTGTGGACCGTTTCATGAGCACCTCCATGCACTATCCGAGCAACTATGGCTATGTGCCCAAGACCATCGCTGGCGATGGCGACCCCGTTGATGTGCTGGTGATCACGCCCGTGCCCCTGATCCCCGGTGTGGTGGTGACATGCCGTCCCATTGGCGTGCTCAAGATGCAGGACGAGGCCGGTGACGATGCCAAGGTGTTGGCTGTGCCCACCGACAAGATTTTGTCCATCTACACGCAATGGCAAAAGCCCGAGGACCTCAACCCCATGCGCCTCAACACCATTTCGCATTTCTTTGAGCACTACAAAGACTTGGAAAAGGGCAAATGGGTCAAGGTGCTGGGTTGGGAAGGTCCCGATGCAGCTCGCGCCGAAATCACCGCGGGCATCGAGGCCTACAAGCGCTCACACCCCTGAGGCCTGTTTAAAGGGGCTGCGCTCGGCCAGCCCGGCTTCATAGGCCTTGACCGCTTCCCCTTCCCGGTTCACATGGTCATGGATGGCGCGCCTGAATCGGGGATCGGCCACCCAATGCCAACTGGTGGTCGAAACAGGCATCAGGGCTCTGGCCATTTTGTGTTCCCCCTGGGCGCCTCCCTCAAAACGCTGCACGCGGTGTTGAATGCACCACTCGATGGGCTGGTAATAGCAGGCCTCGAAGTGAAGTCGGTCCACCCGCTGCAGTGCACCCCAATAGCGTCCATAGGCAACCCGTTGAGCACCTGGCTCACCATCCACGCCCAATAAGCTCGATGCAATGGGTTGGCCGTCCAGCCAGGCCACGAACATCACCCAGTCGTTGGGGCGAGCTTGTGCATGGCTGAGGAAAAAATCGGCTTGCAGGTAGGGCGGGTTGCCATGCTCCCAATAGGTTTGTGAATAGCAACGATAGAAAAAATCCCACCAGTCCGAAGTGATGGCGGCCCCTTCCAGGGTGGTGAAGCTCACGCCCTGGGAGCGCACCCGCTCGCGCTCTTGCCGGATTTTTTTGCGCTTGTCCTGACTCAGGGCTTGAAGAAAGGCGTCAAAGTCTGGCCAGCCCTGGTGGGTCCAGTGGAATTGCGTTTGATGCCGTGGCATCCATTGAGCTTGTTGCAAGGCCTGTGCATCGCTGTCGTCACCAAACAGCACGTGTAGGCTGGACACACCCTGGCTCACCAGCAAGGCCTCAATGGCGCGGGCGAGGGCAAACCGGTGGGAAGTTTCGGTGGCCAGCATGCGACTGCCTGGCACAGGAGTGAAGGGCACGGCGATCACTGCTTTGGGGTAATAGGACAAGCCATGCTGTTCATAGGCGCGCGCCCAGGCCCAGTCAAACACGTATTCGCCATAGGAGTGGGACTTGATGTAGAGCGGGCAAGCCGCCACCATCTGCTCGCCTTGCCAAAGTGTCACGTGATGGGGTTGCCAGCCACGGTCTGCGCAAGCGCTGCGACTGGTCTCGAGCGCATTCAAATACGCATGACGCATGAACATCGTGGGCCTCTCGCTGTGCGCGAGCAAAGTTTCCCAGGCCACAGATGGGCAATCGGCCATGTGGTCAAACACTCGAATGTGATAATCATTCGGCAAGGACAAAGAGGACATCAATGGCTCTGACATTCGCAGTGGCGCAGCTCAATTTTGTGGTGGGCGACCTCATGGGCAATGCCCAAAAGATCGTGGCCGCCGCACGCGATGCACACGCCCAAGGGGCGCAGGTGCTGGTCACGCCCGAGCTGGCCTTGTGCGGATATGCGGCAGAGGATCTCTTGCTGCGGCCGTCTTTCATTCAAGCCTGTGATGATGCCTTGAAACACATCCAGACGTCATTGGCGGAACTCAAAGGCCTTCACGTGGTGGTGGGACATCCTTCAGGCGAAGGCCAACGCGAGCGGTCGGTGTCCCAAACCCGCAGGCGCAACCTCGCCACGGTGCTCTGCGAGGGGCGGGTGGTGGCTTCCTATGCCAAGCGGCAATTGCCCAATTACCAGGTTTTTGACGAGCGTCGGTATTTCTCGGCAGGCACCCAAGCCTGTGTGTTTGAGGTTCAAGGCCAGCGTGTGGGGCTACTGATTTGCGAGGATGCCTGGTTTGAGCAACCTGCCGCCGATAGCCTCAAAGCAGGCGCTGAGGTGCTGGTGGTCCTCAACGCGTCGCCTTTTCACCTGGGCAAGGGGGGGGAGCGCGAAGCGGCCATGCGTCGCCGCTGCCAGGCCGTTGGCTTGCCCATGGTTTATGCGCATTTGGTCGGTGGCCAGGACGAGGTGATTTTCGAAGGCCGCTCCTTCGTGATGGATGCCCAAGGTGAGGTCCAGGGGCGAGCTCCCGGATTCGCCGAAGACCTTTTTGTGGCCGGCCTTCAAGCCAAGGCCTGGCAAGCCAAGCTGGCTGAGGCTGGCGATACCGAATCGGACCTGTGGCACGCCCTGGTTCTGGGTGTGCGTGACTACATCGGCAAGAATGGTTTTCCCGGCGCCATCCTCGGTTTGTCAGGCGGGATCGATTCGGCCTTGGTGCTTGCCGTGGCCGTGGATGCCCTGGGACCCGAGCGGGTGCGAACCGTCATGATGCCTTCGCCCTACACAGCGCAAATCAGTTGGGTGGATGCCCAGGACATGGCGCAACGTTTGGGCGTGAAGTACCAGGAAATCTCCATCCAGCCCATGTTCGATGGGTTTCTTTCCGCGCTGGAGGGCGACTTCAAGGGCTTGCCGGCAGACGCCAGTGAGGAAAACATTCAAGCTCGCATCCGGGGCACCTTGCTCATGGGCTTGTCCAACAAAACCGGTGCCATTGTGCTCACCACGGGCAACAAGAGTGAGATGGCCACGGGCTATTGCACCCTATACGGTGACATGGCTGGTGGTTTTGCGGTCATCAAGGATGTGTTCAAAACCATGGTGTTCAGGCTGGCTCGATGGCGCAACGCCCATGATCCCTATGGACGGGGCTTGAACCCCATTCCTGAGCGCATCATCACCCGCCCACCCAGTGCGGAGTTGAGGCCGGATCAAACCGACCAGGACAGCCTGCCACCCTACGAGGTACTGGACGATATCCTCGCCAGGTACATGGAAGAGGATGAAAGTGCAGCCCAGATCGTGGCGAAGGGCTTTGATGCCCAAGTGGTGGAGCAGGTGACCCGGTTGCTGCGCATCAATGAGTACAAGCGGCGCCAGTCGCCTGTGGGCATTCGCGTGACCCATCGCAGTTTTGGCAAGGATTGGCGTTATCCTATTACCAATCGCTATCGGGGTTGACTGCATCCCCACTGAAAGGATTCACATGAACCAGATCACGGCCATCATCAAACCCTTCAAGCTCGAAGAAGTGCGGGAGGCATTGGCAGATTGCGGGGTCACTGGCCTTACCGTCACCGAAGTCAAAGGGTTTGGCCGTCAAAAGGGGCACACCGAGTTGTATCGTGGTGCTGAGTACGTGGTCGATTTTTTGCCCAAAGTCAAAGTTGAAGTGGTGGTCAACCAGGGCGATGTGGACCGATGTGTGGAAGCCATCGTGAAGGCTGCTCGCACGGGCAAGATTGGTGATGGGAAGATTTTTGTGACCCCTGTGGAGCGCGTGGTTCGCATTCGCACCGGCGAAACCGACGCCTCGGCCATTTGATCAGGCCAGCTGGGCTTGGTGCTGAAGTCGTTCGAGCAGTGCCATCGGGTCTGACTCGATGTGAATCAAGTTCATTTGCCATTCACCCATGAAGCCTTCATGGAGTGAGTGCTCGGTGAATGAAATCAGGCCATCGTAAAACCCCTGGTGGTTGAGCAGGCCAATGGGTTTGTTGTGATAGCCCAGTTGCCGCCAAGTCCAGACTTCAAAAAATTCCTCAAAGGTGCCAATCCCGCCGGGCAATGCCAAAAAGGCATGGGCTCTTTCGGCCATGGTGTGCTTTCTCTCATGCATGGTGCTCACCACCTTGAGCTCGTCGCATGACGAGCGGGCCAATTCTTTTTCCACCAAGGCTTGTGGGATGACTCCAAACACCCGCCCCCCATGTTCTGCCGTTGCATCGGCCACGATGCCCATGAGGCCGCCACTGCCGCCCCCATAAACCAGTTCATGCCCATTGGAACCCAGCCATTGACCCACTTGCCTAGCCAGCTTGGCATATTCAGGGTCATGCCCCGGCTTGGAGCCGCAGTAGACGCAAAGCGAAAACGGTTTGGCCATGATCAAACTTTGGGTGGAGGTGGGACGAATTCCAGGCGAGTGCGCGACCATGCATCGTGCCAAAACTGACGATCGGGATGAAATCGACTGGCCAGCATCCAGATCAGGACCCAGGCCAAGGTGGACAACGCTGTGCCACTGGTGCCCAAGCCCATGAGATTGGCCATGAGCAAAGGCGGAACAAACCAGACCCAGGAACAAAGGTAACGGATGAATGCCTGAGTCTGCGTGAGCGGTAAACCATCATGGCTGCGAACCCGGATGTGCCAGGTTTTCATCGCGAGGGTTTGGCCTTTGTACCAAAACCAAGTGAAATAAATGGCGAGGACCAAAAAAATGAATGCCTGCATGCCCAGGCGATGATGCATGGCATTGCGCGTTTGACTCAGGGTGCTGAACAGATAGCCGCTCAGAAAAACGACGCCAAACAACAGAACACCCTCGTAAAGCCAGCACGCCATCCGCCGCTTGAGACTGGGCGTGAGGTGAGAGACCGTGTCACTGAGGGGGGCCAGTTCTGGTGCTGGCGATGAACTCATTTGGGCAGCAATGTCAGGGGGTCAACTGAGTGGGGGTGAAAGCGATCCATTCGCTTTGCGTCAGCAGAGGGCGGTGTGGGCAAGCTGGCCATCCGATCCTTTGGAGCAGGGGTCATGGGGGTGGCTGCGCCCCAGACTTGGCGGCTTTGTTTTTGCATCAATCGCTGGCGTTCTTCTTCAGGCAGCTCCCGATAAGCCTCCCATTTGCGAACACGCTCCTCGACTGGAACTGTGTTGATCATGGCGTAATTCAGGCGAGCCTGAGCACGCTCAGCCGCACTGAGTTGTGCCCATGATTTCATCCGTTCCTGAAATTTGGCCTTGTTATCGGGATTTTCAAATTCCTGGCTTGCCACAACGGCACGCCATTTGAGTTTTTGACCTTCACTCAACCGCGGCCAAATGCCAGCCAAGGGCGCCAAGCCATCACGCTCGGCCTCGGTCAGTTCAGCCCAGGTTGGTCCAGGTCGCGCTGGGGGGGGAGAAGAAACTGCAGTAGCACTTGGAGCGCTGGGTGCGGCTTTTGGCGCAGACACGACTGGGGCAACTGGAGCTGGCGCGGCGCTTTGAGCCTGCTCGGCACTGGGCGCTACTGGTGCGGTTTGCGCACACACGCCGACAGTGGCTGAAAGCCCAAGGCTCAACAAACCAAGGTGTGCAACGACAGTGACGCGAGATGAACTCATTTGCTGTCGGATTGGGCGGGCTTGTCGGCAGAGGCTGTCTCGTCTTCGACTTCTTCCTTGCTCACTGCTTTTTCTGCATTGAGAAAAGCCAAAAAGCCAGAATCGGTGTAGGCGTCGGGAGGCAGTTCGTCGGCAAGCAAGGCTGAGTCGATGCGAGTCACCTCATTGAGCCATTTTTGTGAGTGAAAGCCGCTCAGGAAAAAAAGGCCCACCACCAGGGACAGCAAAGGCAATGCGGAGCCAAGCCCCAGCCACATGCGAAAACCAAAGCCACGCCCCGAGCCGTTTGCGCCAGCGAGAGCGAGTTCGGATGCATTCACAGTGTTCAATTTGAGATGGCTCACATGAGCGGGAGCGAGCAGGTGGGCGCGGGCGACAGCCTGACTCCTGGCGATGCGAAGCCGCTCGCCTACATCGTGGGCAACAGCCTGTTGGCGGATCTGCTGAGCCAAAGCATGGCCGAGTTGATCCAGTTGGTGGTCGCTGATGGAATGAATTGAAGTCTTCATGATTTGATGCCTCGCTGGATCAGTTGCTTGCTCAGGGCCTGAATCGCCCTGAAACTGTGTGTTTTCACGCTTCCCTCGGAACAACCCATGATGGCTGCGGTTTGGGCAACATCCAACTCCTCTAGGTAACGCAGGAGGAACGCTTCCCGTTGACGCGCTGGCAATTGACCAATGAGCTCATCCAGTAATCCTAAAGTTTGCCATTGACCCAGCAAGTTTGCAGGATCTCCTTCATGAATGAGGCTGTCTTTGGCAGCGTATTCGTGTAAATCAAAAGTGCCCTCTTCGTCGTCACCCTCCAGATCGCTCATGTTGACGATGAGGGCCTTGCGTGTTTTTTGCCGCCTGAACCAGTCCAGCATGCTATTGGACAGGATGCGCTGGAAAAGAAGGGGCAGTTCTTCAATGGGTTTGCCAGCATAGTGTTCAACCAATTTCATCATGCTGTCTTGCACGATGTCCAATGCTGCGTCTGTATCCTTGACGTGATAGAGGCAACGCTTGAATGCCTTTTTTTCCGACTCGGCTAAGAAATGATCGATTTGTTCGGGAGTTGCCACAGGCCACAAATCCAAGAATCGGCGAATAAAACCAAGGATTATGCCCTTGTGTCGGTGGGTCTGATCTGGATGATGGTAAACCCTGTCATAATTTCAAAGTCAAATCGGCAAACGGGTTCTGGTTCGGCATCACCCCATGCTCATGGCCAAGAACCTCAAGTCCTGACATGCCCCCAAAAGGGGTGATGGAGGGGCACCCAAGGTTTTTCGGTTTCGAAATTCACAAAGGTTCATCATGGAAATCAATCAAGCGGAAATCAACTCCGCGAATGCGGCCTCCGAGGCCCACGCCACCGAACTCAACGGCTCTGAGATTTTGGTCAAGGCTTTGCAAGCCGAGGCCGTCAAGTTTGTTTGGGGCTATCCCGGTGGAGCTGTTCTCTACATCTACGACGCGCTCTACAAGCAAGAGACGATTCAGCACGTGCTGGTCAGACATGAGCAGGCTGCTGTGCATGCGGCAGATGGCTATGCCAGGGCAACGGGTGATGTGGGCGTGGCTTTGGTCACTTCGGGTCCTGGCGTTACCAATGCGGTGACGGGCATTGCGACGGCCTACATGGACAGCATTCCCATGGTGATCATTACGGGGCAGGTGCCTACGCCAGCCATTGGCATGGACGCATTCCAAGAGTGCGACACCGTGGGCATCACGCGACCCATCGTCAAGCACAACTTCCTGGTCAAGGATGTCAAAGACCTGGCTGACACGCTCAAAAAGGCTTTCCACATTGCCCGCAGTGGTCGACCCGGACCTGTGGTGGTGGACATCCCAAAGGACGTTTCATTCAAAAAAACCCGTTTCAGTGGTTATCCAGAAACGGTGGAGATGCGCTCTTACAACCCCGTCAAGCGTGGGCATGTGGGGCAAATTCGCAAAGCCCTTCAATTGCTTCAATCGGCCAAACGCCCTTTCATTTACACGGGCGGTGGCGTGATCATGAGCAACGCCAGCGACGAGCTGCGTGAACTGGTTGATTTGATCGGATGCCCTGTGACCAATACCCTCATGGGTCTTGGTGCATTCCCAGCTACAGACAAACGGTTCCTGGGCATGCTGGGCATGCACGGCACCATCGAGGCCAACAACGCCATGCAGCATTGCGATGTCTTGTTGGCCATTGGCGCGCGCTTTGATGACCGTGTGATTGGTAATCCCAAGCACTTTGCTCAAAACGAGCGCAAGATCATTCACATCGATATTGATCCCTCCAGCATTTCCAAGCGCGTCAAGGTGGATGTCCCCATCGTAGGCGACGTCAAAGATGTCTTGACGGAAATGATCGAGGCCCTCAAAGGTGGTGCTCCCAAGCCCCAAGCCAGTGACCTGGCCGACTGGTGGAAGACGGTTGAGTCCTGGCGCAGTCGCGATTGCCTCAAGTACGACCGCGCCAACTCCGAAGTGATCAAGCCTCAATTCGTGGTGGAGACCCTTTGGGACATGGTCCAAAAAGATGATGTCTACATCACCTCCGATGTGGGACAGCATCAAATGTTTGCTGCCCAGTTCTATAAATTTGACGAACCTCGTCGCTGGATCAACTCTGGCGGTCTGGGTACCATGGGCGTGGGCATCCCCTATGCCATGGGCATCAAATTGGCCAAACCGCAGGCAGACGTGTTTTGCATCACGGGTGAGGGTTCGGTGCAAATGTGCATCCAAGAACTCTCAACTTGTTTGCAATACAACACCCCCATCAAGGTGGTTTCGCTCAACAATCGTTATTTGGGCATGGTCCGTCAATGGCAGGAAATTGAATACTCGGGTCGCTACAGCCACAGCTACATGGATGCCTTGCCCGATTTTGTGAAGCTTGCTGAAGCCTTTGGTCATGTGGGTATGCGCATTGAGCGTCCCCAGGATGTCGAGGGTGCTTTGCGTGAGGCGCGTCGCCTCAAGGATCGGACGGTGTTCATGGATTTCCAAACTGACCCCACCGAAAACGTCTTCCCCATGGTCCAGGCTGGCAAAGGCATCACTGAGATGCTGCTGGGCAGCGAGGACCTCTGAATCCCATCATCACCTTCTTATTGGTTGAATCTATTGCTTGCCAAGCCCGAGTGTTACCGCACTCGGGGGAGGGCGGCGAAAAGAGGAGCACCCCATGAAACACATCATCGCAGTCTTGATTGAAAACGAACCTGGCGCCTTGTCCCGCGTTGTGGGTCTGTTTTCAGCACGTGGATACAACATCGAATCGCTCACTGTGGCCCCCACGGAGGACGCATCACTCTCGCGCATGACCATCCAGACCTCAGGTTCCGATGACATCATTGAGCAAATCACCAAACACCTGAATCGACTCATCGAGGTGGTCAAAGTGGTGGATCTGACCGAGGGTCACTACACCGAGCGTGAACTCATGCTGGTGAAGGTGCGTGCGGTTGGCAAGGAAAGAGAAGAAATGAAGCGCATGGCGGACATCTTCCGTGGGCGGATCATTGATGTCACCGAGAAGAGTTACACCATCGAACTCACCGGTGATTCAGGTAAGAATGACGCATTTTTGCAAGCCATTGAGCGAACGGCCATTTTGGAAACAGTTCGCACCGGGGCTTGCGGTATTGGTCGCGGCGAACGAATCCTTCGCGTTTGACGCTAAACATTCATCAAGGAGAAACCATGAAGGTCTTTTACGACAAGGATTGTGATTTGAGCGTGATCAAGGGCAAAACGGTTGCCATCATTGGTTACGGCTCACAGGGTCATGCACATGCTCAAAACCTCAATGACTCAGGCATCAAAGTGGTGGTGGGCTTACGCAAGGGTGGCGCGTCTTGGGACAAGGTCGGCAAGGCCGGCCTGACCGTGATGGAAGTCAACGATGCAGTCAAGGCTGCTGATGTGGTGATGATTCTGTTGCCCGACGAGCAAATTGCCGAGGTCTACAAAAACAATGTGGAGCCCCACATCAAAAAAGGTGGATCACTGGCCTTTGCCCATGGTTTCAATGTGCACTACAACCAGGTCATTCCCCGCGATGATTTGGATGTTTGGATGGTTGCACCCAAAGCGCCTGGCCACACGGTTCGCTCCACCTACACCCAAGGTGGCGGCGTTCCCCATTTGGTGGCTCTTCACCAGGATCGCAGTGGCAAGGCCCGCGAATTGGCCTTGAGCTATGCCATGGCCAATGGTGGCGGCAAAGCCGGCATCATCGAAACCTCTTTCAAAGAAGAAACCGAGACGGATCTCTTTGGCGAGCAGACCGTGTTGTGTGGCGGTGCAGTTGAGCTGATCAAAATGGGCTATGAGACCCTGATTGAGGCCGGCTACGCCCCCGAGATGGCCTATTTTGAATGCCTGCATGAACTCAAACTGATTGTTGACCTGATTTATGAGGGCGGTATCGCCAACATGAACTATTCGATCAGTAACAACGCCGAGTTTGGGGAGTATGTGACCGGCCCCGAGGTGATCAACGAGCAAAGCCGTGAAGCCATGCGCCATGCGCTCAAGCGCATCCAAAATGGCGACTACGCCAAGATGTTCATTCAAGAGGGTCGTCTGAACTATCCCAGCATGACAGCGCGCCGTCGCCTGACCGCTGAGCATTCCATTGAGGTTGTGGGTGCGAAGTTGCGTGGCATGATGCCCTGGATTGCCAAAAACAAACTGGTTGATCAGACCCGCAACTGATGGCACCTCAACCCTTACCCCAGCACCCCCTCATTGCACGCGAGGGCTGGCCTTTCATTGCCCTGGCCGTTGCCGCTGCTCTCGTTGTGAATGTGACGTTGGGCTGGGTTTGGGCGTTGCCCTTTGACCTGATTGCGATTTTTGTTCTGCAATTTTTTCGTGATCCAGCCAGGCCGGACCTTGCAGGTGAGGGCGATGTGCTCTCGCCTGCAGATGGTCGAATTGTCAAAGTGGAAAAAGCCATTGATCCTTACACCAACCAGGAAGCCTTGCTCATCAGCGTGTTCATGAATGTCTTCAATGTTCACAGCAACAGGGCCAGTGTGGCAGGTCGTGTCAAGCATGTGGCCTATTTCCCTGGGCAGTTCCTCAATGCAGATTTAGACAAAGCATCGACCCACAACGAGCGCAATCTGGTGGTGATTGAAACTCAATGCAGGGGGCAAACTTACAACATCAGTCTGGTCCAAGTGGCTGGTCTGATTGCCCGGCGCATCCTGTGCTACGTCAAGCCTGGTGATGACTTGCTCAGGGCGCAGCGCTATGGTTTCATCCGTTTTGGCTCTCGTGTGGATGTGTATCTGCCGCTGTCCGCAAAACCTTGCGTCGCTGCAGGTGAAAAGGTCCATGCGGCCACCACCATCCTTGCCCAGTTGTGAACATGGATCCCACAGACATCGATACTGAAGTCAAGCGACCTAGAAAGGGCATTTACGTCCTGCCCAACCTGGTGACATTGGCAGCACTGTTCGCTGGCTTTTATGCCATTGTCATGGCCATGAACAATCGATTTGACATGGCTTGTGTCGGCGTTTTTTGCGCCATGGTGCTCGATAGCCTAGACGGACGTGTGGCGCGCCTCACCAACACACAAAGTGCATTTGGTGAGCAAATGGACTCCTTGTCCGATATGGTCTCTTTTGGTGCAGCCCCCGCGCTGATTGCCTATGAATGGACCCTCAAAGGTTTGGGGCGGTGGGGGTGGATTGCCGCCTTTGTGTATTGCGCCTGTGCGGCATTGCGTTTGGCGCGATTCAATGTCAATACATCTGTGGTGGACAAGCGTTATTTCCAGGGCTTGCCCTCACCTGCTGCTGCGGCCTTGGTCATGGGTTTCATCTGGGTGGCGGTTGAACTCCAGTCCAATCTCAGCCAACTGAGTTGGATGATGTTCGCTGTGTGTGTGTATGCCGGCCTCACCATGGTGACCAATGTGCCTTTTTACAGCTTCAAAGATTTTCAGATGAAGCGAAGCGTGCCGTTTGCCACTCTGGTGTTGATTGCGCTGATCATTGCGGCCATCAACATCGACCCGCCATCGGTGCTGTTTGGGATTTTTGTGGCTTATGGCCTCAGTGGCTATTTGGTTTATTTATGGCGTAAAGCCAAGGGTAAGCCCACTAGTGTCATCAGCACCTCAACTGACGAACCAGAAGAGGAAGGTTTGCACAAATGAGACAGGCTTCTCGTCGGCCGCGCTGAAGTGGACGATGGCTTGTGATACATTCAATTCATGGGAACGACTTCACTGCTTCTACTGCTTTGCTCACACGGGTTGAGCGGTTAGATCGTGCCAGTTCTCTAGCCTCAAAGCCCGTTAGCAACCGCAACGGGCTTTTTTGTTTTCCAGGTTATTTCCTGAAATCGGAGTCCAGCCATGACTGACAAATTGATCATTTTTGACACGACCTTGAGAGATGGCGAGCAATCGCCCGGTGCATCCATGACGCGTGAAGAAAAGCTTCGCATTGCCAGGCAGTTGGAGCGCTTGCGAGTGGATGTGATTGAGGCTGGATTTGCTGCCAGCTCCAATGGCGACTTCGAGGCGGTTCGCTCCATTGCCAATGCCATCAAGGATTCCACCGTGTGTTCGCTGGCCAGGGCCAACGATCGGGACATTGCCAGAGCCGCTGAGGCCTTGCAGGGGGCAGCGCGTGGCCGCATCCATACATTCATTGCCACCTCGCCACTGCACATGGAGAAAAAGCTTCGCATGACACCTGATCAGGTGTTTGAGCAAGCCAAGCAAGCTGTGCGTTTTGCCCGTAACCTCAGAGACGACATCGAGTTCAGCCCAGAAGATGGCTACCGCAGCGACATGGATTTCCTCTGTCGTGTTTTGGAGGCCGTGATTGCCGAAGGGGCGACCACCATCAACGTACCTGACACCGTGGGCTATGCCATTCCGGAGCTGTATGGTGAATTCATCCGCAAATTGCGCGAACGTATTCCAAATAGCGATAAGGCCATCTGGTCGGTTCACTGCCACAACGATTTGGGAATGGCTGTGGCCAACTCTTTGGCAGGCGTTCGCATTGGTGGCGCAAGGCAGGTCGAATGCACCATCAATGGCCTGGGTGAGCGTGCTGGCAATTGCTCCTTGGAAGAAGTGGTGATGGCTGTCAAGACCCGCAAAGACTACTTCGGTCTTGAGGTCGGCATTGATACACAGCACATCGTTGCGGCCTCACGCATGGTCAGCCAAACGACTGGATTTGTGGTGCAGCCCAATAAAGCGGTGGTGGGCGCCAACGCGTTTGCACACGCATCTGGCATTCACCAGGATGGCGTGCTCAAGGCGCGTGACACCTACGAAATCATGCGCGCTGAAGATGTGGGTTGGACAGCTAACAAAATCGTCTTGGGCAAACTCAGTGGGCGCAACGCATTCAAGCAGCGCCTGCAGGAATTGGGCATCGAAATGGAAAGCGAAGCCGAAGTCAATCAAGCGTTCACCAAGTTCAAGGAATTGGCCGATCGCAAAAGCGAGATTTTTGATGAAGACATCTTGGCTCTTGTGAGCGACGAGAGCACGGTAGCGGGCAAGGAGTTCTACAGCTTTGTGTCTCTGTCACAAAAGAGTGAAACCGGCGAGCGCCCCGAGGCTGACATCGTCTTCGTGGCTGGAGACGCTGAGATCAAAGCGCACGCCAACGGCAACGGTCCTGTGGATGCCTCGCTTAAAGCCATTGAGAGTCACGTCAACAGTGGTGCTGAAATGGTCTTGTATTCAGTCAACGCCATCAGTGGCTCCACCGAAAGTCAAGGGGAGGTCACGGTGCGGCTTCAACAAAGTGGCCGCGTGGTCAATGGTGTGGGCGCTGATCCCGACATCATCGTTGCGTCAGCCAAAGCCTATCTGAGTGCATTGAACAAGCTCAAGAGCCCATCAGATCGGGTGTCACCTCAGGTCTAACCCTTTGGAGCCTTAAAAACTGGGTCTAAGTACTTGATTTGGTTCATGGGTCTGTTAGGATCAACCGGTTGGTTTGGGATTGATTTTGAAAGGCGCACTGTGCAACGGGTCATTTTGAGCTTGCTTTTGGGAATGTTGGTCTGGGTTGGGACACCGGTTCAGGCACAAGATTCGACCAGTAAAACCCAGCGCCAAGCCCGCCAAAAGGCCCATAAACCTGCCAAAAAGGCAAAGCCAGCACCTGTGGTTCCCTCTGTGGGGCAAAAGTCTGGCTTGCACCTCATCAAAGATGACTTGGATTTGCGGTCCAGCGTGGCCTACGTTGTGGATCAAGACACCCAGGAGGTGCTCTTTAGCAAAAACAACCAGGCCGTTTTGCCCATTGCCTCCATCACCAAACTCATGACCGGAGTGGTGATCCATGAGGCCAATCTGGACTTATCTGAATCCATCACGATCACCCGAGAAGACATCGATACCCTCAAGGGCAGCCATTCGCGTTTGGCAGTTGGTGTCACCCTAAGCCGTGGCGAGTTGCTGCACCTGGCCCTCATGGCCAGCGAAAACCGCGCAGCACACGCTCTGGCTCGCACCTTCCCCTGGGGCTATGACGAGTTCATTCAACGCATGAATGACAAGGCTCGCCAATTGGGCATGCAAGACACGCGATATGTTGAACCCACCGGTTTATCCAGCATGAACCAATCCAGCGCCAGGGATTTGGCTGTCCTGGTTGACTATGCTTCACAAGCACCACTGTTGCGCGAAATGTCCACCACGCCCAATCACTCTGTCATGGTGGGCAATCGTGTCATGACCTTCAACACCACCAATCGGCTGATCAAGAATCCCCATTGGGACATTGGTCTGCAAAAAACGGGCTACATCTCTGAAGCTGGACAGTGTCTGGTCATGCAGGCCAAAGTGGCTGGCCGCAAGCTCATCATGGTGTTTTTGGATTCCGCGGGGCGACTCAGCCGCGTGGCCGATGCCGAGCGCGTGAGGCGCTGGCTGGAGCAGCGCTACTCGCCCATGGCCTGATCATTAGGCGCCTTGTTCCCTGGGGCGATAGCCCAAGGACGTGGAAATGAAGCGGGCGGTTTCCTCAAGTTTGGGCAACCAAGAGTCATCCATGCGGTCTGCTGGGGCTGAGATCGACAAGCCCGCGACCAATTTGCCTTGATCATCCAGGATGCGTGCAGCAATGCATCGCACGCCCAACTCCAACTCCTCGTTATCACGAGCCACACCATATTGTTTGGCCTTGGAGAGCTCTCGCTCCAGGATGGACAGCTGAGTGATGCTGTTGCGTGTCTGGCCACTCAAGCCCGTTCGTGTCGCATAGGCCCTCACCCTTTGTGGATCATCTTGAGCCAGAAAGAGTTTGCCGGTGGAGGTCAGGTGCAAGGGGGCTCGGCCACCGATGGCGCGCACGACCTGCATGCCAGATCGCTCGCTGTAGGCACGCTCGATGTAAATGATTTCATCGCCCTGACGCACACTCAGGTTCACAGGTTGCTGAATTTGACGATGCAATTCACGCATGGGTCCCAGTGCCGCATCGCGCACATTCAGGCGCGCCTTGACCATGTTGCCCAGTTCCAGCAGGCGTAGGCCAAGTCGGTATGAGCCGGGTTGAGGGCGATCGACAAAGCGGCCCAGAGTCAAATCATTCAGGATGCGATGGGTGGTCGAGGGATGCAGACCCGACTTCTCACTCAATTCCTTCAGAGGGACTGGCTCTTCTTTTTCCGCAAGCACATCGAGCAAGGTGAACATGCGCTCCATGACCTGAATGGTTGGCGTCTGAGGGGGAGGGCTGGCTTTCCTTGGCATGAAAAAATTTTAAATGATGAAATGATCAGGACCAAATGCCGTCAATCAACATTTCATGCGGCGAAAAGGTCTTTTTGTAGCGCATCTTCTGGCTTTGTTCTATCCAATAGCCCAAATACAAATGCTGGAGCCCCAACTGCTTGGCTTGCTCGATCTGCCAAAGCACGCTGTAGGTCCCATAACTGTGACCGGGAGCGGGATCAAAGAAGGTGTAGACCGCGGAGAGCCCATCGTCGAGGACATCGAGGATGGAAATCATCCTCAACTGGCCAGCGCGATGCGAAGTGGAAGGCTCCCTGAATTCAACCAGGCGAGAGTCCACGCGTGATTGCAAGAGAAACTGGGCATATTGCTCAACACTGTCGTGGTCCATGCCGCCGCCTTTGTGCCTGGAGGCCTGGTAGAGCTGATAGAGGCGATAGTGTTCCTCGCTGAAACCCAGTTTGCAGATCCGGGTCTCCAGGCCTTGGTGGGCCTTCCAGGCTCTTTTCTGGCTTCGACTGGGTTCGAAGTCCTGCACCCGGATGCGAATCGGCTCACAGGCCTTGCAGCCATCGCAGTGAGGGCGGTAGGTGAACAAGCCCGAGCGTCTGAATCCCTTGCGAACGAGTTCAGAGTACACATCGGTGCGAATCAAGTGGCTGGGCGTGGCGACCTGTGAGCGAGCCTGAGCATCCTTCAAGTAACTGCAGGGGTAGGGCGCAGTCGCATAAAACTGCAAAGCCTGGAGCGGGAGGTCTTTGAGGTGGGTCACGCGGAGCGAGGAAGCTGAAGCATTGCGTCCCAGTATAGCCACCGCTCATCCCACTGGAGGTTCGCTTGGTCACAGTCCTGACGCAGCAGCGCCTCAAATTGGTGCCTGGGAATCGGGGCAGCACCCATGGAGGCCAAGTGTGAGGTGTTCTGCTGGCAATCGATCCAGCTTGCCCCCTGGGCTTTGGCGGCACTCACCAAAGCGCACAGGGCCACCTTGGAGGCATCCCGTTCATAGGAGAACATGCTCTCACCAAAAATGGCACGCCCGAGATTCACAAAATACAGGCCAGCAATCAGTTGACCGTTTTTCCAGACCTCCAGGCTGTGCGCATGGCCTGCGCGGTGAAATTCGGTGTAGGCCTCTTGCATGGGAGGAAGGATCCAGGTCCCGCTTTGCCCCACTCTGGGCTTGGACGCACAAGCCTGGATCACCGATTCAAAGGCCTCGTCCAGGCTCAATCGATATTGGCCAGATCGCTGCCATTGCTTGATCGTTTGCCGCAGGCTGCGATGGCATCGAAACGCGTCCACCATCAACACCATTCGGGGGTTAGGGGACCACCACAAAATGGGCTGCCCCTCACTGAACCAAGGAAAGATACCTTGAGAGTAGGCACCGAGAAGGCGTTCACGGTTCAATTGCCCCCCCGCAGCCAAGAGGCCCTCCATGCCGGATTCCCCGGTGCAAGCCAGGTGGGTGGCCGGGAAGGGGTCGTCGGGTTCAAGCCAGGGAATGGACAACTTTTGAGGCATGATGGACGGGCACACAGTGATTTCAAGGAGCCCAGCATGAATGATGACTTGATTGTGATCGATGAATCTCAAACCGGTGTGATGAAGGTGGTCTTCAATCGCCCTCAAAGCTTCAATCCTTTGTCACGCGACATGCTCAGTGCCTTGCAAGCCGCCCTGAATCGGGCCGCGACCCAGGCCGATTGCAGGGTGGTGGTCCTTGCCTCAAGCGGCAAAGCCTTCAGTGCTGGGCATGACCTGGCCGAGATGCGCGCCCATCCAGAAAAGGATTTTTACCGCTCGCTCTTTGACCAGTGCAGCAAACTGATGATGAGTCTGGTGAATCTGCCTCAGCCCGTCATTGCACAGGTCAATGGCATTGCCACCGCAGCGGGCTGCCAATTGGTGAGCATGTGCGATCTTGCCGTGGCCAGCGAGCAGTCCCGCTTTGCTGTCTCTGGCATCAACTTTGGCCTCTTTTGTGCCACACCCAGCGTAGGCTTGGGACGAGCTATTCCCCGAAAAAAAGCCATGGAGATGCTGCTCACGGGGGACTTCATCGATGCCGAGGAAGCCCAGCGCCAAGGCCTCATCAACCGGTGTGTGCCAGCCAGCCAGCTCGACGAAGTGGTTCAAGCATGGTGCGCATCCATCCTCAGCAAGCCCAAAGTGGCTGTGCAGATGGGCAAACAGCTTTTTTATCGTCAGCTTGAGATGGGTTTATCTGCCGCCTATCAGGCAGCAGGGGAGACCATGGCCTGCAACATGATGGACGAAGCGGCGCAAGAAGGCTTCTCGGCCTTTTTGGAGAAACGCCAACCCAAGTGGCGAACGCTGAACTGATGGTTCTCCCCTACTGGACATTCACCAATTCTTAACGATAGAGTTACAAAAAAACTTAGCTCCATCTCCAAATGAATCGCGGCATCCAGATCCAGACTGTCCCCAGTTCCCTTGCCAGCACGCGGGCAGCACTTGACCAACGCCTGCGTGACTTGGGCCTTCATGATCAGGTTCTTCAGTCCGAGGATCCCCACTCCGGTGTGTTGTCGGTTCAATTCAAGCCCAAGGACTTCGAAGTCCTCACCCCAGCGCACGACACTCTGGGCTTGCCGATGCGCGTTCCTCACGCCTTTGCGGCCCCATCGGCTGCTTTGATGTGGGAAATCTGGGTCGCCTGGTTGTGTGCCCCCATTCCATTGAAGTTTGACTCCTGGGAAGACTTGGAGAGCGCCCAACGCTTGCGGCACAACCTGAGCCGCAATGCCAGCAAGACCTCGTTGAATTTCCGAACCGAAGAGGCTTCCCGGCCCAATGCCTATTGGACATACCGGGAGGATTCAGGATATGTCTTGCTCCCGCATGCGGATTTGGTGGAGTCGCTGATCATGGCCACGCAGCCCGAAGTGTCTGGGGCCACCTATGCGTTCTCATGCTATCGCGCAACGGAATACGTGTTGCTGCTTTCCATTGCACAAGAGGCCCGCGAGCACAATCACGACCTGTATGAAAAGCTTCAGAAGCAATGGCGTGAAAAAGCCATCAGCTCCCGGCAATTTCATGCCAGTTTTTTGCATGAGATCGGTGAGGTGGATGCACCTTTGCCCATGACCTGGTACGTACCTGGAGACCGAATCTGGTTCAAAAACCCGCACCCCCTGTCATCTGATGCCACTGGCTATGAAGGGTCCTGGGTCATCTACCTTGGGCAAGGTCTGTTTTGCAATTTCTGGGATCACCGCAACCCCTATACGCTGGACCACAAATGCGTGGAGCTCTATCACTGGCGTCATGGTTTTTGGATCAACAAGCGCGGTACACCCCAGATCGATGAAGACGTGGTGACCGAGTTGACCAACCAAACCTTGTCTGATCCCATCAAGGCTAGTCAAGTCCTCTCGGCCATGAAGCGTTACCGCGATCCCCAAGGGGTTTACGCCGGTGGCGGATGCATCGATTCCACTCGGGAGATGCCGCGCAAAGTCATGCCATGGAATTGCGAGGTGGTGTTGCCCCAGGCCGCATGACGGCCTGTTAGGGGATAGCGCATCCGCAAGTGCATGACGAGAGTCACTAAGATGCGTGCTTTGCATATCCAACGGAGCATGCATGCTTGACGGTGTGAATCTCAATCAGCTGGGTCTGAGTTCCCGCTCCATCCAGGAGCTGGGAATTGTGTTCATCCGCATCCCGGTCATCCTGATTGCCGCATGGTTGATCTCCCGCGTGGCCAGGCGAGGCATTCGCCTGCTCACCCAGCGGGTGAGCGCCCGAAGCGATGACACCGACGCCATCAAGCGGGCCGAAACCCTGGGCCACGTGGCGCGTTATGCCGTGAGTGTCACGGTGACCCTCTTGGCAGTCTTGCTGATCCTGGCTGAGTTGGGCTTTAACCTGGCCCCTTTCCTGGGGGCAGCCGGCGTGGCAGGTCTGGCGGTTGGCTTTGGCGCTCAAAATTTGGTCAAGGACTATTTCACCGGTTTTTTTCTGTTGCTCGAAAACCAGATCCGACAAGGCGATGTGATTCGCCTGGGTGAAGCAACGGGCATGGTCGAGAACATCACTTTGCGCTATGTAAGGTTGAGGGATTACGAGGGCAATGTGCATTTCATCCCCAACGGCACCATCACCAAGGTCACCAACCTGAGCCTGGGTTTCTCGCAGGCGGTGCTGGACATGGACATCGCGTCACAGGCCCCGCTGGATGATGTGATCCGCCTCATGCACCAGACCCTGCAATCCATGCTGGATGAGCCAAGCTGGCAACAACGTTTGCTGGCTGGCCTGGAATTTCAGGGCGTGGACCGTTTTGATTCCGCCAGCGTGGCGATCCGTGCCCGCGTCAAGGTCACCCCGCATTCGCAGTTCGAGGTGCGTCGGGAATACTTCAAACGCCTCAAGCTGGCCTTTGATCGCGAGGCCATCCCCTTGCCCGCACCGTCCATGACGCTTGCCCCCGCCAAGGTGCGCGATGTCTGAATGGCCCGAGGGCATGGCAAGAGCGCCGTCTGGGTCTGCCATTTCCCCCTGGCGCTGGTGCGTGGCGCCCATGATGGACTGGACCGATCGCCATTGCCGCTTCTTTCACCGACTCATCACCCGCCAGGCGCGCCTGTACACCGAGATGGTGACCACAGGCGCATTGATCCATGGCGATGTGCCCAGGCATCTGGACTTCAACCCTTCTGAACACCCCCTTGCATTGCAGTTGGGCGGGCACGAGCCCAAGGCTTTGGCTCAGGCGGCACGGCTTGGCCTGCAGTGGGGCTATGACGAAATCAACCTCAACTGCGGCTGTCCCTCCGACCGCGTGCAAAGGGGCACCTTTGGGGCTTGTCTCATGGCTCAGCCCCAACTGGTGGCGCAAGGGGTCAAGGCCATGCGTGATGCGGTGAGCATGCCTGTCACGGTCAAGCACCGCATCGGCCTCGATCGCATCGAGTCCTACGATTTTGTGCGCGACTTTGTGGGCATCGTCGCGGAGCAAGGCTGCGAGGTCTTCATCGTTCATGCCCGCAACGCCTGGCTGGACGGTCTCTCACCCAAAGAAAACCGGGAAATCCCACCGCTGCGGCGCGATTGGGCAGTCCGCCTCAAACGCGACTTCCCCGCGCTGACGGTGGTCCTCAATGGGGCCATTCAAACCAGTGCCGATGTGATGCCTTACTGGGACCAGGTGGACGGCTTCATGGTGGGGCGCAGCGCCTATCACAACCCCTGGTGGATGCACGAATGGGACCTTGCACTGGGGCATGAGCCACCCTCGTCTTCGCGCGAAGCTGTGGAGGAGGCGATGGTGATCTACATGGAGCAGCAGCAAAGCCGGGGTGTGGCCTGGTCATCGGTGGCCCGGCACATGCTGGGCCTGTGGACTGGCCAGCCTGGCGCGCGCAAATGGCGGCAGGTCTGGAGTGACCATCACCTCAAATCGCTGAGCCCTGCCAAGGTGCATGCCCTGGCCACGCAGGCCAGATTGCAGTCGCAGGCCAAAGCGCCTGATCCGGCTCGGGACGAGCACCCTGGGCTTCAGCCTGCCTCGGCCATGCCCCCTACGACCTGACTGAAGCCACCATCGACATAGGTGATCTCGGCGCTCACCCCAGCGGCGAGGTCACTCAACAAAAAGGCTGCCACATGGCCCACGTCGTCAATCGTCACGTTGCGGCGGATGGGGGCGTTTTGCTCCACGGCTGAGAGGATCTTGCCAAAGCCCTTGATGCCGCTGGCTGCCAGCGTCTTGATGGGGCCTGCGCTGATGCCATTGACCCGCATACCCCGGTTGAGGCTGCCCAAAGACTCTGCCAAATAGCGCACAGAAGCCTCCAAAGAGGCCTTGGCCAGGCCCATGGTGTTGTAGTTGGGCACGGTTCTGAGGGCGCCGAGGTAACTCAGGGTGAGCAAGGCCGATCGGTCATTGAGGTAGGGCAGGGCCGCTTTGGCCATGGCCGGGAAGCTGTAGGCACTGATGTCATGGGCGATGCGAAAGGCCTCGCGGCTGAGGCCATCGAGGAAGTCCCCGGCGATGGCTTCGCGCGGTGCAAAGCCAATCGCATGCACAAACCCGTCAAAGTGTCCCCACTGGTCGGCCAGGCCTTTCATGGTGGATTCGATCTGGGCATCGTCACCCACATCGCATTCAAAAATCAGCTTGGAGTCAAATTCGGCTGCAAATTCGGTGATGCGATCCTTGAATCGCTCACCCACGTAACTGAAGGCCAGCTCGGCGCCCTGTGCGCGACAGGCCTTGGCAATGCCATAGGCAATCGACCGATTGGACAAGACGCCCGTGATGAGTAATTTTTTTCCATTCAAAAAGCCCGAAGTGGCCATGTCCAGTACTCCAAATTCAGAATGGGCTGATTTTGGCATGTGGCACCCCCACGGATGAGGCCTTTGTTCAGAGGCCGGGCTTTGGGTTAGAATTCAGGCCAATTCGACCCATGGGCGGCAAATCAACCGCCCATTTTTTTTGGCCGTCATAAATTGAGCCCCATGGGCTTTAGGCGGCCATCAAGGGCAAGACAAGCTATCAAAGATGCAAACCCTGGTGACTCAAACCGTTGAAGGCATGGGATTCGACCTGGTGGAGCTCGAACGCTCTGCTGGCGGAACCGTGCGCGTGACGATTGACCACCCCTGGGAGCAGGGGCAGCCCGAGCGCTTCATCCTGGTGGAGGATTGCGAACGCGTGACGCGCCAGTTGCAATACGTGCTCGATGTTGAAGGCGTGGACTACCGTCGGCTGGAAGTCTCAAGCCCCGGCATCGATCGTCCCTTGCGGAATGACAAGGATTTTGCGCGCTTTGAGGGTCAGGTGATTGACATCACCCTGAGGCAACCCATTGGCGCTGATGGAGCCGGGATCGTTTCTGGTCAGCGGAAAAAATTCAGAGGCTTGTTGGCGTCCACCGATGCCGCCGACGAATGGCAGATCGAGTGGCGTGATGAGCCCGAAAGCAAACCGGGTCGTCGCCCCTCGAGCAAGCGGGTGAAAACCCCCACGCAGGTGCTCAGGTTCAGGCGTGATGAATTGAGGGAGGCGCGACTAGCGCCAATTGTGAATTTCAAGGGCAGATCGCCCGCTAAGGATGCATCAGAAGAGGTCCATCATGAATCGTGAAATGTTGATGTTGGTTGAAGCCATTGCCCGTGAAAAGAGCGTGGATCATGATTTGGTGTTTGCTGCGGTCGAATCGGCCCTGGCACAAGCCACCAAAAAACTCCTGCAAGCTGACAAGGTCAATCCCGTTCAGGAAGCAGACATTCGGGTTGCCATTGACCGACAAACCGGCGAGTACGAGAGTTTCCGCCGCTGGCTGGTGGTGCCCAACGAGGCCGGGCTCCAAAACCCCGATGCCGAGGAAATGCTCATGGATGCACAGGAGCGCCTGCCCGATGTGCAAGTGGGCGACCACATTGAGGAATCCATCGAGTCCGTGCCCATTGGCCGCATTGGCGCCATGGCGGCCAAGCAGGTCATCTTGCAAAAAATCCGCGATGCCGAACGCGACATGTTGCTCAACGACTTTCTCTCGCGTGGCGAAAGGATTTTCGTGGGCACCGTCAAGCGCATGGACAAGGGCGACATCATTGTCGAAAGTGGTCGCGTCGAAGGGCGTCTGCGCCGCACCGAGATGATCCCCAAAGAGAACCTCAGAAACGGGGACCGCGTGCGCGCCATGATCATGGATGTGGATCCCACCCTGCGGGGCGCTCCCATTCTGTTGTCCCGCTCAGCGCCTGAATTCATGATCGAACTCTTCCGCCAGGAAGTACCAGAAATCGAGCAAGGCCTGCTGGAGATCAAATCCTGCGCGCGCGACGCTGGCTCACGCGCCAAGATCGCCGTGTTGTCCAAAGACAAGCGCGTCGACCCCATTGGCACCTGCGTGGGGGTGCGCGGCTCACGCGTCAATGCTGTGACCACAGAATTGGCCGGCGAGCGTGTTGACATCGTTTTGTGGAGCGAAGACCCGGCCCAATTCGTCATTGGTGCCCTGGCACCCGCCAACGTCATGTCCATCGTGGTGGATGAGGAAAAGCACGCCATGGACGTGGTGGTGGACGAGGAAAACCTCCCGATTGCGATTGGCCGTGGCGGTCAAAACGTCCGACTGGCCTCCGACCTCACCGGCTGGAAGATCAACATCATGGATGCAGACGAGTCAGCCCAGAAGCAGGCCGATGAGATGCAAACCATGCGTGAACTCTTCATGTCCAAGCTCGATGTGGACCAGGACGTGGCCGACATCCTCATCGAAGAGGGTTTCACCAGCCTCGAAGAAGTGGCCTATGTGCCCCTCAACGAAATGCTGGAAATCGAAGCCTTTGATGAAGACACCGTGCAAGAGCTGCGTGCGCGTGCCAAAGATGCATTGCTCACCCTTGAAATTGCTCGTGAAGAAAGCGTCGAAGAAGCCTCTCAGGATTTGCGCGACCTCGAAGGCCTCACGCCCGAGCTCATCGCCAAATTGGCTCAAGCCGGCATTCACACACGAGATGACCTCGCCGATCTGGCCGTGGATGAGTTGGTGGACATCACCAGCCAACCCGAAGACGAGGCTCGCCAATTGATCATCAAAGCCCGAGAGCACTGGTTCGCCAGTCAGGCTTAACGGATATGGAAGGACCACTCACACATGACGAGAACGACCGTTTCCGAATTTGCCAAGGAACTCAAAAAGCCCGCTGAATCGCTCATCGAGCAACTCAGTGCGGCAGGCGTGGCGAATAAAAGTCCCAGTGACGAGCTCACCGATGACGACAAGCAAAAGTTGCTGAGTTATCTCAAGGCCAGTCACGGCAGTGAAGCCCCTTCACGCAAAAAAATCACGCTGGTCAAAAAATCCACCAGCGAAATCAAGCAAGCTGATTCATCTGGCAAAGCCAGGACGATTCAGGTCGAGGTGCGCAAGAAGCGCACCTTTGTCAAACGCGATGACGTGGATCAGGAGTCCCCTGCTGAAGCACCTGCCGCCCC
>RGCL01000221.1 GCA_009919175.1 Betaproteobacteria bacterium
TGGAATGGCACAGATTGGTACAACACTTGGAACGGCGACGAAACTATCAAAATCAAAGAATGGCGCGGCATTGCTTACGACCCCGATGAGCAACATCTGCGTGATGAGCTTGATGCGATCATTTTAGAAACGCCAGCGGCCGCCGCAGTGCCAGAATTGACCACGCCCGAAGTTGTTCATTGTGTTAGCTGTGAATGGACTGGCTCAGCAACTGAGGCAGTATCTAAACCTTGGCCAGGTGGTCTAAGTTGCCCTAAGTGTAAAGCGGACGTAGAGTTCTCTACTTAACCATTGTTGTTGACAAGCCCAGTCTCCACTGCTATAATATCTAGGCATGGACAGAGAGATTGGGCTGTTCGAAGGGTTGGTGGGGTGATTCGATAACCTGGGCCCACTGGCCGCCGTGGCACAACGCACTCGGCGCCTGCGCTTCGGCCCGCTGGTGTACACCTTGAGCCTCACGCACCCCCTGCGGCTGATCGAAGAAATCTGCATGCTCGATCAGATGAGCCAGGGCCGCCTGGAGCTCGGGGTGGGCCGCGGCAGTTCACCCTACGAGATGTCCTATTTTGGTGTTCAGGCGCAGGAATCGGGCAAGCGGTACATCGAGGCGTATGAGGTGATCATGCAAGGCCTCACCTCATCGGTCCTGAACTTTCAGGGATCGCATTACACGTTTGACAACGTTCCCATGGAACTCACCTGTGTGCAAAAGCCACACCCGCCGATCTGGTACGGACTGTCCGCGCCCGCAGCCGCACCGTGGGCCGCCGAACATGGGGTGAACATTGTGTGCAATGGCCCGGCGCGCCCGGTTCATGACATCACCGACCGCTACCGAGAGGTCTGGTCACAGCACCACGGCGGCGGCAATTTACGCATGCCATTCCTCGGCTTCAGCCAGAGGTGGCGCCGGCTTTGTCCACCTCGGCATGGAGTTGCTCGGTGACTTGCTCGGGCGTGCCCACAATGACCATGCCCCCGGCGGTGGCTAGAGAGAAGTCCTCCGGAATCGGGTAGGACTTCATTGGGTTGCCGTGGGCTCGCCACAAATGCTGCAAGCTGTTGTACCAGCGCGCGA
>RGCL01000222.1 GCA_009919175.1 Betaproteobacteria bacterium
AGGCCAACACGAGCGACAGCACCACCCGTAGGCGAATGGGCACCGCGCGAAATGCAAAGAGGGGCGTGGCCAGAAAAAATCCCAGCAGGCGCAAGGACACCAGCATCAGCACTTCGGTAATGTGGATGAGCCATTCCTGGGAAATGGGCACCATGGTCAACTCACTTCAGCGTATCGGGAATTTCCAGTATCACCGTTTTGAGGTAATCGACAAAAACACCCAGGCTGGAGGGCCCCACCAGCAAGATCACGGCGCCCAGCACCAACAACTTGGGGATGAAGGCCACTGAGCTTTCATTGACCGACGTGGCCGCCTGCAAAATGCCGATGACCAGGCCCACAATCAGCAAGGCAATGAGCACTGGCCCACACAGCACCAGCGACATCCACAGGGCCTTGAAGGTGATCTCGATGATGAATCCTGGATCCATGGTGCTATATCCGGTAACTGGCAACCAGCGATGCAGCCAGCAAGGTCCAGCCATCGGCCAAGGCAAAGATGACCAGCTTGAGCGGCAAGGAGAACATCATGGGTGACACCATGACCATGCCCAGTGAGGTGAGGATGCTGGCCACGGCAAAGTCGATCGCGATGAAAGGCAGGTAAATCATGAAGCCAATCAAAAATCCGGTTTTGATTTCTGACACGGCAAACGCCGGGACCAGCACCGACATCGGCGTCTCAGCACGCACGGCAATGGGTGCACCATACATCTTGGCGAAAATATTCAGGTCTTCCTGCCGGGTGAACTGCAGCATGAACTTGCGAATAGGCTCTGCCCCAGCGGCCACTGCCTGCTCGAATTCCAATTTGCCCTGGGCCAGGGGCAAGTAGGCATCGCGGTAGATGTTGTCGAGCACGGGGCCCATCACAAACCAGGTCAGGAACAAGGCCAGGCCGGTGAGCACCATGTTGGGCGGCAGGTTCTGCACCCCCAAGGCCTGTCGCAACAGCGAAAACACAATAAGGATGCGGGTGAAGCTGGTCATGAGCATCAGGGCCGCTGGCAGAAAGCTGAGCGCGGTGAGCGACAGCAGGGTCTGCACCGGGACGGCGTACTGCACGCCCGCCTTGGTGGAG
>RGCL01000223.1 GCA_009919175.1 Betaproteobacteria bacterium
TGGTGTCCGGCACCTCGCCGAGCCTCCGCATCAACGGCGGCGTCTCCCTGGCCAACAACTTCACCATCGGCACCAACGCCGGCGCGATGATCGGCCTGGTGGGAACCGGCCTGATCATGCAGACGGGCACCGGCGTCGCCGAGATCACCGGCAACATCACGGTCAACAACGGCACGACCGCGGGCGGCATGTTCTACGGCGGCAGCTCCCTCGCCAACGCCCTGAAGCTGAGCGGCCAGTTCAACATCGCCGCCGGCCAGGTGGTCACCCAGCGCGCCGGCTACATGATCTTCGCGGGCGGCGGCTCCGCCTTCGGCGCGACCATCCGCCAGAACCAGGACTACACCTACCTGGGCGCCAACGACGGCCTGCCGTCGAACGCGGTCTTCGAGTTCGCCAACTCGGCGGCCGGCTACTTCGACCTCAACGGCTACAACCAGACCTTGATGGGCCTCACGAAGGGCGCCGCCTACACGACGCAGGTCCAGAACTCCGGCGCCACGCAGTCGACGCTCACGATCAACCTGAACGCGTCCGACATCACCGCGGGCTACACCGCCGGGGTCTTCTCCGGCAACATCGTCGGCAACATCGGCCTGACCAAGACCGGCACCGGCAAGTTCACGCTCTCGGGCGCCAACACCTACACCGGACCGACCAACGTCAACGCCGGCGTCCTCGAGCTCTCGACCACCGGCGCGACCAACGTCGGGGCCACGCTCATCACCGTGGCGCCCGCCGCGGCCCTCCGCATCATCGGCGGCGGCGGTGACATCACCATGGCCGGCTCCCTCGCCGGTTCCGGCCCGGTCTTCGCCTACGGCAACCAGTTCGGCACCGCCGGCCAGCGCACCATCAACCTCACCGGCACGAACACGGCCTACGCCGGCACGCTGACGCTCGGTTCGCAGGACGCCACCGTCGCCGCGAGCGGCACGACCCGCATCATCACCACGTCCCCGGCCCAGCTCGGCGCGGCCAACATCATCGTCAAGGACCGCGGCCAGATCATGTTCAACGCGGCGACGACGTTCGCGAACAACATCACCATCACCGGCACCGGCTTCAAGGACGCCGACAC
>RGCL01000224.1 GCA_009919175.1 Betaproteobacteria bacterium
GCGCGGGCGCGGCGCGCGTCGGACAAGGCGGCCACGGCGGCCGCGCGGTTGACCTCGGCGGCGGCGACCTCGGCGGCCTGGGCCGAGCCGGCGGCGTGGCGGCGCAGGATGAGGGCCAGCTCTTCCTCGCGGGCGGCGAGGACGACGGCGGCCGCGTCGACCTGGACTTCGCCGGTCCGCAGGCTCGCGTAGGCGCGGACGACCGCGGCGACCAAGGTCAGTCGGACCTGCGCGGCGGCGTGCTCGGAGGCGAGCAGCTGGGCGCGGGCGCCCTCCTCGGCCCGGCGGACCTTGCCCCAGAAATCCAGCTCGAAGGAGGTCGAGAGCCCGCCGCGGAGCGTCCGGCGACTGCGACCGGCGGCGGTGCCGCCGACCGGCACGTAGGCGCCCGTGCTCACCTTGTAACGGCTGTCGCCCGCGGTCGCGTCGACCGCCGGCAGGCCGGCGCCCGCGGTGTCCGCGAACTGCGCCGCGGCTTCCTCGACGCGGGCGACGGCGACGCGCAGGTCCGCGTTCGCCGCGAGCGCCTGGTCCACCAGGCGGTCGAGCTCCGGTTCGGCGAAACCTCGCCACCAGGCCGCGGCGATCTCGCCGGCGCCGACCTCGGCCTCGGGATAGGCCGCGGCCGAAGGCGTGGCGGGGCGCTCGTAATCAGGACCGACCGCGCAGGCGGCGAGCAGGCAGGCCAATGGGAGGCCGAGGAGGCAGGCGCGGAGACTCATACGCGCGGCTCCTTCCGGTCGCCCGTGAGGAGCTTGAAGAACAAGGGGATGAAGAGCGTGGCCACGAAGGTGTCGAAGAGCATGCCGCCGAAGACCCCGGTGCCCATCGAGCGGCGGGCGCCGGCGCCGGCGCCGACCGCCAGGACCAGAGGGACCACGCCGAGGACGAAGGCCATCGAGGTCATCACCAGGGGGCGGAACCGGATCCGCGCGGCCTCGACCGCGGCCTCGGCGGCGGAGCGTCCCGCATCGCGCGCCTTGACGGCGAACTCGACGATCAGGATGGCGTTCTTCGCGGCGAGGCCGATCAGGGTCACCAGCCCGATCTGGAAGTAGAGGTCGTTGGGGATCCCGCGCA
>RGCL01000225.1 GCA_009919175.1 Betaproteobacteria bacterium
CAGCAGTAACAACCACAGTCAAAGCATTCTCACCAGCAACCAACTCAGTGCCACCAGTAACCTGAACCGAAGCATTCTCATCAGTTGCAACAACCTCAAACTCAACCTCAGTTGTATAAGAAGCTAACTCAACAACATCACCATCAGCAACATCAACACCATTCACAGTGAAAGTAGCCAAAGAAGTATCATCACTCAACAAAACAAGCAAAGTCACAACATAAGAAGCAACATCACCATTCTGAGCAGTAACAGTAACAGTCAAAGTATTCTCACCAGACTGCAAATCAGTGTTACCAGAAACCTCAACCGAAGCATTCTCATCAGTAGCAGTCGCAACAACCTCAACCTCAGCAGTATAAGCAACTAACTCAACAACATCACCATCAGCAACATCCTCACCATTCACCGTAAAGACAGCCAAAGAAGTGTCATTATTCAAAGCAACATTCACAGTCACCGTATAAGAAGCAACAGTCTCACCATCAGCAGCAGTAACAGTAACAGTCAAAGTATTCTCACCAGACTGCAACTCAGTGTTACCAGAAACCACAACAGTCGCATCTAAATCAGTCGGAGTCGCAACAACCTCAACCTCACTAGTGCCATAATCAACATCAACACTGCCACCATCCTCAACAGCAACACCATTCACCGTAAAGACAGCCAACGAAGCGTCATTATTCAACGGAACATTCAAAGTAACCGTATAAACAGCAACAGTCTCACCATCAGCAGCAGTAACAGTAACAGTCAACGTATTAGCACCAACAACCAAACCAGAATCCCCAGCTACCTCATAAGAAGCATCCAGATCCACAGTCTCAACAACAACATCAACCGAAGAAGTCAAAGGAGCCAAATCAAGCGACCCACCATCCTCAACATCCTCACCATTCACCTGGAACGTTGAAAGCTCAACACTATTACCCAAAGCAACCAACAAACCAACAGTGTAAGTAGCAACAGACATACCATCAGCAGCAGTAACAACCACAGTCAAAGCATTCTCACCAGCAACCAACTCAGTGCCACCAGTAACCTGAACCGAAGCATTCTCATCAGTTGCAACAACCTCAA
>RGCL01000226.1 GCA_009919175.1 Betaproteobacteria bacterium
CGGGTCGATGGTCGAGGCACCGGACATTCGCCTGGTCAGTATGACCCCTGGTCGCTGGCCGAAGCCATCGATTTTTATGATGCCATCGAGTGGGCCGCCGTCCAACCCTGGAGCAACGGCAATATTGGCACCAGCGGTATCTCTTACTACGCCATCAACCAATGGTTTGTGGCCAACCTGCGACCGCCCTCACTGAAGGCGATGATTCCGTGGGAAGGGTTTGCCGACATCTACCGCGATGCGCTTTATCACGGGGGCTTGCTGTGCATCTTCATGACAAACTGGTTCACCGCCCATTTGCTGCACCATCACCTGGGTCGCGCCTCGACCCAGCAATCCAATCCCTGGATGGTCAATGTGCTGGACAGGTGGCTGCAAAACAACCTGGACAACGGGGTGCTTTCGGGCTCGGTGGCCGATTGGAGCCGCATCGATGTGCCCTTCTATACAGCGGGCAACTGGACCGGTTTTGGCTTGCATCTGCGAGGCAACACCGAAGCCTACATGATGTCGAACAATCCGAATCGAAAGCTTCGCATCCACTCCGGCTCGCATGTCCATGCCTTCTATACCGAAGAAGGCCGTGCCGACCAGTTGCGATTCTTCGACCATTGGCTCAAGGGCATCGACAACGGCATCATGAAGGAGCCCCCCGTCAAACTGGCCATCCGGCATGGCAAAGACCGGGTGGTGTGGCGCCATGAAAACGAGTGGCCGCTCAAGCGCACACAATGGACCCGCTATTACCTGGACTTGAAAAACACCCCGAGCTCAGCCGACGGGCCACGACAGGGCGAGCTCTCTACCCAGCCACCCAGCGCAAAAGCCTCGTGCACCTACCCCGTGCTGACCAAGGGCAGCATGGGCTCATCCTCTGCAGCCTCGTCACAGGTCATGGGCGGGGGCATCAAGCCAGAGATGGGCATCAGCGTCTGGACGGCCCCCATGAGCGAAGACACCGAAATCACCGGCCCCTTGTCGGCCACATTGTGGGTCTCAAGCACCAGCGAGGACATGGACATTTTCATCACCCTGCGCCATTACGACGAAAAAGGCGAAGAGGTTTTGGAGACGGGCCA
>RGCL01000227.1 GCA_009919175.1 Betaproteobacteria bacterium
GTGCTTGCTGGACCCTCGCCCTGATCTGCCGCAGATGGTGAGCATGGTCGAGCAAGGGTTCGAATTGAGCGAGGCCAGCCGGATGCCTGTCATTCTGGAGTTGCGCATACGCGCTTGTCATGTGCGCGGAAGCTTTGAAGCCAAAGACAATATGGCCCCGCGCTGGTCAAAGCAAAACCTCATTCAAGACCCGGCTCGATTTGACTACATGCGTTTGGCACATCCGCCGGTCACTTTTGTGCAGGAAAAAATCAAGGCCAGTGAGCGCATACCGGCGGCCCGCCGTTTCATCCGTGAGCGCGGACTGAACGAAACCATGCCCGGCACTCAGCACACCGACCTGGGGCTGGTGGTGCAGGGTGGTTTGTACAACACCCTGATACGTACTTTGCAGCAGTTTGGTCTGGCCGATGCCTTTGGGCACAGCAGCTTGTCCATCCATGTGCTTAACGTCACCTGGCCGCTGGTCCCCGAAGACCTCTGCGCCTTTTGTGCCGACAAGCAGGCCGTGCTGTTGTTGGAAGAAGGGCAACCCGAATACATTGAACAGGAATTGGCCCTGGCCTTGCGCCGACTCGATCTGCAAACCCCATTGCATGGGAAAGACCTCTTGCCCAGCGCAGGCGAGTACACCGCCGAAGTCATGGCGGCGGGTTTGATGGCCTTTCTCGATCGCCATCGGCCCGATGCAGTGCCCGAGTCCACCCGGCAGTGGTTGCGAGGTAACGCCGAACGCCGCCGCGATGTGCAGCAGACCCTGGGACAGCCCCTGCCAGGGCGTCCGCCAGGCATGTGCATCGGCTGTCCGGAGCGACCGGTTTTTGCCGCATTGAAGATGGCCCAACAAGACGTGGGGCCTGTGCACATCTCGGGCGACATCGGTTGCCATGCTTTGGCCACCTTCGAGCCCTTTTCGGTGGGACATTCGATCCTGGGCTACGGGATGAGCCTGGCCAGTCGCGCCGGCGTCTCGCCGCTCATGAAGCGCCGGGTGCTCTCGGTCATGGGCGATGGGGGCTTTTGGCACAACGGCTTGTTGACAGGCGTGCAAAGCGCGCTCTTCAATGGCGACGATGC
>RGCL01000228.1 GCA_009919175.1 Betaproteobacteria bacterium
TCGCCAACGTCGTCACGCTGACCGGCGGCACGCTGACCGGCGGCGACCTCGACATCGGCCAGCTCAACAACGCCAGCACGGGCATCGTGTCCGCGACCCTCAGCGGCTCCGCCGGCCTGACGAAGAACACCAACGGTTCGCTGCGCCTCGACGGCCTCAACACCTTCCAGGGCGACGTCACCGTCAGCCAGGGCACGCTCGTCGCCGGCCACGTCTCCGCGCTCGGCCTCGGCGCCGTGACCGTCAGCGGCGGCACGCTCGACCTCGGCGTCACCGCCGGCCTCGCCAACGTCGTCACGCTGACCGGCGGCACGATCACCGGCGGCGAGATCGCCGTCGACAAGCTCGTGCTCACCGCGGGCACCGTCGCGACCAAGCTCACCGGCAACGGCAAGCTGACCAAGACCACCGCGGGCGTCGTCACGCTCTCCGGCGTCAACGACTTCACCGGCGGCGCCGACATCTCCGGCGGCAAGATCGTCGCCGGCGGCGCCACGGCCCTCGGCGGCGGCACGGTCTCGCTCACGGGCGGCGTGCTCGACCTCGGCGGCCGGACGCTGACCAACGCGATCGTCGTCGAGGGCGGCGAGCTCACCGGCGGCGCCTTCGACGTCGCCAACCTCACCGCGAAGTCCGGCACGATCTCCGCGTTGCTCGTCGGCTCGAACGTGCTGACGAAGTCCGCGTCCGGCGTCCTCACGCTCACCGCCGCCAACACCGGCTTCACCGGCGGCGTCACCCTCGGCGCCGGCACGCTCGTCGTCGGCAACGCCGCGGCCCTCGGCACCGGCGACGTCCTCGTCAACGGCGGCACGCTCAACCTCAACGACACGGCGATCTCCAACACCGTGGTCGTCGCGGGCGGCACGCTCGCCGGCGGCTCCATCGATGCGGCCAAGGTCGTCCCGACTTCCGGCGCGATCTCCGCCGTCCTCACCGGCTCCGACGGCCTCGCCAAGACGACGTCGGGCGACGTCACCCTTTCCGGCGCGAACACCTTCACCGGCGGCGTCAACCTCGCCGACGGCAAGGTCACCCTCGGCAACGCCGCGGCCCTCGGC
>RGCL01000229.1 GCA_009919175.1 Betaproteobacteria bacterium
TTCCTGTGCACGCACAACTCGGCGCGCAGCATCTTGGCAGAAGCCCTGCTCAACCACCTCGGCCAGGGGCGTTTCAAGGCGTATTCAGCGGGCAGCAGCCCCCGTGAAAACCAGCGCCCCAATCCGCTGGCCCTCGAGACCTTGAGCAAGGCCGGTGTGTCGACAGATGGGCTTTCCAGCAAGAGCTGGGACGAGTTTGCCAAGCCCGACGCGCCCCATATGGATTTGGTCATCACCGTCTGTGACAACGCCGCTGGCGAGGTGTGCCCCTATTGGCCTGGCCAGCCTGCCACGGCCCACTGGGGTTATGCCGATCCTTCCGCAGTCCAGGGCGATGACGACAAAAAGCGCGAGGCTTTCCTGCAAACCCTGCACCTCATGCGCAAACGACTGAATCTATTCGTGAATCTGCCCCAGGGCAGCCTGAGCCAGATGGCCATACAACAAACCGCCCGCGACTTGGCCCAGAGTTGACCATGAGTGCGCCATGTGAAGTCTCGGCCAAAGCGGCGGCCCAGTCCCCGATGAGCTTTTTTGAGCGTTACCTGACGCTGTGGGTGTTCCTGTGCATCATGCTGGGCATCGCGCTTGGGCAATTTTTTCCTGTCGTCTTCCAGGCCGTCGGCGCAATGGAAGTGGCCCAGGTCAATTTGCCCGTGGGCTTCTTGATCTGGGTCATGGTCATCCCCATGCTGGTGAAGGTGGACTTTGCTGCGCTGGGGCAAGTGCGTCAACATGTGCGCGGCATCGCCGTGACCCTGTTCGTCAACTGGCTGGTCAAGCCGTTTTCAATGGCGTTTTTGGGCTGGCTCTTCATCCGCCATTGGTTTGCCCCGTTTTTACCCGCAGACCAACTCGACAGCTACATCGCCGGCCTGATCCTTCTGGCTGCGGCCCCCTGCACGGCGATGGTGTTTGTCTGGAGCCGTCTCACGAACGGTGACCCTCTGTTCACGCTGTCGCAGGTCGCGCTCAACGACACCATCATGGTGTTTGCGTTCGCCCCACTGGTGGGCTTACTCTTGGGCATCTCTGCCATCACCGTCCCATGGGCCAC
>RGCL01000230.1 GCA_009919175.1 Betaproteobacteria bacterium
AGCAGATGAATGTCGCGCTGGAAAACGTTGGCGCTCGGGTTGCGCCATTGGCATTCCCGCAAAACCGTTGACCGCGAAAGCGGCAGCGGTTTTTCTCATCTGGCGTGGTAGCGCTGGCTGGTTTCCCAGGCCACCTCCTGCAGATGCCTCGCGACGTTCACATCCAATCCCGCGGTGTATTTGCTGCCCACCGGGTTCACATTCCAAACAGAAGCCACCACCGTCGCAGCCGTCAAGTAGCTGCCCGCAAGGCTTGGGTGGCGCTTGTCGGGCACATAGAGGGCAATGTCTGGCCGCTTGGCCATTGACGCCGCAAAGGCCAGGCCGGCTGGAATGACATGGGCTTGGTTCTGCTTGCCGGCCTCGGTGTAGGCGTCCGCAAGCCCTTTGGTCATGTCAGGCTTGTCCTCATAAGCCCAGGTCATCAAGAACATGGGCTCGACGCCCTTTGAACGGGCCGTCACCGAGTGGCGCTTGGCATATTCAAAAAAGACCTTCGACAACGTTGGATGGACCGGGCACTGGCTGCAGTCCATCAGCATGACCGAGTCGTACTGGCGGCCTGGGGGATTGAATCGGACCTCGTTGTCACCCACGAAGGAGTAACGACCGAGGCCATCGGGTCGCAAATAGGATTCCAAGTCATGCCAGTCCATCCCAGCGCCGCTGATGGTGAGCGACGTCGAGCGGTGCTGGGCCGCACGGGGATCGTTGCTGGCTCGCGCCAACTGATTCACCATGCTGTGCAGGCTGGTGTTGTAGTACATGAAGCTGTTGCCCACGTACAGAATGGATCGGGGCGGGTTGGGCGACCCGGCCTTCACCAGGGGCAGTGCCGCCGGGCTGCTCGAAGGTGTGGAGACGTCCGTCACGGCGCAAGCGCTGAGCAAAAGGGAAAGCGCACAGGAGAAGATAGAGCGGTTCATTTGCATGGGTGTTGAATCGAAACCTCTGGTGCTGTTTCGATTCACAAAACAGCTACGCTTGCATTGTGATGAAACTCAGGCCCCTTAATCGACGCCTTTCCAGTGTTTTCCTGGGATTGGTTTGG